>NZ_JAILXP010000135.1 GCF_020740895.1 Streptomyces sp. UNOB3_S3 | reverse complement strand
CCACGCCCCCGCCCGCACCTCCTCCCGGGCCGCCCGGCGCGTGATCGTTGCGGGTGTGTGTCGGCGGTATTGCGGCCTTGGGCCGGAGGAACGGGAGAGGGAGGATGGCCGTGGACTAACGCCGGTCCCGCCCGTGTCCGGGCGCGGTCCCGGCGGCGAACCACGAGGAGGCAGCGTGAGCGAGTCGAAGCCGGCCGGGGCCGGCACCGCCAGGAGCGGCGAGGAGGAGGTCGTCGACCTCTGCCGCGATCTGATCCGGATCGACACCAGCAACTACGGCGACCACTCCGGGCCCGGTGAACGGCTCGCCGCCGAGTACGTGGCCGAGAAGCTGGCCGAGGTGGGGCTGGAGCCGCGGATCATCGAGTCGCACAAGGGCCGGGCCTCGACGGTGGCGCGGATCGAGGGCGAGGACCCGTCCCGGCCGGCGCTCCTGATCCACGGCCACACCGACGTCGTGCCCGCCAACGCGGCGGACTGGACCTACGACCCCTTCGGGGGCGAGATCGCGGACGGCTGCCTGTGGGGCCGTGGCGCGGTCGACATGAAGGACATGGACGCGATGACGCTGGCGGTCGTCCGCGACCGGCTGCGGTCGGGCCGCAAGCCGCCCCGCGACATCGTGCTGGCCTTCCTCGCCGACGAGGAGGCGGGCGGCACCTACGGCGCCCGCCACCTCGTCGACAAGCACCCGGAGCTCTTCGAGGGCGTGACCGAGGCGATCGGCGAGGTCGGCGGCTTCTCCTTCACGGTCAACGAGAACCTGCGGCTCTACCTGATCGAGACCGCCCAGAAGGGCATGCACTGGATGCGGCTCACCGTGGACGGCACGGCGGGCCACGGTTCCATGACCAACAAGGACAACGCGATCACCGAGCTGTGCGAGGCCGTCGCGCGGCTGGGGCGGCACGAGTTCCCGGTGCGGGTCACCAAGACCGTGCGGTCCTTCCTCGACGAGCTGTCGGACGCCCTGGGCACCCCGCTGGACCCGGAGGACATGGAGGCGACGCTCGCCAAGCTCGGCGGCATCGCCAAGATGGTCGGCACCACCCTGCGCAACACCGCCGCCCCGACGATGCTCGGCGCCGGGTACAAGGTCAACGTCATCCCCGGCCAGGCCGTCGCGCACGTCGACGGAAGGTTCCTGCCGGGCTACGAGGAGGAGTTCCTCGCCGACCTCGACCGGATCCTCGGGCCGCGCGTCAAGAGGGAGGACGTCCACGCGGACAAGGCGCTGGAGACCAGCTTCGACGGCAGGCTCGTCGACGCGATGCAGTCGGCGCTGCGGGCCGAGGACCCCATCGCGCGCGCCGTGCCGTACATGCTCTCCGGCGGCACCGACGCCAAGTCCTTCGACGACCTCGGCATCCGCTGCTTCGGCTTCGCGCCGCTCCAGCTGCCCCCCGAGCTGGACTTCGCCGGAATGTTCCACGGCGTGGACGAGCGGGTGCCCGTCGATGGTCTGAAATTCGGTGTGCGTGTGCTCGATCGCTTCCTGGATCAGTGCTGAGCCCGTTGCCGAATCCTCGTCAACTTGCCCGTATCCGACGCTTCCGTAGCCGGAAAGAGTGAACGCAGGGAGGCTTACGTAGCCCCATTCCCTCCTCGTCGTTACAGGTGTGCGGTCCGCGGCTGGGACCGCATTGCCAACAAGGAGGAAACAATGCTCAAGAAGGTCGTCGCCGCCGCGGCTGCCACTGGTGGTCTCGTTCTCGCGGGTGCCGGCATGGCCGCCGCCAGCAACGGAGCCCAGGGTGCGGCCGTGAACAGCCCCGGCGTCGTCTCGGGCAACGTCATCCAGGCTCCCATCGAGGTGCCGGTCAACGTGTGCGGCAACACGATCAACGTCGTCGGGCTGCTCAACCCTGCCACGGGCAACGTCTGCGTCAACAAGTGACGTTCTGTCCAATCTCGTAAGGGATTGAACCAGGGTGGCTCCGGGGTACGTCGCACGTACTCCGGAGCCGTTGGGCTTTCGACTCGGTCATTCCGGGCGCGGTAAGACGATCGTTCCGAGCGTCCGGTATGGCAAAACGCAGAGGGGCAAGACAAATAATGCGACAGGTCACCAAGAAGGGCCTGCTCTCCGTGGCGGCGGCGAGCGGTGTGCTCGCTGTGACCGGCGGCTACGCGATGGCGGACTCGGGTGCCACCGGCGCTTCGGCGCACTCCCCGGGCGTCGCGTCCGGGAACACCGTCCAGGTTCCGGTCCATGTGCCGGTGAACGCCTGCGGCAACACCGTGAACGTGATCGGGCTGCTCAACCCGGCCACGGGCAACCGGTGCTTCAACGGCGGCGGACACGGCCACAAGGGCCACGGGCACGGCGGCAGCGGCCACGGCGGCGCGCAGGCGCAGGGCGCGAGTGAGGACTCGCCCGGCGTGGCGTCCGGCAACACCGTGCAGGCGCCGGTCAGCATCCCGGTCAACGCGTGCGGCAACAGCGTCGACGTCGTGGGCATCGGCAACCCGGCCACGGGCAACACCTGTGTCAACGACGGTCATGGCGCTCCCGGCCACGACCACGACCGCAAGCCGCCGCAGGGCGAGCACCCGGGCCACCCCGGGCACCCCGGGAAGCCGGGTCACCCCGGTGAGCACAACCCCGGTGGGCACCACAACCCACCCACCGAGCACAAGCCGGGCCACCAGCCGCCGGCCGGTGAGCACCACAACGGCCCCGGCACCCACGCGCAGGCCCCGGGCAAGCACCACACCCAGCCGGCCATGGAGGTGAAGGACGCACACCGCGCCCCCGCCGTCCTCGCCGAGCACCGTCCGGCCACGGTCGCCCAGAAGGCCGCCGAGCTCGCGCACACCGGCGCGGGCCAGCTCGGCGCGGCCGGCGCGGCCAGCGCGGGCCTGCTGGTCGGTGGCGCGATGCTCTACCGCCGCTCGCGCGGCGCCCAGGGCTGACCGTCCCACCGGAGGAACCGGAAAGGAGCGGGCCCCGCGACCGCGGGGCCCGCTCCCTTCGTTCTTCCTCCCCGCCACGGCCCGGCCGTCACCGTCCGGCCGTCACCACGTGGCGCGGAGCTGACGGATGATCCTGCGCCGCAGCCGCACCTTGCGGCTGCCGTCCGGATAGAGACGTAGTCGGTCCAACTCCCAGTGTCCGTACTCGGCATGGTCGGTCAGCAAGCGTGTGGCCGCCTTCCGGGAGACCCCCCGGGGCACATACACATCGCAGAATTCGTATTCCGGCATCGCATCTATTGTGCGGGAACGGGCCCGGTGCGGATAGCGTCTGCACTATGTCTGATGCTGCGCAGCCAACCGCTGCCGAGGTACGGGCCGCCGCCGAGGCGGTCAAAGCCGCTCTGGACCGCCACCTCGAGGCCGTCGAACGCCGTTCGGGGGAGGACGACCCGGCCGTCTACGCCGCGTTCAACGAGCTGGCCGCGACAGCCGAGGCCTATGACGAGCTTCTCTACGACGCCTACGACGAGGTCACCCCCTTCGAGATCCCCGGCGACGACACCCTGCCCGCCTACGCCGGGCCGGAGGAGCCCAGCGCGCTGAGCGTGCTGATCCGCCGGGACTACGCGGTGGCCGAGCCCCAGCGGCTGCTCGCGCAGGCGCGTCGCGTCGCGGACCTCGATCCGGACGTGGACGCGGACCTGCGCGCGGGCGCGTCCGGCGGAGGCAAGGGCTCCGCCGGGGGCGGCGTCCACACGGCGCTCGGGGTCATCTTCGAGGAGTACGAGGCCGACGAGATCGCCTCCCGGCACAAGGAGTTCGGCCTGGTCGAGGGCGACTCCACGCTGTGGGTGACCGCGGCGGAGGAGCTTCCCGACCCGGGGGAGTGGCTGTCGGCCCCCTTCGACCAGCCGGACCCGCAGACGGTCGTCTGCCGCTTCGACGCCAGTGCCGTCTTCGACGAGGACGGCGACGACGAGGGCGCCGGGGACGACGACGGCGATGACGGCGACGACGGTGACGAGGACCTCGACGAGGACGACATCGACGGCGACGACGGCATCGACGACGACCTGGACGTGGAGGACGCGGAAGCCGACGTCGGCGCCGGCACGGCCGGCCGGGCCGGCGGGGGGCCGGAGAAGGACGCCGGCCGGACACCAGGACGCTGACCCGGGGCGGCACCCGGGCCCGGGGAACCGGGCGGACGTTCCGGCAGCGCGGTCCTCTCCCTCTCCGCCGGAGAGGGAGAGGACCGCGCTGTCAGCCGCCGGGGGCCGCCGGGCAGTCGGTCAGCCGGCCTGCCGTGTCTGTGCCTCCAGCAGGGCCCTGAGCCGGGTGGTCCGCTCCTTCGCCGGCACCTCGGCGACCGCGCGGGGCAGGGCCTGCTCCACGCCGTGCACGACCGACAGATGCCGCTCGGCGCGGCCGAACGCCGTGTAGACCCAGGACCGGGTCAGCGTCGGCGCGGCGTCGCCCGGCAGTACGACGACGGCCGCCGGCCAGCGCGCACCGGCCGCCTGATGGGCGGTCACGGCCCAGCCGTGGCGCACCTCGTCGCCGACGCGCTCGCGCGGTACGACGACGGGCGTGCCCCCGCAGTCCAGCCGCAGCCCCTCGGCGTCCGCCGACACCACCGTGCAGGGGACCATACGGCCGGGCGCGGGCACATGGGCGACGCGGTCGCCCGGGTCGAAGCCGCCGAAGCGGCCGGGGCCCGGGTTGAGCCGCTCCTTGAGGGCCGCGTTGAGCGCGCGGGTGCCGGCGGGGCCGCCATGGCCCGGGGCGATCACCTGGACGTCGCCGGGCTCGACGCCGAACGCGCGCGGCACGGAGTCGGCGACGAGCTGCACCGCGCGGTGCACGGCCTCGCCCGGCTCCCGCACCGGGACGATCACGACCTCCTTGCCGGGGGCGGCCACCTGGCCGAGCTCGCCGATCCCGATGCCGGAGACCAGCTCGCCGATCGGGCCCGGGTCCGGGGTGCGCGAGACGACCGCCGGGCAGGCGCGGGCGGCCAGCACGTCCGCGAAGACACGGCCGGGCCCGGCGGACCACAGCACGCCCGGGTCGCCGCTGAGCACCAGCCGGGTGCCGTCGGCGAGGGATTCCACGAGCAGCGCGGCGGTCTCCACGTCGAGCTGCGGGGCGTCCAGGACGGCCAGCACATCGAGCGCCAGGGCGCCGTCCGCGTCGCGTCCCGGGCCCTCCTGGCCCGACAGCAGGCCGGCGACGGTCACGGCACCGGCCACGCCGAGCCCGGTCAGCCGGCGCCTGCCGTCCTCGGTGTGGGCGGCGGCCCACGCCCGCAGGCCCAGGCCGGCGGCGGCCGTCACCAGGGCGGCGGGCTCGGCGCGGGCGGCCTCGCCGCCGCTGTGCGTCACGAGGCCGGAGGCCGCGGCGGCGCGGATCAGCTCGGCGGCCGAGGGGGAGGGGGCGTCCTCCGCCGCGGCGGCCCAGCCCTCTCCCGGCTCGGGGGCGGCGTTGACCAGCCGCGCGAGGCCGTCGGCGAGGCTCTCCTCGGCCATGGCGTACCGGTCGAGGCCGAGCAGCAGCCGCACGGGCTCCTCGGGCTCCTCGGTCTCCTCCCCGTTCTCGGTCCCGTCCTCCGGCCCTTCCCGGAACACCAGCACGGTGCCCTCGGCGAGGACGTCCCGCAGCGCGGCCTCCGGGTCGGGGACGGAGCACCGGGAGAGCTCGGCGACCACGGCCGAGGACTCGAGGACGGTGTGCCCGGTGAGGGCGGCGCGCTCCAGGAACCGGGCCACCAGGGCCCGCGCCCGCCGCTCGTCGCCCGGCCCGCACGCGTCGCCGAGCAGCGCCCGCGCGAACCCGTCGGCCTGCTCGGGCCGCACCGCCGGTACGGCCAGCAGCCGCCACGGGTCCTCGCGGAGCTCCTCGGCGGCGTGCTCGCCGAGCGCCTCGGCGACCTGACCGGCGAGCGCCTCGGGCGCCCCTCCGGCGGTGAGCACCTCGGTCAGCCCGGCGCTGGGCGCGACGCGCGCGGCCCGCACGGGCGGGGCCATGGCACCTGGCCCGGCCACGGCGGGCCCGGCGGCGGTCCCGGTGGCGGCCGGAGCGGGCGCGGGGCGCCGGGCCGCGGGCTTCGCCTTCGGCTCGTTGAAGAACGACGCCGCGTCCCGCTCCCCGCTCTCCACGGCCCGCACGGCCGCGGCCAGCGCCTCGGCGACAGCGGACCGCGCCTTCCCGGCGGGGGCGTCCCCACCACGCGGGGCACCGGCTTCCTCCCCACCGGCCTCCTCCCCACCGGGGCCCTCGGCGGCGCCGCGCGAGTCGGCGCCCGGCTCCGCGTCCGCCGGGTGCGGCTCCGCGCCCCGCGGGGGCGTCGGTTCGGCCTCGCCGGCGAGGCGATCGGTACTCACAGCGTGCTCCAGTCCTGGTCCGGGTAGCGGTGCACGGGCGCCGACACGTCGTCGAGCGCCTGGCAGATCTCGTCCGGAAGCGTAAGGGTCTCCACTGACAACGCCGCCCTGAGCTGCTGCGCCGTGCGCGCGCCGAGGAGCGGGGCGACGACGCCGGGGCGGTCGCGGACCCACGCCAGGGCCACCTGGAGGGGCGTCGTGGCGAGCCCGTCCGCCGCCGTGCGTACCGCGTCGACCACCCGCCGCGCCGCGTCGTCCAGGTACGGGGCGACGAAGGCGGCGAGGTACTCGGACGCGCCGCGCGAGTCGGCGGGGGTCGCGTGGCGGTACTTGCCCGTCAGCACGCCCCGGCCGAGTGGGGAGGACGGCAGGATGCCGACGCCCAGGTCGAGCGCGGCGGGCAGCACCTCCCGTTCGACGCCGCGCTGGAGCAGCGAGTACTCCATCTGCGCGCACGCCAGCCGCGTCCGCGCCCCCGGCGCGGCCAGCTGCCAGGTCGCGGCCCGGGCGAGCTGCCAGCCGCTGAAGCCCACGACCCCCGCGTAGCGGGCCCGTCCGCTGCTGACCGCGAGGTCGACGGCCTGGAGGGTCTCCTCGATGGGGGTCGTGGGGTCGAAGGCGTGGATCTGCCAGATGTCGACGTAGTCCGTGCCGAGCCGCTCCAACGAGGCGTCGAGCGCCGCGAGGAGGTGGCCGCGCGAGCAGTCGACGCGCCGCACCGGGTCGAGGACGCTGCCCGCCTTGGTCGCGATGACCAGGTCCCGGCGCGGCACGAGGTCCTCCAGGAGCTGCCCGAGCAGATACTCCGCGCCGCCGTCCGCGTAGACGTCGGCGGTGTCGACGAGCGTGCCGCCCGCGCCCCAGAAGGTCTTGAGCTGCTCGGCCGCGTCGTGCTCCCCCGTGTCCCGGCCCCAGGTGAGGGTGCCCAGCCCGAGCCGGGACACCCGTAGGCCCGTACGGCCGAGATGCCTTTGTTCCATGAGCGCTGAGAGTACTGGCCATGCCCCGCGCGGACGCCATCCCGCCACGGCACCCGCCCGGCCGACCGGTGACGAGGCGCGGGTCCGCGCGCTAGAGTCCCCGCAACGACGACGTTACTGATGAGTAAGGGGCGTAGACATGGGCCGGATGAAGCTCGGGATCAACCTCGGCTACTGGGGGGCCGGGATGGACGCCGACAACCTCGCGGTCGCCCGCGAGGCCGACCGGCTCGGCTACGCGGTCTGCTGGGCCGCCGAGGCCTACGGCTCGGACGCGCCCACCGTGCTGTCCTGGGTCGCGGCGCAGACCGAGCGGATCGACGTAGGCTCGGCGATCCTCCAGATCCCGGCCCGTACGCCCACGATGACGGCGATGACCGCCGCCACCCTCGACTCCCTCTCCGGCGGCCGGTTCCGCCTCGGCCTCGGCGTCTCCGGCCCGCAGGTCTCCGAGGGCTGGTACGGCGTGAAGTTCGACAAGCCGCTCGCCCGCACCCGCGAGTACGTCGAGATCATCCGCAAGGCCATGGCCCGCGAGCGCGTCTCCCACGAGGGCGACCACTGGACGCTGCCGCTGCCCGGCGGCCCGGGCAAGCCCCTCAAGCTCACCGTCCACCCGGTGCGCGAGCACATCCCGCTGTACATCGCCGCGATCGGCCCGAAGAACCTGGAGCAGACCGGCGAGATCGCCGACGGCGCCCTCGTGATCTTCTTCGCCCCCGAGCACGCCGAGGAGACCACCCTCGGCGCCCTCCGCGCGGGCCGCGAGAAGGCGGGCAGGACGATGGAAGGCTTCGACATCGTCCCGACCGTGCCCATGGCCGTCGGCGAGGACGTCGACGCCCTCGCCGACCTCTTCCGCCCCTACACCGCCCTCTACGTGGGCGGCATGGGCAGCGCCAAGCAGAACTTCTACAACAAGCTGGCGCGCCGCATGGGCTACGAGAAGGAGGCCGCCGAGATCCAGGAGAAGTACCTCTCCGGCGACAAGGCGGGCGCCGCCGCGGCCGTCCCCCGGCAGCTGATCGACTCCACCGCCCTGCTGGGGCCCGTGGAGCGCATCGCCGACCGGATGCAGGCCTACGCGGACGCCGGGGTCACCACCCTGTCGCTGGCCCCGGCCGGCTTCACCCTCGACGAGCGGATCGCCGCCCTGCGCACCGGCGTCGAGGCCCTGGAGCGGGCCGGGCTCGCGTAACCGGGCCCGCACCGGGAAGTCCGCGGCCGTGGTGGGGGCTCGGGGGTCGTCTTCCCCGCCACGGCCGACACCGAACACAACGCCCGGGCGCCCGCGTGGTTACGCGCCGGGACGATCCGGAATCTTTAACCGCCGTCCTTCGTTCGGCCGAGCCTCCCGGGCCCCCTGATTGCCGCCTCCCGGGCACCGCACTTGACTGGGGTGCCTACGGAGGTGAAGACCATGCTCACGGCCCGGAGTCTGTTCCAGGAGATCCTCGGCGACGACGAGGCGTACCGGCTCTTCTGCTCGATCGCCGCCGGCGGCGAGGCGCAGGGCGGCTGGGAGAACGGCCGCATCGCCGCCCTGGTGCCCGAGAGCCAGTGCCACCTCGCCCCGAAGATCGCCCGGCACGGCGCGGACGAGGACAAGCACGGCCGGATCTTCAACGGCCTGCTGCGCCGCCGCGGCCTGGAACCGTGCACCGTGCCGGCCGAGACCGACTACACGATGATCCTCGAACGCCGCGGCATCGGGCTCCCGCATACCAGGCTGCGCGCCGACGAGCCGCTGACCGAGCGGGACATCGTCGTCTACCTGGCCCACAGCCGGGTCACCGAGCAGCGCGCGGCCGACCAGATGGACATGCTCACCCGGCACTTCTCCGACCACCCCGAGGTCGGCGCGGCCATCCGCATCATCTGCGCCGACGAGACCGATCACCTCGCCTACTGCCACGAGGAACTGCTGCGCCTGGCCGCCGCCGGGCACGGCCGCGCCATCCAGGACCTCCTCCGGCGCAGCGCCCTCGCCGAGATCGCCGTCCACCGCGACGTCGGCCTCGCCGTGATGTCCCGCATGGGCCGCATCCTGCGCTGGCCCGCGGCCAAGTCGGCGGCGCTCACGGCGGGCATCCACGCCCTGTACGCGTACGAGCGCCTGGGCGGCTGGCGCCGGATGGTCACCCTCCGGATGCCGGAGCGCCGCGACGCCCTGGGCGGCCCCGCGACGGCGGCCCCGGAGTTCGTCTGAGCCCGAGCTGCCGGGGCCCGAGCCCGAGCCGCCGGGGGCCGTGGGGGCTCACAGCCACCCGCGCTGTTTGAACAGCCGGTACAGCCAGCCGACCAGGCCCGCCATCAGCGCCACCACCACCGGATAGCCCCACGGCTGCCGCAGCTCCGGCATATGGGCGAAGTTCATCCCGTAGATCCCGGCGATCATCGTCGGGACGGCCGCCATCGCCGCCCACGCCGAGATCTTGCGCATGTCGTCGTTCTGCTGGACGCCCATCTGCGCGAGATGAGCGGAAAGAATGTCCGAAAGCAGCCGGTCGAGGCCCTCCACCGACTCGTTCGCCCGCGCCAGGTGGTCGCTCACGTCACGGAAGAACGGCCAGGACTTCTCGTCCACGAACGGCAGTTCCGTCGCGGACAGCCGCGCCAGCGGCTCGATGAGCGGCAGGATCGCCCGGCGGAACTCCACGACCTGGCGCTTGAAGGAGTAGATCCGCGACGCCGTGTGCCGCACGTCCTCGCCCAGCGGCGCGAACACCTCGGCCTCCAGCTCGTCCAGATCCGCGTGGAGCAGGACCGCCACGTCCGTGTAGTGGTCCACGACCGCGTCGCACACCGCGTACAGCACCGCCGTCGGCCCGTGCCGCAGTATGTCCGGATCCCGCTCCAGCCGTCTGCGCACCTGCCCCAGCGGGCTGCCCTCGCCGTGCCGGACGGTCACCACGAAGCAGTTCCCGATGAAGACCATCAGCTCGTCCGTGGTCACCGTGTCCCGCACGTCGTCGTAGACCACGGGCTTGAGGACCATGAACAGCGAGTCGTCGTAGACCTCCAGCTTCGGCCGCTGATGCGCGTTGAGCGCGTCCTCCACGGCCAGCGGATGCAGCCCGAACTCGCTCGTGACCAGGTCGAACTCCTTCTCGGTGGGCTCGTACAGCCCGATCCAGACGAACGACTCGCTCTCGGCGCGGGCCGCCTCCAGCGCGTCCGCCAGCTCGGCCGGGGTCTCGGTGCGCTCCCCGTGCCGGTAGATGGCGCAGTCCACGATCACGCAAGCCATTCTGCCGCTCATCCGCCCGCCGTACACCCGCCGCGGCCCGGACGGTGGTCGTAGGCTGACGGCCATGCCCACGCTGATCCTGGTCCGGCACGGCCGGTCGACCGCCAACACCGGGGGAGTGCTCGCCGGGCGGACCCCCGGCGTGACCCTGGACGAACGGGGCACGGCCCAGGCCGCCGCCCTCCCGGCCCGGCTCGCGGACGTCCCGCTCGCCGCCGCCGTCACCAGCCCGCTGCTGCGCTGCCGCGAGACCCTCGCCCCCCTGCTCGCCGCCCGCCCGGAACTGCCGCTCCACACCGACGAGCGGATCTCCGAGTGCGACTACGGCGACTGGTCCGGCCGCAAGCTCACCGAGCTGGCCGGCGAACCGCTGTGGGAGGTCGTCCAGCGCCACCCCTCCGCCGCCGCCTTCCCCGGCGGCGAGTCCCTGCGCGCCGTGCAGACGCGCGCCGTGGACGCCGCCCGGGAGTGGAACGAGCGCGTCGAGCGCGAGCACGGCGCCGACGCGGCCTATCTGATGTGCACCCACGGCGATGTGATCAAGGCCCTCGTCGCCGACGCCCTGGGCCTCCACCTCGACCAGTTCCAGCGGATCACCGCCGACCCCTGCTCGGTCACCGCGATCCGCTACACCCGGCTGCGCCCCTTTCTGCTGCGCCTGGGCGACACCGGAGACCTCGCGGCCCTCGCCCCGCGGCCGGCCGCCCCGGCGGGCGAGGGCGGCGAGGGCGCGGACGCGGCCGTCGGGGGCGGTGCGGGAGCACCGTGATCGTCGCGAGCAGTAGGGTGGTGGCGCGGGAACCCGGGGGCCACCGCCCCCGGCTGCCCGCACCCGGAACGCAAATCCTCAAGTGACCTCCGAACCCCATGGAGCAGGACGTTGTCCCGTCAGGTGTTCCTCTATGACCCACCGGACCGCTTCGTCGCCGGTACGGTCGGGCTGCCGGGCCGCCGCACTTTCTTCCTCCAGGCCAGCGCGGCCGGTCGCGTCACCAGTGTGGCGCTGGAGAAGGCCCAGGTCGAAGCCCTCGCCGAGCGTATCGACGAGCTGCTGGACGAGGTCGTCCGGCGCACCGGCGGCAACGCCCCGGTGCCCGCCGTGGCCCCGGTCGAGCTCGCCGACACCGCCCCGCTGGACACCCCCGTCGAGGAGGAGTTCCGCGTCGGCACCATGGCCCTGGCCTGGGACGGCGACGGCGAGCGCATGGTGGTGGAGGCCCAGGCCCTCGTCGAGCTGGAGGCCGGTACCGACGAGGACCTCGCCGAGGCCGAGGAGCGGCTGCTCCAGGACGAGCTGAACGGGCCGCCGATGCTCCGCGTCCGGCTCACCGGCACCATGGCCCGCGCCTTCGCCAAGCGCGCGCTCGAAGTCGTCAACGCCGGCCGGCCGCCCTGCCCGCTGTGCAGCCTGCCGCTCGACCCGGAGGGACACGTATGCCCGCGCCAGAACGGATACCGCCGGGGAGCGTGACCCCGCACGAGCTCCTTGCCAAGGGCGAGCTGACGGTCCGGGGCCGGGTCCGCGAGGCGTCCAACGCGGTCCTGTACTGCACGGTCGAGTACGAGGGCGTGAGCGCCGCCTGCGTCTACAAGCCCGTCGCGGGGGAGCGGCCCCTGTGGGACTTCCCCGACGGCACCCTCGCCCAGCGCGAGGTCGCCGCGTACGAGCTCTCCGAGGCCATGGGGTGGGGCCTGGTCCCGCCCACCGTGCTGCGCGACGGGCCCTACGGCGAGGGCATGTGCCAGCTGTGGATAGAGGCGTCGGCCGACGAGGAGGCCCTCCTCGCCCTCGTGGAGGGCGAGGAGCCGGGCCCCGGCTGGAAGGCCGTGGGCTACGCCGACGTGGGCGAGGACCGCACCGCGCTGCTCGTCCACGCCGACGACGAACGGCTGCGGCGGCTGGCCGTGCTCGACGCGGTGATCAACAACGGTGACCGCAAGGGCGGCCACCTGCTGCCCGCCCCCGGCGGCCGGCTCTACGCCATCGACCACGGTGTGACGTTCAACGCGGACGACAAACTGCGCACGCTGCTGTGGGGGTGGGCGGGAGAACCGCTGCCGGAGGAGGCCCTGGAGGCCCTGCGGCGGCTTTCGGCCGACCTGGAGGAGGGCCGGCCGCTGGCCGGACGGCTGGCGGAGCTCATCACATCCGCCGAGATCGACGCTCTCCGCGCCCGGGTGGCGGACCTGCTGCGCACCGGGCGGCACCGCGAGCCCAGCGGCCAGTGGCCGGCCATCCCCTGGCCTCCCGTGTGATCTTTTGTGATCTTTCCGGGCCGGCGCATGGGAATACACATGTGGGAAGCCCTGCGCAAGAAGGGAACTTCGGCCAACCCCTGTGCCCGGTTCGTATCCGGAACTCGCATCCGGTTACGCTCAGGACATGCATGCCTGGCCCGCTTCTGAGGTTCCCGCCCTGCCCGGCAGTGGCCGCGACCTCCGGATCCACGACACCGCGACCGGTGAACGGGTGACCCTCGCCCCCGGTCCCGTCGCCCGTATCTACGTGTGCGGCATCACGCCGTACGACGCCACCCACATGGGGCACGCGGCGACCTACAACGCGTTCGACCTCGTGCAGCGCGTGTGGCTCGACACCAAGCGGCAGGTGCACTACGTCCAGAACGTCACCGACGTGGACGACCCGCTGCTGGAGCGGGCCGTGCGCGACGGCGAGGACTGGACCGCGCTCGCCGAGCGCGAGACCGCGCTCTTCCGCGAGGACATGACCGCCCTGCGGATGCTCCCGCCGCGCCACTACGTGGGCGCCGTCGAGTCGATACCCAAGATCGTCCCGCTGGTGGAGCGGCTGCGCGACGCCGGTGCCGCCTATGAGCTCGAGGGCGACATCTACTTCTCCGTCGCCTCCGACCCCGCCTTCGGCGGCGTCTCCCACCTCGACGCCGAGGCGATGCGCCTGCTCTCCGCCGAGCGCGGCGGCGACCCGGACCGCCCGGGCAAGAAGAACCCCGTCGACCCGATGCTGTGGATGGCCGCCCGCCCGGGCGAGCCCAGCTGGGACGGCGCCTCGCTCGGCCCCGGCCGCCCTGGCTGGCACATCGAGTGCGTCGCCATCGCCCTGGAGCACCTGGGCATGGGCTTCGACGTCCAGGGCGGCGGCTCCGACCTGATCTTCCCGCACCACGAGATGGGCGCCTCGCACGCCCAGGCGCTCACCGGCGAGCACCCCTTCGCCAAGGCGTACGTCCACGCCGGCATGGTGGCCCTCGACGGCGAGAAGATGTCGAAGTCCAAGGGCAACCTGGTCTTCGTCTCGGCCCTCCGTCGCGACGGCGTCGACCCGGCGGCCATCCGCCTGTCGCTGCTGGCCCACCACTACCGCGCCGACTGGGAGTGGACGGACTCCGTCCTGACCGAGGCCGTGGAGCGCCTGGCCCGCTGGCGCGCGGCCGTCTCGCGCCCGGACGGTCCCTCCGCCGACGCGCTGGTGGAGGAGATCCGCGAGGCCCTCGCCGGCGACCTCGACTCCCCGGCCGCCCTGGCCGCCGTCGACCGCTGGGCCGCCGCCCAGGCCGCCGACGGCGGTACGGACGAGGGGGCGCCGGGCCTGGTCTCCCGCGCGGTCGACGCGCTGCTGGGCGTGGCGCTCTGACGGGCTGAGTCCTCACCGTTCCTAAGGGGCGTTCCGCGACGACGCGGGGCGCCCCTTCGTCGTACATAAGTCCATGGGCGGGCTACGCGAGTCCATGGTGACGCCCGTGACGGGTGCGCTAAGCACGCGTGCATGAGGCATCGAATGAAAGCGCGACCACGGCTGAGAACCGCGGTGGCGGGCGCCCTGCTCGGCCTGGCGGCCGCGATGGCGGGCCCGGTGGAGGCCGCACACGCCGCCCCCAACCCGGGTGGGCGGACGGTCGGCGACATCACGGGCTTCTCGACCGCCGGCCCCGTCTTCCACTTCCGCGCGGGCGAGGCCGCGGCACGGGTGAGCTTCGTGGCGGCCGACACGTTCCGCATCGAGCTGGCGCCCGACGGCACGTTCAGCGACCCCGTCGGCAAGGACATCGTGCGGCGGCAGGACCCGCCCCCGGCGACCCGCTGGCGGGAGCGGGGCGACCGCTACGAGCTGAGCACGTCGGCGGTCACGCTGCGCGCGTACAAGAAGCCCCTGCGCTTCGCCCTGCACCGCGCCGACGGCAGCCGCCTGTGGGCCGAGCCCAAGGGCATCAGCTGGACGGACGACACCACCACCCAGACCCTCTCCCGCGGGGCCGACGAGCAGTTCTACGGCGCCGGAATGCAGAACGGGCGCGGCAGCACCTCGCACCGGGGAAAGACCGTCGAGGTCGGTGTCGACTACAACTGGAACGACGGGGGCCATCCGAACTCCGTCCCGTTCTACCTCTCCTCGGCGGGCTACGGCGTCTACCGCAACACCTACGCGCCCGGGACCTACTCCTTCACCGACCCGGTGACCACGAGCGAGAAGGAACGCCGCTTCGACGCGTACTACTTCGCCGGGAATTCGCCGAAGGCCGTCATCGGCCAGTACACCAGGCTCACCGGCCGCCCCTTCCTGCCGCCGCTGTACGGCCTGGAGATCGGCGACTCGGACTGCTACCTGCACAACAAGAACCGCGGTGAGCGGCGCACGCTGGACGCCCTGAAAGTCGCCGACGGATACGTCGGCCACGACATGCCGCTGGGCTGGATGCTCGTCAACGACGGCTACGGCTGCGGCTACGAGAACCTGGCCGAGGCCAACAAGGGCCTCGGCGACCGCCGGATGAAGATGGGCCTGTGGACCGAGGACGGCCTCGGGAAACTCGCCGACCAGGTGAAGGCCGGCCAGCGCGTCGCCAAACTCGACGTCGCCTGGGTCGGGGACGGCTACAAATTCGCCCTCGACGGCTGCAAGGACGCCTACAAGGGCATCGAGGACAACAGCGACGCCCGCGGCTTCACCTGGGCCCCCGAGAGCTGGTCCGGTGCCCAGCGCTGCGGAGTGCAGTGGTCCGGCGACCAGAAGGGCTCCTGGGACTACATCCGCTGGCAGATCCCCACCTACGCGGGCGCGACGATGTCGGGGCTGGCCTATACGACGGGCGACGTCGACGGCATCTTCGGCGGCAGCCCCCGCACATACGTCCGCGACCTCCAGTGGAAGGCGTTCCTGCCTGCCGTGATGACGATGGACGGCTGGGCGCCGAGCGACAAACAGCCCTGGCGGTACGGCGATCCGTACACCTCCATCAACCGCAAATACCTCAAGCTGAAGGAATCCCTGCTGCCGTACATGTACTCCTACGCGGCGGAGGCGACCCGCACGGGCGTCGGCCCGGTGCGCCCGCTGGCGCTGGAATACCCGGACGACCCGAAAGCGGCGTCGGACGCGGCGAAATACGAATTCCTGACGGGCGAGTACTTCCTGGTGGCCCCGGTCCACGAGGACACGGACGTCCGCGACGGCATCTATCTCCCCAAGGGGAAATGGACCGACTACTGGACCGGCCGCGTCCACGAGGGCCCGACGACGGTGAACGGCTACCGCGCCCCGCTCGACACCCTCCCGCTCTTCGTGAAGGCGGGCGCGAACATCCCCATGTGGCCCGGAATCCGCTCGTACGAGGACCGGACCGTGGATTCCCCCGTGGCCTGGGACGTCTACCCCCGCCCCCAGGACACGTCCTCCTTCACCCTCTACGAGGACGACGGCGTCACCCGCGCCCACCGCACGGGCGCCTACGCGGAACAGAAACTGACGGTCCGCGAGGCGGGCGACATCACCCTGACCCTGGACGCGTCACGCGGCGACTTCCGCGGCAAACAGACGGCCCGCCCGTACGACTTCACGGTCCACACGGGCACGGCACCGCGGGCTGCTTCGCTGGACGGCCGCGAACTGCCGCGGCTGGAATCGAAGGCGGCCTTCGAGGCGGCCGAGGCGGGCTGGTGGTACGACGCGGACGACCGGGGCGGTGTGGCGAGGGTGAAGACGGGGACGCGGGCGACGGATCGTTCCTTCAATCTGATGCTTGCAATTTCCGCTGATTCAGACGGAGTTGCTCGCAGATAGGCGATAGAGTCACCGCGCGACGATGCGATTGCCGCACCTGTCTGTCCGGGAGCCCACCGCCGGTCAGCCTGCCCCACCCGGGGGAGGGCCTGACTGGGGCGCGGCCACCCCGTACGCCGGGAACGGCCGCGCCCATGGCCGGGCCTTCCGTCCGGAAGGCCTGACCAACGGTGGGCATTGCCCACTCCGGAGAGAGGCGCGCGATGCGTCATCGCAAGAAGAAGGACCGGTCTCGCCTGAGGGCCCGGCTCTACCGGCTGTACCGCTGGACTGCTCCCCTGATGGGGGCGGTCATCGTGGCCGCAGCGCGGTGGTGGCTGGAGGTGAGGTTCCGGAAGTGACGCCAGTGGTGTGCCCCCATCACATCCACTGATGGGGGTACACCGAACGTCACAATCCTTCTTACAGGGTGCCCGCTGCCGTGCCCTCGGCAGTGGGCACCCACTACTGGACGTAGTGGATCCCCAATGGGCTCCCACCACCGTACCGGTCGCGAAGGACGCTCGCATGCGCTACGCGGCCGACTCCGCCCGATTCAACTCCCCAGTGGGTACTCGTCCGTCCGCGTCCAGCGGCCCGCCGGGCTGATGCCCACCTCGTAGGCGAGGGCGCGGCCCTCGGTGTCGTAGGCCAGGTGCCTCACCTCGGCGACGGCGGCAGGGGCGTCGAGCCGGAGGAGCTCCCGCTCCTCCTCGGTCGCGAGGCGGGCCGTCCACCAGTCGCGGCCGGTGTGGGCGTGGCGTCCGGTCGCCAGTTCCACGTAGCGGGTGGTGCCCTCGCGGACGCGGTGGTGGCGCAGGAGTCCGGGCGCGGCGGCGGCCACGTCGGCGGTGAACCACGACCACGACGTGGCCGTCGGTACGTCGCGGTCGTGGTTCACCCGGTGGCGCCGCGCCACGGGGTCGCCCGGGGCGACCCCGAGCGCGGTCGCCACCTCCTCGGGCGCGGGCAGCATCTGGGCGCCGACGATCTCGGCGTACTCGTGCCCGGCGTAGAGCCGCCCGGTCCGTACGGCCGTCGCGTACCGCTCCCGGGC
>NZ_JAILXP010000134.1 GCF_020740895.1 Streptomyces sp. UNOB3_S3 | reverse complement strand
GGAAACGCCTATGCAATTCACGCCCGCCGCCCCGCCCGCCCCTGCCCCCCCCCCGGCGCCTTCAGCACGTGTACGGCGCCCGTATCGCGTCACTCGATGACGCCGTACGCGCGGAACTGCTGCGCGGTGCCCTGGACGGCGTCGGAGCGGGCACGGCGACCGGACACGGCCGCGGCACGCGCTACCGCATGACGGACGCCGACGAGGCGGCGGCATGCGGCCTGCTGGACATGGACCCCCTCAGCGGTGACTTCGTCTTCCGGCACCCTCTGGTGCGGTCGGCGGTCGTCCAGACGGCGACCGCCGGCCAACGGCGTGCCGCCCACGCGGTCCTCGCGCACGTGCACCGCGAGGACGTGGAACGACGCGCCATCCACCTGGCGGCTTCCGCGGTCGACCCCGACGAGCGGGTCGCGGCTGCGCTGGAGGCGGCCGCCGACTCCGCCACCCTGCGCGGCGCCTCGCTGACCGCCGTGTCCTGGCTGACCCGGGCGGCGGAGCTGAGCCGGAGCCATGAGGAACGGTCCCGGAGACTGGGCGACGCGGCGTTCGTCGCCGGCCAGGCCGGGCTGCTGGACCGGGCTCGGCAACTGGTCCGCTCCGACACCACGACAGGGACGAGCGAATCCCCGGCCTCGGTCCTCACATCGGCCTACGTCGCGCTGTACGAGGACGGAGACGTGCGGTCCGCGCAGCGTCACATCATGGCGGCGATCGAGAACATCCGTGACAGCGGAGTGCGGGAACCGAACGAGGTGCTCACCCGGTTGGTGAACCTGCTCCTGGCCATCAGCCAGTACGCGAGCGACAAGACGTCGTGGGAGCGGACACACGAGCTGCTGGGCTCCCTGGGCGGCCTGGTGTCCCCGAACTCCCGCATCTACGAGGACGCCTGGGGGGACGTGGTGCGTCGCGGCACCGGCGTGCGCGAGCGGCTGGAGCGCGCCCTCGACGATCTCCACACTCTCGAACCGTGGGAGACCACCCGCCTGGGCGTCGCCGCCTACCACGTCGACACCCTCAGCCAGTACCGCTCGCACTTCCAGCGCACCGTCGACCGCGAGGTGGAGACCGGGGCCGTGGCATCGGCCATGACCATGCTGCATCTGATCATGCTCGACCAGATGGCGGTGGGGGAGTGGGACGAGGCCGAACGGACCGGACAGCGCACCCTGGACCTGACGACGGCGCACGACTACGCGTTGTTCGCTCACCACACACACGCGTACCTCGGCCTCCTCGCCGCGATGCGCGGCCGGACCGACCGCGCACGAGAGCTCCAGGCCACCGTCGACACCTGGGCCCGCCCCCGCGGCGTAGGATTCCTCACCCAGATCGCCGACGCCATCGGCACCATCGCCGCCCTCACCGAAGGCGACTACGAAGCCGCGTACCTCCACGCCATCGGCATCACACCCCCCGGCACCTTCACCTCCTACGCCCACCAAGCCTCCCGCACCCTCCTCGACCTCGTCGAGGCGGCCCTCCACACCGGCCGCACCGAAGAAGCACGCCGCCACGCCCTCGCCGCACACGACGCCGGCCTCCCCGCCGTCTCCCCCCGCCTCGCTCTCCTCACCTACGGCGCCCTCGCCATGACCGCCACCGACCCCACCGAAGCCGACGACATGTACCACCGCGCCGAAACCCACCCCGGCGCCGCCGGCTTCCCCTTCGAACTCGCCCGCGTCCGCCTCGCCCACGGCATCCGCCTCCGCCACGCCCAAGGGCGCAAAGCCGCACGCGCCACCCTCACGCTCGCCGCCGAAACCTTCGAACGCCTCGGCACACCCCCCTGGGCCGAACGAGCCCGAGCGGAGCTCCGTGCCGCGGGCGCGCCCAGCTCCACCTCCACCTCTGCGGCGTGCCTCGCGGCACTGACGTGGCAGGAACGCCGGATCGCGGATCTCGCCGCCGGCGGCCTGACCAACAAGGAGATCGGCGCACGCATGCACCTGTCACCGCGCACCGTCGGCTCCCATCTCTACCGGGTCTTCCCCAAACTCGGCATCACCTCCAGGGCCGCGCTGCGCGACGCCCTGGGCAGTCGAATGACTTAACGCCGCCGGCCGCCGCACGCGGCCGGAGCCTGATTTCGGCGGTCAACTTACTTACGCGCAGTGCTCCGCAGGGGACGAGAGTGGGTCGAGCCAGCTTCCTCACAGGTAAGGATCCACGCGTCATGAGCGGCTACGAACCAGGTGTACAGGCCGACCGAACGGCACGGCACGGTCGGTCTCACCTGACCTTGGACATCGAACGCGTCCTGAGCGCCTCGGCACGCCAGGCGATCAGGGCCGAGTTCAGGTTCGACCCGCGAGTCCCCTTGATCGTGTGTGTGGAGTTCGGCGTCGAGGGCGGCCCGCGCGCCCTGTGGCGCATCGGACGGGACCTGCTCCGGCAGGGGCTGCGCTCGAGGAGCGGAATCGGCGACATCCAGATCTGGCCGTCGAATCCGGAGAACCTGGAGGATCCGGAGAACCGGGCGACCGCGTGGCTCCAGCTGGTCTCCGGCGACATGGCGGCGCTGTTCGAACTGCCGATACCACCGCTCTCGGAGTGGCTCGATCACACCTACGAGCTCGTTCCCGCTGGTGATGAGCTGTCCGGAGTCGACTGGGACGTCACCACCGCGGACCTTCTCACCGACCGGAGAGCGCGGTCCGAGTGATCGCCGAACGGGACTCCGCAGCCTAATAGGTCGTCACGAGCGGCTTCGTCTCGTCGACGACGTACGTGGAGAGCATCATCGTCGTCACCGTGCCGACGTTGCGGGCGTTGTGGATGGCGCCTTCCGGGATGAAGAACGGGTCCCCCGTGCGCAGACGGAGGGGCGGCCTGTCGTCGAATTCCATCAGGACGTCACCGCGGATGATGTAGCCGACCTCGATGCCGGGATGGCTGTGCCGTCCCGACTCCTTGTGGCATGGGATCTCCACGAGTGTCTGCACGGATTCCCACCCCTCGGCGGGCGAGGGGTGCTCCTGGAGGAGGGTACGGGTGACTCCCTCGGTCGGACCCGAGCCCCCGGTGGGGCGGGCGGAAGGGCTCTGGACGGCCTCCGCGGCCGCCGCCGCGGTGTCCGGCAGGGCGGCCGCGCCGAGCGCGCCGGCCACCGCGGTGCTGCTCGTACGCAGAAGAAGGCGTCGGTTCATCATTGTGTCTCTTACGTGTCGACCGTTCACACCTGTAGGCAATCACGCCCTCGAAACACACACAAGGTTGAAAGTCGGCCAACACACACGTGTGAATGGATAGATCTCACACATGTGCCAGGGGGGCATACGCGGCGCGCCCGTTCCCGGCGGACCGAAGTCCGCCGGGAACGGGCGCGCATGGCCGCGGGCCGTGACTCAGGAGTGGTAGTCGCGCAGGAACAGGGAACGGCCGGCGTCGGCCCTGGAGGCGTTGACGCCGTCACCGCCGGTGTAGTCGTCGCGTTCGTTGTCCGCCCAGTCCTGGATGGGGCCGCCCGCGCCCTTCAGGTGCTGGAAGACGCTCGCGTCGCCGGCGGCGGAACCGAACTGGAACACCCTGGAGGTGTCGGCGTAGGGCCGGTAGGGCTCGTAGGGACCTCCTGGGGTCGTCTGCTTGGTCAGGGTGTTGCGGAAGAAGACGTTCTGCGGGCCGGTGGATCCTGACCAGCCGATGCCCTTGCTGCCGGCGGCCCAGTAGATCGGCCACCAGGTGCCCTTGTCTCCGGCGCCGCCCTCACCACCGCAGTTGGTGGTGCACTCGCCGGAGGAGTGGTTGTAGGGAACGTGCACGGTGTTGTTCTCGAACAGGTTCCGGCGTTCCCAGCCGCCGTGCAGGTTCAGGTCGGAGTCGAGGTCGTTGCCGATGGCGACGTTGCCGGAAGCCGACCACTGGAAGGTGAGGTGTCGCAGGTTGCGGCTGGTGTTGAAGGCGTAGAGGGAGTCCCAGACGCGGGATCCGCGCAGGTAGCCGTTGCCGCCTTTGCCCTTGTTCCAGGCGCCGTCGAAGACGTTGTGCTCGATCTGGATGTTCCTGGCCACCTCGGTGACGACCGGGTGGGAGCCGGTCATGTCGGCGCGGACACCGCGTACCCAGGAGTCGGCGGCCCACTTGAAGACGATGCCGTGCATGGCGTACTCGGGTGCCATGTTGCCGTAGTTGTGGACCGCGTCGGCCGGACTGAGCTGGTACGTACCGCCGCCACGGAGCTTTGGCAGGCCGTTGATGTCCTCGGTGAAGGAGAAGTCCTCGAATCCCACATCGGTGATCATCTTCAGCGCGGTGACCTTGCTGGGGTAGGGCTTGCCGTTCACCCCCAGCGGCGGGGAGCCGTCCGAGGTGGAGTCGACCGGGACGTCGAACTCCAGCGGTTTGCCGATCGTGACGGTGTGGCGGGCGGCGTCCACCGAGGCGATGGTGAACACCTGCTGGCGCATGTGGAGGTTCTCCAGCCGGCCGTCGTCCGCCGAGGCCCCGGCGACCTCCTGGCCCTGGTAGAACTTGAGGCTGTTGGCCGCGCCCACCCACAGGTCGCCGCCCGGCTTGAAGGCGTCCATCTTCGCCTTGGGGTCCAGCTGGATCACCCGGTCGCCCTGGCGCGCGGCGTACTTGGCGTCGGCCGGGGATCCGGCCACGGCGACACCCGACTCCCAGTGCTGGTTGACGGAGCCCTCGAAGAGGTCACGGCGGTTCTCCGGGATCTTGGAGGGGTAGCCGCAGATCTTGAGGTACTTCTCGGCGACCTCGCGGGTCTGGACCCGGAACAGCCCGCGTCCCGGCCAGATCCAGCCGCCCGTGGCGACGTTGTTGCCGGTCGTGAACTCGCACTTGTGCTGCATCGCGCCCTGGTTCCAGCGCTCGCCCTTCTCGGTCAGGACGTCGTAGCGGGTGTTCTCGTCGGGTCGGAAGACGATCCGCGTGCCGCCGTCCGGGTCGGAACCCTGGCCGCGGATGACCAGGTAGGAGGCGTCCACGGCGAGTTGTTTGCTGACGTCAAGCCTGCCCTTGGGCAGTTCGATCACCGACAGCCTGTTGGGGCCCGCGCCCGGCGTGCAGGATTCGCGGATCCGGTCGATGGCGCTCTGCAGCCCCGCCGTGTCGTCCTGCCCGTCGTCGGGCCTCACCTTGAACCGCTGCTCGAGCTCGGACGGGGTGATGCGGCAGGTGGGGTCGGAGGTGCGGGAAGCGGCGGTGGGCAGCACCTCACCGGTGCGGTATCCGGCCCGGCTCCAGTCCGGCAGCCCGGCCACGGGGGCACGGCGGTTGCTCTTGCTCAGCACCGTACTGTTGTCCACGCTTCCGTCGACGGAGCCGGGAGCACCGGACGGCTTGCCCACGCACGACGAGGTCACCGGGGCCGCGCCGAGCTTCGCCGTGATCTTGGTCAGGCAGGCCGACAGGGCGAGCTGGCCGTAGTGGTTGGGGTGGATCGCCTCCTGCTGGTTCCCCTGGGCCTGCCACGGCAGGTCCTTGAGACCATCGACCAGGTACGGGACCCACCGCACCCACTCGGCGCGCTCGGCGGGGAGCGGGGCGGAGAGCTTGTGGTCCTTGCCCGCCTGCTGCGTCGTCCTGCCGCACAGCTCGTGCCCGGCGAACGCGTCCTGCAGGTCCAGGAAGGACGCCCCGGCCTCGTTGGCGGCGCCGCGCAGCATGGCACTGATCCGGGGCACCACGGAGGAGTGCGCCCAGTCGCTGTCCGCGTCCAGGAAGGGACATCCGCCACTCAGGTACCGGCTGTAGTTGGCGGGCGGGACGGGCGCGTTCTCCGGGTCGCGGTAGTCGCGGTAGTCGCGGCCGAGCGGCAGGGGGTTGGGGTAGGACTGCAGCACGATCTGGTACGAGCCGTCCTCCTGCCCGGCCTCGCGCAGCACGTTCCGGATCGCTTCGACCGACTTCACGATCTTCGCCCGTGCGGGGTCGAGGCCGTCGGCGAACTCCTTCTCCTTGGCGCCGCGACAGCCCTTGTTGAACAGGGACGGGTAGAAGTACGCCTTGACGCAGTCCTGGAGGATGTCGGCGAACTTCAGGTCGTTGCCGCCGATCGACAGCACGACCAGTCGCACCTCGTTGCTCCGGGCGATGTCGCGCAGATCGTCGATCTGGGGCCGCCGGCCCTTGAAGCCGGTCGTGGTGACGTTGTCCGTCGTCGCTCCCGAGCAGGCGATGTTGAAACGCCGCTCCAGCGGTACGTCGTCGACCGTCAGGCCCTTGATCTCGGCGGAGTCGGACCGGTCGCACCCGCTTCCGCCCTTGTCGTACGACGTGTCGCCGTACACCTTGGACGGGGCGTGGTCGCACACGCTCTCGTCACTGTTGCAGTTCACCGCTGCCCGGTCGGTGCCCCACGCCGAGCCGACAGCGGAGGCGGGGGCGTTCCCGGCCCACCGCCCCGCTTCGCCCGAAATGTAGCTGTCCCCCATGGAGACGACCGCAGGCGGCGGACCGCACGCGTCCTGCTCGGCACGCGCGGCGAGCCGGACGGCGGCGTCGTAGTTGTAGCGCGTCGGCTGGCTCCAGCCACTGGCGCACGGGATTGTGTTCCGTGGGGCGAACCTGACGGGAAGGTGGTCGGAATTGCCGTTCCGGCCGGTCGTCGACACGTCGAGGTTCCTCAGCTGATCGCTCGCGATCATGTAGTCCAGCGCGAAGCCGCTCTGCTGCGTCGTGACGGGCGTGCCGTCGGACTTGCTGTTCTGCGTCGCGTAGAACGTGTTGGGGAACCTGCCGCGCGTGGGGGCCGCGGCGCTGTTGAAGTCACCCAGGGCCCGCCATCGCTCGCCGGCCATGGTCTGGGAGATCGTGTCGATCAGGGCGACGGTGTGCCTGTTGACCGCGTCACCGGAACGGATCGACGCGGCATGGATGTCGAAGTACCAGGTGTTGTCGACCTTCACGCCGAACGCCGGACGGGACCTGATCCATTTGTTGCCCGCGTCCTGGGCGGGGAAGACCCTGACACGGTCCTTGAGGTCCTTGAGATCCGCCGGCGCGTCCCGCAGCCAGATCGCCATGGACTTCTGGCTGTTGTTCTCCGTGTCCTTGTCACCGGTGTCGGCGCCGGTACCGGTACTGGTGCCCCAGGAGTCCTTGCCCAGGATGTCCAGGTAGAGCAGGACCCCCTGCGCCCTTCGATCACCCCATTGCTGCGCGTAGACCCGGTACTTCAGGCTGGGCAGCCCGGTCGGGGTCTTTGCGGTGTCGCCGAGGTTGTCGGTGATCACTTCGTTCTTGGTGAAGTCCCAGGGGGCGGTCGTGGCCTCCTGCAGGGCCACGATGTCGGCGTCCTTGGTCAGGCCCGTCCTGATGGTCTCCCATCGGGTGCCACCCTGCATGTTGAACGTGATGGCCCGCTTGTCGAGGTCCTCGACCGCCTGTGCCGGCGCGGGCGGTGTGAATAACGTGACGAGCGAGGCGAGCATCGCCGCGCACAGGGCCTGCGCCACAGCGCTCGCCCGCCAAGGGGTCGGTCTGCGCCGGGACCCGCGTCCCGGCGTACGTATGGACAACTGTCCGTCTCTCTTTCCCGTCCGCCGCAGCCCGCCACGAGCCAGGAACCCGATGCCGATTTCCGTAACGGTCCTTGCGTGACGACCAGGCGGATCAGTCATGGGGGTGGATGGGCGGGCCGGAACCGCGTGAGTGTGTCGCGCGGCCGCGGCGTCGGAGCCCGTTCAACGGGTGGCGATGCTGACATGTGTGAGATCGGGCTGTCAACGTAAGGCAGGTGTGACCACGAGGTGTGAGTCACCGTTCGATATGTGCTGACGAGTACACATGCGTGAATCCCCGGCACGCCTGTGCCTACACGCAGAGGCATGTTTGCCCTTATGGTGAGGAGCGAACATGTTCGACGAGCCATCCGGCGTTGACACCCAACCGCACGGGAATCTCGGCGTGGGTACCATGCGCAGCGTCGTCCATATCAAGGGAGTGAAGGTGTGAGCAGCCAAGCAGCGGCCAAGCTCCGATCGCGGTACGTGGAACAGGTCGCATCGGAACTGGAGGAGAACCGCAGGCGTCAGGAGGAGCTGGCGAAGAGGATCGAGCTGCTGAAGCAGGAGGAAGCCCTGCTGTCGGACATCCTCGACCTCGCCGAGCGGTACGAAGGCTTCGCGGATGCCTCGCGTCTGCCGCAGCAGGCACAGGACGAGCCCGTGGACGCGAAGGCGAAGCGCCGAGGCGCGGTCGGAGCGGCCACGCCGCGTTCGACGCCGAGCAGGACAGCTCCAGCGGGGACCGGGACGAAGAGCGGCGCGAAGGGGAAGTCGAGCCGGCCTCTGCTCGGGGACCTGCTGATGGACCTGCTCGCCGGTCATGACGAACCCCGTTCGGCCAAGGAACTGCGGGACGAACTTCTGGAGCAGGACCCGAGCCGTGTTCCGACACCGCAGGTGGTACGGAACACCCTCGAGTCTCTGGTCGCCAAGGGACGCGTCCAACGCCACAAGCAGCAGCGGTCGGTGATGTACACCCGCGCGAAGGCTGCCGACGCCGGCTGAACTTTTGATCTCACGCTTCAGGGAGGTGCAGAGCTGTGCGTTCCATCACCGCTCCAGCGGTGGCGGCCCCCATCGTGCCGGGGCGCTTACCCCTGCTCGGCCACCTGCCGCAGCTGGCCGTCAAACGGGTGGAGTTCCTGCAATCGATCAGGACACGGGGCGACATCGTCAGGATATTCCTCGGGAATCGGCCGGTGTTCATCCTGAACTCACCGGAGGCCGTCCACGACGTTCTTCTGACGCAGAGCAGGAAGTTCGGCAAAGGGCTGCTGTTCGACGTCGCGCGGCCTTTCATCGGGAACGGCATCATCACGTCCGAGCGGGATTTCCACCTTCGTCAACGGCGCGCGCTCCAACCGGCTTTTCACCGGAACAGCATCGCCGCGTGCGTCGGCACGATGACCGACATCGCCGAGGAGCAGGTGTCGGCCTGGCGTCCGGGCGAGGTGATCGCCATGGACGTGGTGTTGCGCCGGATGATGACGGTCATGCTCGTGGCGACGCTGTTCAGCACCGAACGCCCGGAGGGTGCCGCGGCCGTCGCCGAACTGGGGGAACAGGTCGCCGAGCATCTGACCACGGTGATGCGCGGGGTCTTCGTGGGCACCGTGCTGCCCGCGCCGATCGCCACTTCACCCGTGCTGGGGCACCGCAAGTACCTGGCCGCCGCCGCGGCGCTGCGCGAGCTCGCGGACACCGCCGTCCGTCAGGCCCGGCAGGACCCCACCGACCGCGGTGACCTGCTGTCGATCATGTTCGCGGGCACCCCGGGGAATCCGCGGGGGATGACCGACGTGGAGGCTCGCGACGAGCTGCTGTCCCTGCTCATGGCCGGTGCCGAGACCACATCGACCACCCTGTCCTGGGCCCTCCACGAACTCGGCCGGCGCCCGGAGATCACCCGGCGGATCCGGGACGAGTGCGACGCGCTGCCCGCCGGAGCCCTGCCCGGCGCGGCGACGCTCCCCTTCACCGACCGGTTCCTCCGGGAGGTCCTCCGGCTCCATCAGCCCAGCTGGCTGCTCATGCGGCGCGCTCTGGAGCCGGTGCGGGTCTGCGGGGTCGAACTCCCGCGGGGAGCCGAGCTGCTCTACAGCGCGGTGACGATGCACCGCGACCCGGCGTACTACCCGGACCCGCTGCGGTTCGACCCGGACCGGTGGCTCGGCCGTACCGAGAAGGACCTTCCACCGGGTGCCTACGTCCCTTTCGCCCTCGGCAACCGGAAGTGCATCGGCGACCACTTCGCGATGACCGAGATGCTGGTAGTCCTGCGCGCGATCGTCTCGCGGTGGCGACCCCGGCCGGTCGAGGGGCACCGGGTCCGGCCGGTGGTCCAAGCGCTGATCCGGCCCAATGCGCTGCCCATGCGCGTCTCGCCCTGGCCGGCCGACTGAACCGGCCCCGTTTTCCGGAGGTGCGCCACCCCATGACATCGACGGCAGAGTACGTGTCCGTGGATCCGGGGCCACCGGCCCAGGCCCCGACCTCGGCCTCGGATCCCGTCCCCTTTCCGTGCCGGATCAGCCCGGACTTCCGGGCCGCCCACGACCGTCACCTCGCCTGGCCGAAGTCCTTCGGCTTCCTGTCCTCGGAAGCGGCGGAGGCCCACCACCTCAGGGGCCAGTTCCCGCTGATCGCGGCCATGTTCTATCCGACCGCGACCGGAAGCGAACTGGACCTCGGAGTCGACCAGCAGAGCTGGTACTTCCTGTTCGACGACGCGCTCGACGAAGAGTGGGGCCGGTCACCCGAGCGGGTCCGTCACCTCGTCGGACTCGTCAAGGAGGGCACCACCGGCGAGGCATCCCCGCTGCCCCTGGCCGGCGCCTTCGCCGACATGCGACGACGCAGCTGCCAGGACATGCCGGAGGACTGGATCCAGCGATCGGCGGCCCACTGGTCCTCCTACCTCGACCACCACGTCCACGAGGCGCGCAGCCGGCACACCGGCGCGCCCATGTCGCTGGGCACATACCTGCGGGTCCGGCGCCACACCATCGGCGTGGCACCCGTCATCGACCTTGCCGAACGCCTGTCCTCGTGCGTCCTGCCGGACCACCTTTACGCGCTGCCGCACCTGTCGGTCATGCGCGAGATGACGAAGACCTTCATCATCTGCGACAACGACATCGTCTCCCTCGACAAGGACACAGCACTGGGGGAGCGGAACAACCTGGTGCTCTGCCTGGAACGGGACCACGGGCTCTCCCGGACGGAAGCGATCGACCAGGCTCTCCTCCGCCGGGCCGAAGCCCTGGAACTGTTCACCGGCGCCCACCGGGCCCTTCTCGCCGCCACGGCGACGGGCCACCTCGACCCGGCCGAACGCGACCTGCTCCGGCGCTACTGCACGCAGGCACTGCAGACCACCATCCGCGGCGCCTACGACTGGCACCACGCCTCCACCCGGTACCACGTCCCCGGAACCCGAAGCAGCTGAGGAGCAGCAGCATGCCCGACCACCGGCCGGCGGCTCACCGCCCGGCGTCCTTCGTAGCCTCCGAACGGGACCGGACCTGCCCGTTCGCCCCGTCGCCGGACCTGCGCCGGATGCGCGAGGAGGACGGCCTGCCGCGACTGCGCGTCCTCCATCCGGTGCGCGGCGAGATCGAGGCCGTCGTCATCACCGGATACGGCGACGTCCGGGCCGCCTTCGCGGACGAGCGCCTGGTGACGGGTGACGGCATCGACCCGATGCTGCCGCGCACCCTGTTCAACCACCCGGGCTTCCTGCCCGCCTACAGCGGTCCGGAACACGCCCGCCTCCGCCGGATGCTCACCGGCAGCTTCACCGTCCGTCAGGTCGAGCGACTGCGTCCCGCGATCGAGACGATCGTCGCCGGTCACCTCGACGCCATGGCGGAGCAGGGACCGGTCGTCGACCTGGTCGAGGCGTTCGCCCTGCCCGTCCCGTCCCTGGCGATCTGCGAACTGCTCGACGTTCCCTACGGGACCCGGTCCATGTTCCAGCGCTGCTCCCAGGTGATCATGGACGGGACCGTCGGCGCCGACGGGCTGGTCGCCGCCTCGGCCGAGTTGAACGCGGCCATGGCGGACATCGTCGCCCGCAACCGGGCAACCCCCGGGGACGGGGTGCTGGGCACGGTGGTGCGGCGGCACGGCGCGGAGCTCACCGACGAGGAACTCATCGGGTTCGGCACCACCCTCCTGGTCGGGGGACACGAGACCACGGCGACCATGCTCGCCCTGAGCGTGCTGGCCCTGCTCCGCAGCCCGGACCAGCTCGCCGCCCTCCGCGACGACCCCGCCGTCACCGGTACGGCCGTGGAGGAACTCCTGCGCCACCTCGCCATCCCCGCACCGCTCCTGCGCACGGCCGTGACCGACGTCGAGATCAACGGCCACCGGATCGCCGAAGGCGAGCACGTACTGCTCTCTCCCCTGACCGCGAACCGTGACCCCGAGCTCGTCCCCGAGCGCCCCGACGACCTCGACCTGCGTCGCCGTCCGGTCGCCCAACTGTCCTTCGGCTTCGGCGCCCACCAGTGCCTCGGCCAGCAACTGGCCCGACTGGAGCTGAAGATCGCCCTACCGGCCCTGCTCCGCCGCTTCCCCACCCTCCGACTCGCCGTCCCCGAAGCCGCCCTCCGCTTCCGCGAGGGCTCGACGGTCTACGGGGTCGAGGCGCTCCCGGTCACCTGGTGAGGTCTGGCCTGGCCCCGAAGGCCGGCCGTTCCTTCCTTGTCAAGGGACATGCACAGGGCGGCCCGGCGTCCCCCTGTGCGGCGGCGTGGCGTCGTCAAGCCGCGCCGAACCAGGCCTCGGCCAGGGCGGGCAACGTCCCTTCGGCGGGCACGGGCAGTTCCCGCAGGTACCAGGGGAGATCGCTGTACCCGTGCAGCAAGGCGTACGCGAGCAGTTCGTCCGGCGCGCGAACGCGTGGCCGTACGCTGTGGCGAGCCGGGTCAGCAGCGCGGGTTCGCCCCGGGTGACGAACAGGCCGATGGCGATAAAGTCGTGGGCCCGGTCACCGCCCATGGCCGGTTCGATGTCGAAGAGGCCGGTCAGCCGCCAGCCGTCCGGATCGACGAGCCGAACGCAGTCAGCGCCAGTCAGCGGCGCTTCTTGGCCTTCCTCTTCTGGGGCGGGTTCCACTCGCCGCGGTGGAGCTGGCAGCGCGAGTATCCGATCATTGCAGGGTTCTGGCACGGCTTGCCTGTCCTCGCTTGGGTCGAGCGAGCGGGCGTACGAGGCCTTCGCCCGCCAGGTGAGGTGACCGACCCGCTTCTCCGCTGGGTTCGGGCGAGATCGCAGAAGGTGAGTGCTCAGTAATCTCGGTTGAGATCGGCCCGGCTATCAGGGACATTACGTCGTTGGGCCGGAGGCGTGCCGAAGACCCGAGCCGACTTCTGCTCGGGTCCCGCCTGCTCCTTCGCCTGGATCACCGCACAGTGACTGAACAGGAGCCATCCGTGGCCGACACTCGGCAGACCTCCCCCGACACTCGTGTCGAGGATCGAAGCAGACAGGACCATCCGGATCACCTCGCGGCCTTCGGCGACGCGGCGATACGCCAGGCCCGTAACTCCGCCGCGTTCTGGGCCGCGCTCGGAAGCTCCCGCGGCCACGAGGTGATCCGCCGACGCGGCTTCCTCGCCGTGCTGGGCGGCGAACGCGCCGGGACGCGCATCTTGCTGCAGGAACCCGACCTCGACGCGCACGGGCTCGCCGAGCTGACCGAGCTGGCCGGCCGATCGACCGGACCGGTGGATGCCGAGGATCCGTTCAGTTCCACCGACCTGAGTCACCTGGGCTTGCGCAACTGGCAGATGCCGATCATGGTGCGCCCGCCTGGTCCTGTACCCGCTCCCGCGATGGAGGTGATCCGAGTCCAGCGGACGGACGAGCTGCGGACTGCCGAGCAGATCGTGATCGAGGGCTTCGAGCTGACCAGGTTCACCCCCTACCGTCCCGGCGAGTTGTTCCCCACGACACTGACCGAGCAGCCAGGTGTGGACGTCTTTCTCGCCGTCCTTGACGGCGAGGCGGCCGGAGCCGGTGTCACCGTCGTCCACGACGGGTTCGGCGGCCACTACTGGGTCGGCACGGCGTCGGCGCACCGCTCGCGCGGCGTCGGGCGGGCCGTCATGCTCGGCTCACTCGCACCCATGGCGAACCTTCCGGTGACACTCACCGCCTCACAGCTCGGACGGCCGCTGTACGAGTCGCTGGGCTTCACCGCCGTCACCTCGTCGACCTGGTGGTCCTCACAATGACCGGCACCGAGGTGTGACTTGGCGCCCCGGCCGGCCCGGACTCCACTTGCAAGGACGGACCGTGGCCCTCGTCCCGGCGGGCGGGGCGCCGACCTCCTGCCCGGTCCTGTCACGACCAGCCTTGCTTCACCTTGGCGGGGGCGGTGTTCCAGCTCTTGGGTATGAACGTGATCATGTACGTTCCGCGGTCGAAGTCCGCGTACCCGGCAGACCAGTTACGGAACTTGCTCTCGTACACGTGCATGGGGCCCAGGCCGCTGTTGGGCGCGTGGTAGTGGTCGCCGTGGGTCCATATCGTCTTGTCGGCATCCGCTTCTGTTTGAGCCCCGAACCAGCCGTAGTCGAAATTGACCCAGCTTTCGCCAGGGTTGGCGGGACTGCGCGGGATGCTTCTGTCCTTCGACATGTCGACCAGGCCGGTGCCCCGGTCGGGGCGGAAGGCTTCCGGGTCGCCGAACTTCCTCCTGTCGGAGGGGCCCCGCTGGTCCTGTCCGCTCCAGAAGTGCTTGGAGTAGATGACCGCCTTCATCTTGGACGGGTCGTAGTTACCTCCGTCTCTCTCTTTGAAAGACGGTGTGTTTCTCAGCGCCGAGTAGAAGTTCGAGCGGCTGTCCTCGTGGAGCAGGGCGTCATTGTTGTTCGTCAGCTCTGTCTTGAGGTTGTCGATGTAGGTCCCCTCGTCGTGGGCATTCTCCAGGGCCTTGTTCATGATGGATGCCACATCACGTGCCCGCTGGAAGCCCTTTCCCTCGTCGAAACTGTCCTTGGCGATACGACCCTCGAACTCCGCCTGCGTTTCCCCCGGCCGGGGGGTGGTTCTTTTGAGGTCGTTCTTGTACTTGCTCTCGTCGAAGAAAGCGAACGCCAGTTTGTTCATCGGGTAGGGTCCCGAGTTGACCCAGGTGACACCGACGCAACCGTAGGAAAGCTTTTCTCGCTGCTCTTCGGTCATCTGCTGTTTCTTGCCGTTGCGGTCACCGTAGACCTGCTGCCACTTGCGTATGTAGTTGTTGACGACCGTAGTGGCCCTGCCTCCGTAGGTCCGGTACGCATCAGGCATCCTGTCGAGCGGCTCGGCCGGCGGGGTTTCCCTGTCGTCGGCAGAGCTGGGGGCCCGGGAGGGTGAGCTGGCGCTCGGAGGAAATTCCCTCGGAGGAATGCCGGGTTGCCCCAGCGTGAGAGCGCTTTCGTTGAGTTCGTTGATGTTCCTGACGTCATCCGCCGTCAGGCCGTGCGTTTCGGCGTAGGACCCCTTCCCTTCCCCGTCGCCGCTGCCGGCGGCCTGGCTGACCGACGGTATGAATCCGGCGGTGCATATGACTGTACCCACGGTGGCGAAGGTGAGAAATCTCCGACGTCTGTGCATGAAAATCAACAACTCCCTTGTGGTGAAGGCTTGTGGAACGAGGGCATGCGAGAGCGCGACGCGATGGAGAGGGTTCACGGCGAGCTCCCGCCCGGGGCTCAGGACCGTGGCCGCGCCCTGCGTCGCTGTGCCGGCGGCAGGGAGGCCGCCGCCGCGAGGCGGAAGGAGACGCGGTAGTGCGGGAGGTGGCGGTGGTGGCGCGCTCGTCGCCGGTCATGACCGTGGTGGCCGGCCGCGGGGCGGGCCGGCGCGGCTCGGTCGCCCGGGCCGGGCTGGGCTGGTGGCTCGCTACATCAGCGTCGTAGCCCGCGCGGGACACACGAGCTGGAAGTCGGCCCGCAGGCCGCGGTGACGGCGGCGGTGGTGAGGGCGCGGAGAGCGGTCCTGCGTATCACTTCTCGGCTCCTGGATGAGTGATCAGATCGATACGATCAGTGATCATGTCCCCGAGTTAACTTCCCGGCAACATCATGGCTTTAAATCCGGCCAATCCATCACGTAGGGCGGTATCTGGCCACGCGTCTGATCCGGCTCGGCATGTCGAAGGGCCGTTGATCTGCTGGGGGGCGAAGGCGTCGAGGCGTCGAACTGTACGCCTGCGGCAAGGACGCCGGGAGCCTCCCATGTGATGCAGCGCCCGTCGATGGCGTGTTTCCGGCCCGCGTCGGGCAGTGGCCGGGTCGTCTCGGCGACGGTGGCCGCGGTCATCTGGTGGACGTGCCGCGGGCCCGTGCGTTTTCGCTGGTCGGAGAGTCCAGCAGGGTGCCGACGACCTCCGTCGGTGTGGGGCCCGGGGCTGTGGCGTGCCACAACAGGTCGCCGACCGGCGTTTCGTAGGCCGCGATGGTCGACTTGATGTCGATGGCCGAGCGCGCCCGTGCACGGAGCGGGGCCGCGATCCGCGAACCGGCCGACCTGTCCGGACGAGGCCCGGACAAAGCCTGGACAGCAGGCCGGACACGGTTTCCGTGTCCGGGACGGGCCATGGCGTTGACCCGGTTCTGCCGGTGCTCACAAGCTCGTCCCGGGCCACCCCGAGGACCGTCAGGCCCAGGCGTATCTTCCACTGAGGCACAAGGAGCCGTCGTGTTCAGACGCGTAGCCACCGCTGTCGCCGCCCTCTCCCTCGGCGCGGCCGGGTTCGCCCTCGCCCCCGCCGCGCAAGCCGGAACGAGCGGTACGGAGAAGGCCTGGACCCCGCCGAGCTGCCAGGGCTATCGGGCCAACACCGCCGTGTGGGTCATCTGCAAGGGCAAGGGATCCGCCAGCCAGGTCCGCATGATTTACGAGTGCCGGGTCCTGGGACAGGTCGTGCAGCACACCACGGGGTGGGATTCGCTGGATGCCCGCGGTTCCAGGACGATCAGCGCCGAGTGCACCTTCGAGGCCGTCTCCGCCAAGGGCGATCACCGCAAGCCCAGGACCTGACGCCACGGCACGCGACAGTGCCCGCCTCTCACGGGGCGGGCACGTGGAGCCATGATGCCGCCCGGCCGGTACTCGGCGCGAGAGCGTGGTCACGTACGTCCCCGCCGGTCGCCGGCCGGGCCCCCGAAATCGTGCCCCCCGAAATCGTGCCCCCCGAGATCGTGGCCCCCGAAATCGTGCCCCCGCACGGGATACCCTGAGGTCTTTGTGCTGGGAGGCATGGGGCAGATGGAATTCCGGTTGCTCGGAGCGGTGTCGGTCGTCACCGAGGCCGGTGTGCTGCCGCTCGGCCCCGTCAAGCGACGCAGCCTGCTGGCCGCCCTGCTGCTGCGCCCCAATTGCCCGGTGCTGGTCGATCAGCTGACGGCCGCTCTGTGGGAGGAAGAGCCGCCGCCGAGCGCCCGCGGCGTCATTCAGGGCCATGTGTCGCGGCTGCGGACCCTGCTGACCGGTGCCGACGCCGGCGCGTACGGTGTCGAACTGATCACCCAGGGCGCGGCGTACGTCCTGCGGATGCCACGGGAGCGGCTCGACGCGCACCGCTTCGAGGACATGACGGCCCGGGCCCGTAGCCGGTGCGGCCCGGCCGAGGCCGTGGAGATGTACCGGGAGGCCCTGTCGCTGTGGCGCGGACCCGCGCTGGCCGACGCCCGTCCGAGCGCACCGCTCCGGGCCGCCGCGCACGCGCTGGAGGAGCTCCGGCTGGATTCGGTGGAACAAATGGCCGCAGCCTACGCACGGTTGGGTGAACATGCCCGGGCCGCCACCGTTCTGCAGGCCGAGGCCTTCGCCCATCCGCTGCGCGAATCGCTGTCCGCCGCCCTGATGGGAGCGCTCCGGAGGGCGGGCCGCCGCTCGGAGGCGCTCGACTGGTTCCACCGCACCCGGCGGTTGCTCGCCGACGAACTGGGCGTGGACCCGGGCCGGGAACTGACGGACGCCTACGCCTTGGCTCTGCGCGGCGGGGAAGGAGAGGAGGCGAAGGCCACCGCGGGGGACAGGGCGAAGGCAGTCGCCACGGTTCCGGTTCCGGGCCCGGCCGCCACGACGCACGCCCCGCTCCCCGCCCCCGTACCGGCTGCACCCGGCGGTTGCTCGCCGACGAACTGGGCGTGGACCCGGGCCGGGAACTGACGGACGCCTACGCCTTGGCTCTGCGCGGCGGGGAAGGAGAGGAGG
>NZ_JAILXP010000133.1 GCF_020740895.1 Streptomyces sp. UNOB3_S3 | reverse complement strand
CGGGCGGGGCGCGATGACGGGCGCCGCCGCCGTGACCCGCCCGGAAGGCGGCGTCGACGCCGCACGGCGTGCGGCGCACTTCATCAGCCGGAAGAGAGACGTGACATGACGACGACAGCGCGAACCATGACCCATGCCGCGGATAAGGCGCGACGGGCGCTGCCGGAGAGCTGCCCCATAGCCGCCGTAGCGCCCGCCACCGCGCCCGCCGCCACCGCGTCCGTCGCGGGGCCGGCCCGGCCCGCCCGCTCGGCCGGCCTCGCCGCCGCGCGCCGCCGCGACCGGCGGGTCTACCTGGCGGCGCACCTCGTCCTCTTCACCCTGCTCGCCGCGTCGCGCCGCAGGCCCGTCCTCCGTATCGGCCGGACCGTGCTCGTCCACGACGCCGGCGCCCTGCGGCACGCCTTGACCCGCCTGCCGCTGGACCGGGCGGCCGCCGGGACGACCGGTGGGGTCGCCCGGTCCGCGCTCGACGCCCGTGACGGCGACGCGCCCGGTGGCGGCGTCCTGTTCGACCAGCAGGGCGCGGCACACCGCGCCGCGCGCCGGGCGCTCGCCGACGGGCTGTCCGCTGCGGGCGTCGCCCGCCTCCGGCCGCTGTGGCAGGACACGCTCGCGCGTGGCCTCGCCCCGCTGGCCGAGGGGCGTGCCGTCGACCTCGTGGCCGTGGTCCGGGAGACCGCCGGAGTCACGGCGTGTGCCCTGCTGGGGGTGGACGCCGACCCGGTGCGGCTCGCCGACGCCGCCGCCGATGCCGCCACGGCGGCCGTACGGGAACACCTGCCCGCCCTGCCCCGGCCCTGGGCCCGATACCGGCCCGGCGCCGTGGACGCCGCGCGGCGGCTGCGCGACGTGCTCCACGAACCCGGCCGCGCCCCCGCCGCCGACGCCGCCGCGCGGGCGATGCTCGCCGTCGCCTCCGTCACCACCGTCGTCGCCGCACTGCCCCGCGCCGCCGCCTGGTGCGCGGACGCCGGCTGGTGGGACGAGGCCGCCGACGACACGCTGCGCCCCGCCCTGGCCCGCGAACTGCTGCGCGTCACCGCGCCGTCCCCGCTGCTGCCCCGCGTCGCCGCCGGACCGGGCACCCTGGGCGGCCGCCCCGTACGCGCGGGCGACCGGCTGCTGCTCGTCGCCCGCCACGCCGTCCGCGCGCACACCGACGACCCCGACTGCCGCCACCCGGCCGAACCCGCCCTGTCCCGGCTCGTCTTCGGCGCCGGACCGCACGCCTGCCCCGGGGCCCGGCTCGCCACCGTCCAGCTGGAGGACTTCCTGCACGCCCTCGCTCCCCACCGCCCCGTCGTCGTCCGCGCCCGCGCCGACCGCCGGGCCGCGCTGCCCGGCTGGCGCTCGCTGGTCGTCGCACCGGGCGGGCACCCCGCACGGGAGACGGCATGAGCCCGGCGCCGCCGCTGCGTATCGCCGTCACCGGGGCGAGCGGCTTCTGCGGATCCCACATCGCCCTGGCCGCCGCGCGGTTCGCGGACGTGGTGTGCGTGGGGCGCCGCCCCGGCCCCGTCGGCCGGCACGTCCCCTGGGACGCCGCGCACCAGGCGCCCGGCCTCGCGGGCGCCGACGTGGTCGTCCACTGCGCGGCAGCCGTCGGCGACCCCGCCCCTGGCTCCCGCGCCGAGGCCCTCATGCGCGCCGTCAACGTCGACGGCACCGCCCGCCTGATGGACGCCGCCGCCGGCCGCCCCGTCGTCTGGATCAGCAGCGCCAGCGTCTACGACCCCCGCGCCGACCGCTCCCTGGTCCGCGAGGACCATCCGGTCTCCGGCCAGCTCAACGCCTACGGCCGCACCAAGGCCGCCGGAGAGCGCCTCGCCCTGGACGCCGGCGCCGTCGTCCTGCGCCCCCGGGCCGTCTACGGCCCGGGCGACCCCCACCTGCTGCCCCGGCTGCGCTCCCGCGTCCGCGCCGGCACGCTCCTGCTGCCCGGCCCGGACGTACCGCTGAGCCTGACGGCGGTGGAGAACCTCGCCGACGCCGCGCTCGCCGCCCCCGGCTGGCCGGCGGGCGCCTACAACATCGCCGACGCCGTCGCCCACGGCCGCGACGCGGCCCTGCGCCGCGTGCTGCGGGCCCACGGCGTCCGGGCCCGGATCCGTCATCTGCCCCTCGGCCCGGCCCGGTCCGCCGCCCGCGCCGCCGAAGTGGCCGCGCGGCTGCGCCCCGGTGCCGAGGCCGCGTTCTCGCGCTACGCCGTGGACCAGCTCGCCCACCCGGTCGTCCTGGACACCGGCAAGGCACGCGCCCAGGGCTGGCTGCCCCGCCGGACCCTGGACGACTACCTGGCCGACGTGGCCGGAACCGGCGGTCGCCCGTGAACGGGCCCCGGGCGGCGGGGCACCGGTAATCCGGCCGACTTGCCGCCGCCGTCGCCCGGCGTACGCCGCATGAACCCTGGTGGGCGCCTGGCGTGTTCGCCCGCCCCGGCCGGTCCTCGCCCTGGCGACGTGCCCGCCCCCTGCGATAGGCAGCAGGGGGCAACCGCCCGTACGCGCACATCCCCTTTCCTCGGATGGAGGACCCATGCGCACATCCCACAGAGCCGCCCTCGCCGCGGCCGTGGCCTTCGCCGGACTGTCCGCCGCCATCATGCCGACGAACAGCGCCGCCGACACGCGGACCGCCTTCGCGGACCAGGCCGTCCGCGCGGGCCTGACGGCCGACCAGACGGCCGGGCTGCGGCAGCGCGTCGACGCGTACGTCGACGCGACGGGCGGCCGGCGGATCGCGCTCAACAAGATCGAGGTGAAGGACGGCACCATCCTGGTCGCGGTGCCCGGCGAGACGTACGCGCGGGAGCTGAACGGCCCGCTGGACCGCTCCGCCACGGCGAACGCCCTGGTGTCCTGTCCGTACCTGTACTTCTGCGGCTGGAAGGGTTCCAACCGCTCGGGCGACCAGTGGAACATCTCCAAGTGCAATGTGCTGCAGGAGATCCCGGACGGCTGGAACAGCGGCGGCTCGTGGCAGAACAACCAGTCCAGGGGCACCCGGGCCTACATGTACAACAAGAACCGCGACTGGATCTACACCACTCCGCCGGCCCCCTACGGCCCGGTCAACGGCGACTGGGGCCCGGTCTGGTACGTCGAGGCCTGCTAGCGACCGCCGGGCGGCGGTCAGTCCGCCGCCCGGCCCGCTCCGGGCACCCGGCGGCGCGCGGCGGCCAGGGCCGCCCCGATGTCACGGGTGCCCGTCGACACGCACAGGGTGTAGACGACGTCCTCCAGCCGCCGCCGGGTCACGGGGTCCCCGTCACCCGATGCCAGTGCGCGCTCGAGCGCTGTGTACCGCCGGACGAGCTCGTCGAGCACGGCAGGGTGGGCGAGCAGCATGGATTCTCCTCCGGTCGCGTCTGGACGGCAGTTCGTCGTGCGTCTGCCCGGACGTCCCGGTCCCATGCCACCCGTGTCCCACCCCGCGGCCATCCGTGTCCCGGCGCGGCCGCGGGACGTCAGTGCGCGGTGGGGGAGGGCTCCAGGACGAAGACGGGGATCTCCCGGGAGGTCTTCGTCTCGTACTCGGCGTAGTCCGGCCACACCTCGACGGCCCGCGCCCACCACGCGGCCCGCTCCTCGCCGGTGACCTCACGGGCCGTCATGTCCTGGAGCAGCGTGCCGTCCCGCAGCTCCACCCGGGGGTCGGCGAGGAGGTTGTGGTACCAGACCGGGTGCTTGGGGGCGCCGCCCTTCGAGGCGACGGCGGCGTACGCGCCCTTGTGCTCCACCCGCATGAGCGGCGTCTTGCGGAGCTTGCCGCTCTTCGCGCCCCGGGTCGTCAGGAGGATGACCGGCACGCCCCGCAGGGTGGTCCCCTCGGTGCCCTCGGACCGCTCGATCAGTTCGACCTGGTCCCGTACCCACTTCGCCGGGCTCGGCTCGTACTCGCCCTTCAGCGGCATGTGATCCCGTCCCCTTCGGTCGTCGTGAATGCGCCTGCCCCATGAAATACCACCGGCCGTGCCGCTATTCCCGCACGCGAGGAAAATGTCCGGACCTCGTCCCGGGCCGGTCCCGCCGGGACCGGCCCGGGACGAGGGGCCGGGTCAGCCCCTCAGTGGGCCCTCACAGCTGAAGTCCGCCGTGCCCGCGGCACGGTCGGACCACAGGTCGACCTTGCCGAAGGAGCAGTTCATGTCGGCGAAGTTGTTGGCGCCCGCCTTGGTGCGGTCGAGGATGAAGTAGTCGACCGTCTTGGACATGTCCTTGAAGACCAGGTCGGTGTTGCCCGGGTTGCTCAGGTTCGCGGTGATCCGGCCGGTGCAGACGAAGCGCGGGCGGTCGGAGGAGCCCGCCGCCTTGCAGTCGGGCGACTGGCCCGTCGCGGCGGCGAAGGACGAGCGGACCGCGGACGCCGAGGCGTCCTTCAGCCGGTTCACCGGGGTGAAGGCGGTGGCCGGTACGTACAGGTCCTTGACCTTGCCGATCTGCTTGTCGAGGAACGCGTCGTAGTCGCGCTGCACGTACCCGTCGCGCCCCATGCGGCCGCGCCAGGCGTCGAAGCCCGCCACGTCGTTCGCGCGGAGGTAGCCGTACATCTCCCGCAGCAGCGACGGCCGCTCGCTCCACAGGTACTCGAAGAACGTGCCGGCGTAGTTGTAGAACCGGAAGCCGTCGCGGTCGTACTCGGCGTGCAGCAGCTGGTCGACGGTCATGCGCGGTTTGCCGCCCGCCGTGTCGTTGATGACGCCCTGCACCAGCGACTTGCGTACCCGTATGCCGTCGCCGCGGGTCGACCCGTCGAAGAACTCGGCCGTGCCCTCGTCCATGGCCGTGGTGCGGTCGTTCTGGTACCACGGGCCCTCGCCGAAGCTGCCGGGCACCGCCCAGCGGCCGTTGAGGTAGTGGGTGTACTCGTGGCGGAAGAGCTCCTCGAGCGTCAGCGTGGAGTCCTGCGGCACACGGCGCTCGTACGTGTAGAAGGTGGCGCCGTTCTCGATGTAGATGCCGCCGTTGTTGGTGCCCATGCCCGTCAGCAGCGGGTGGTAGATCTCGTAGTCCGAGCGCGAGGCGTACAGGACGATGTTCAGCGTGGAGTTGGTGTCGCCCGCCAGCGGCCGGTCGGTGCCGAGCACGCGGTGGTACTGCGCCTTGACCTGCTTGCTCGCGTAGTACAGCCGGTCGACGGTGGCCCGGTCGAGCGCGGTGCGGACCTTGATGCCGCCGTTGTCGTAGGTGTACGTGTACGGGAACAGGCGCCGGTCGATGTCCGTCTTGCACACCCCGTACTGCTTGCAGGCGCCGTACTCGTTGAGCCAGGTGACGACCTTGCCCCAGGGCTCGCTGCCCTGGCCGAAGGTGCGGACGGCCGTGTCCAGCAGCCCGCCCAGCGAGGAGGTGACCTCGCCCTTGAGCGCGTCGATCCGGCCGAGGCGGCCGTACTCGTTGACCGCGTCGCGGGCCACCCAGGCGTTGTCCGTGCCCTTGAGGTGGGTGTGGCCGGCGAACGCCTTGAGGGCGGCGCGGTAGGCGGGGTCGGCGGTCACGGCGGCGACGAATCCGGGGTCCCTGTTGTAGACGCCCAGGTAGCCCACGGACAGCGCGCCCCACGCGGCGGCGCCCCAGGCCGTGCTCCTGGCGGTCTCGGGGTGGGAGGCGTCCATCATGGCCAGGGCCCGCTTCATCAGCGGGAGCTGGTGCTGACGCAGCTCGGGGGTGCTGGCGGCGAAGAACGCCTCGCGGAGGGTCTCGCCGTTGGTGCCGGTGGCGTCGAAGGTGTGGGAGCCGGTGCCGTAGTAGTGGACGGCGCGGCGTACGGCCTCCACGGTCTGCGCGTCGGAGAGGTCGATCTCGTCGTGCGAGAAGTCGTGGTAGGCCGCCGCGTGCAGATAGGTGAACATCTCCAGCAGGTGGGAGGTGTTCTTCCCGTCGTGCCAGTAGCCGTACCGCTCGGCGCGGAGAGCCACGGCCCGGACGTTCTCCCTGGAGAAGACCCGGGTCATCCGTGAGTCCCATGTCCACAGGACGTCGCGCAGACAGCCGTCGGCGGTGACGGCCGGGTCCATGAGGAAGTCGGCGAACTGTTCGGGGTTCAGCCGGGAGACGCCGTCGACGGTGCAGGGGACGCTGGTGCCACCGATGGTGACGTGCGGCGCGGACCGCGCCAGGCCCTTGGCCTTGCCGTCCTTGGGCTTCTCCGTGCCGGGGCCGGGCACGCTGCCACCGGAGAGGCCGCGCGGCGCGGTGAGGTTCTCGATGGCCGGCTCGGGGGCCTTGGCGAGACGGGTGACCTCGTCGAAGGGGTTGGGCGTGAGGGCGTCGGACCGTACGGCCGCCGTGGCGGCGGCGGCCGGTTTCGCGGGGGTGGGCGAGTCCGCGTGGCCGGTCTGGACGACCGTGGCGCAGAGGGTCACCGCGATGGCGGTGGTGAGCAGGGATCTACGCATGGTTGTGGAGTGGAACAACACCGATGAACTCCTGTGTGGGAGGTGTGAAGTGGCCGCTCCGTTACGGGTGGTACGTGGGGGACCCGTGCGGCGGCATGTGATGCGTAACGTAGTAATGTGAAATTGCACTGACAAGTCCCTTGGTGGCTCCGGATCTGTCGGGAGCCTCACACGCGAAATCCGTTATCAGTCCGTCAACTGCGCTGACATGGGGTGGCGTTCACGCCATCGCGCATACGCGGAACTGGTCGCACAGGTGGCGAGATAACCCGCGCCGATCGTGCGCACGATCTCGTCACCATGGCCGGCGAGCGGACCGTCGCGATGCCAGGCCAGTACGTGGCGGTACCACAGCGGATTCCCCAGGAGACGGCGGAGGCCCGCGCCCTGGCTCGCTATCAGCCGGTCGTCGATCTGGTTGGCCTTGAGGCCCATGACGACGACCAGCCTTGCGGACCCCGTCGGTCCTCGCATCCCAGTGCTCGTTGCGGACCAGGACGAGCTTCTTGCCGCGCGCGTAGGACTCGATCTTGTACGGGCCGGAGGAGAACGGCCGGTTGTCGTACTGGGGCCCTTGTCCTGCTTCCGCGGTACGGGCGCGAACGTGGGCATCACCGTGGCCCAGGGGAACTCGGCGAAGGGCTTGCGCAGTTCGAAGACGATGGTGCGGTCGTCCGGCGTTTTGACGGAGTCCAGGTGTCTGCCCTCGGCGGGGCCCCGGTAGCCGTCGGCGCCGGCGAGGTAGCGGGCCGCGTAGTCGGCGCCGCCGGGCAGGCCGGGGGAGAAGGACCGCTCGACGTTGTACTTGACGTCCTGCGCGGTGACCGGTGAGCCGTCCTCGTACTTCAGGCCCTGCTTGAGGTGGAACGTCCAGGTCCTGGCGTCGGCGGACGGGGTGCCGAGGTCGGTGGCGAGGTCGGGGACGAGCTCGTTGCCCTTGCCGCCGGGCTCGGCCCGGTAGGTCACCAGGGTGCGGTAGAGCAGCCGGGTCCCGAAGTCCATGGTGTTCATGACCCAGTTGCGGGCCGGGTCCAGGTGCTCGAAGTCCTGGTTGGACAGCACGGTCAGGGTGCCGCCCTTGCGCGGAGTGCCGCCTATCGCCGCGCCCTCGTTGGCGGCGGCCGGATTCCCGCCGCCCTCCTTGCTGTTCGCCGAATGCTTGCCTCCGGATGCCCCGCCCGAGCAGCCGGCGGCTCCGAGGGCGAGGGTGGCCGCCAGGGCGCCGTGAGGGCGGTACACGTGCGCTTGTTCATCAGGGGCACTCCGTGAACAGTCGAACAGCGTGGCTGAAATGTGACCCGTAACATAGTAATGTGAAATTGCATTGACGGGGTGTCAGCCTCGCCGTTGTCCACCTGTGTCCCGAGGAGGCCCCGTGAAGGAAACCACCGCCCCCGCGCTTCGCACGGTCAGTCATGATCTGCCCCCTTCCGGCGAGTTCATCGCCTTCATGGCGGGCGACTGGGCGCCGTCCCCGCTGCCCGGCGACATCCGGCTGCCGGTCGCGGACCTCGCCGCCGCACGCCGGGAGCGGCTCTCGCGGCGCTTCCCCGGCGAGCGCCTGATCGTCCCGGCGGGCGGGTTCAAGGTCCGCTCCAACGACTGCGACCACCGTTTCCGCCCCCACAGCGCCTACGTATGGCTGACCGGCCTGACCGGCGAGGAGCAGGCCGGTCATGTGCTCGTCCTGGAGCCCGACGGCCCGCACCGGCACGAGGCGGTGCTGTATCTGCGCCCGCGCTCACCGCGCACCGGCGACGAGTTCTACCGGGACCGCCGCTACGGCGAGTTCTGGGTCGGACGCCGCCCCGAGCTCGCCGAGGCCGAGCGCATGACCGGCATCCGCTGCGCCCACCTCGACGACATCGACCTGCTGCCGCCGGGCCGCGACGCCTCCGCCGACGATGAACTCGCCTCCGTCCTCAGCGAGCTGCGCCTGGTCAAGGACGCCTGGGAGGTCGAGCAGCTTCAGCTGGCCGTGGACCACACCGCCGCCGGGTTCGAGGACGTCGTACGGGCCCTGCCGCGCGCCCTGGCCCACCCGCGCGGCGAGCGCTGGATCGAGGGCGTCTTCGGCCTGCGCGCCCGCGCCGAGGGCAACGGCACCGGGTACGAGACCATCGCCGCCTCCGGAGCGCACGCCTGCGTCCTGCACTGGATACGCAACGACGGCCGCCTGAACCCCCGGGAACTGCTGCTCCTGGACGCGGGCGTGGAGACCGACACCCTCTACACCTCCGACATCACCCGCACCCTGCCGCTCTCCGGCCGCTTCTCGCCCGTCCAGCGCCAGGTGTACGAACTGGTCCTCGCCGCCCAGGAGGCGGGCATCGCCGCCCTCAAACCGGGCGCGAGCTTCCGCGACTTCCACCGGGCCGGCATGCGGGTCATCGCGGAGGGCCTCGCGGAGTGGGGCGTCCTCAGGAGCGCCGAAGGCGACCTCCACCGCCGCTACACCCTCTGCAGCAGCGGCCACATGCTCGGCCTGGACGTCCACGACTGCGCCCAGGCCCGGGCGGACGCCTACCTCGACGGCGTCCTGGAGGAGGGCCAGGTGCTCACCGTCGAGCCCGGGCTCTACCTCCAGCCCGACGACGAGACGCTGCCCCCCGAGCTGCGCGGGATCGGCGTGCGCGTCGAGGACGACCTGGTGATCACGGCCGAGGGGGCCCGGCTGATGTCGGGCGCGCTGCCGCGCACTCCGGACGCGATCGAGGACTGGATGGGGGAGTTGACTGGGGGCACCTCCCAGCGGTAGCTGGGGGAGGTAGAAGTGGGGGTGCCCTTGGTGTGCCCCTTGGTACGGACCGGAGGAGAACCTCTTGGCAGGCCTCAGTGCAATGTGAAATATTACTGACGTGCCCACGAGCGACTCCCCGGACGTCATCGTCGTCGGAGCGGGTGTGGTCGGCGCCGCCTGCGCCTACTACGCCGCTCGCGACGGCCTCTCCGTCACCGTGATCGACCGTGGTCCCGTCGCCGGCGGGACCACCGGGGCCGGCGAGGGAAACCTGCTGGTCTCCGACAAGGAACCCGGCCCCGAACTCGAACTCGCCCTGCTCTCCACCCACCTGTGGCGCGACCTCGCCGAAGCGCTGCCGCATCGCACCGAGTACGAACCCAAGGGCGGACTCGTCGTCGCCTCCGGCGACGCCGGCATGGACGCCCTGCGTGCCTTCGCCGCCGCCCAGGGCGAGGCCGGGGTGACGGCCGAGGAGATACCCGCCGACCGGCTGCACGACCTCGAACCCCACCTCGCCGCCGGCCTCGCCGGCGGCTTCCACTACCCCCAGGACGCCCAGGTGCAGCCCGCCCTCGCCGCCGCCCACCTGCTGCGCGCCTCCGGCGCCCGGGTACGCACCGGCGAGGAGGTCACCGCCGTCCTCACGGGCCCCCACGGCGAGGTACGGGGCGTACGCACCCGGGCCGGCGAACTGCGCGCCCCCTACGTGGTGAACGCCACCGGCACCTGGGGCGGCGAACTCGCCCGCCTCGCCGGGTCCCACCTGCCCGTCATGCCCCGCCGGGGCTTCGTCCTCGTCACCGAACCACTGCCGCGCGTGGTGCGCCACAAGGTCTACGCCGCCGACTACGTCGCCGACGTGGCCAGCGGCTCCGCGGCCCTGCAGACTTCGGCCGTCGTCGAGGGCACCCCCTCCGGGCCCGTCCTCATCGGCGCCAGCCGCGAGCGCGTCGGCTTCGACCGCGCCCTCTCCGTGGAGGCGCTGCGCCGCCTCGCGGACCGGGCCACCGCCCTCTTCCCGGTCCTCGCCGGCGTCCGGGCGATCCGCACCTACGCGGGCTTCCGCCCGTACCTGCCCGACCACCTACCCGCGATCGGCGCCGACCCGCGCGTGCCCGGACTGCTGCACGCCTGCGGCCACGAGGGCGCCGGCATCGGCCTGGCACCGGCCACCGGACTGATCGTCGCCGGGCTGATCGGCGGCAAGGAACCGCCGCTGGACGTCCGCCCGTTCGGCCCCGGCCGCTTCACCGAAGCCGCCTGACCCCCTTTTTCTCCTGCTGAGAGGAGCACTGCGGTGACCCGTACCCCCGCCGGACTGGTCGGGGCGAAGCCCGGCCCGCCCTTCGAGATCACCTTCGACGGCCGTACGGTCACCGCCCTGCCCGGCCAGACCCTCGCCGCCGCCCTGTGGTCCGCCGGCATCCTCGCCTGGCGCACCACCCGCGACGGCGGCCGCCCCCGCGGCGCCTTCTGCGGCATCGGCCAGTGCTTCGACTGCCTGGCCACCGTCAACGGCCGCCCCAACCGCCGCGCCTGCCTCATACCCGCCCGCCCCGGCGACCGCGTCACCACCCAGGAGGGACACGGCCATGCCGAGCTCGCCGTCTGACACCTTCGACCTCGCCGTCATCGGAGCCGGACCCGCCGGCCTCGCCGGAGCCGTCACCGCCCACGAAGCCGGCCTGTCCGTCGCCTTACTGGACTCCGCCGCGCACACCGGCGGCCAGTACTTCCGCCACCCTGCCCCCGCCCTCGGTGCCGTCCGGCCCCAGGCCCTCCACCACGACTGGCCCGCCTTCGCCCGGCTTCGCGACCGCCTCACCGCGAGCGGCGTCACCCACCTCCCCGGACATCACGTGTGGACCGTGACCAGGGAAGCCGAAGACCGCTGGACCGTGCACGCCCTCACCGGCCCCGACGGCGAGGCCGACGAGCCCGCGACCGTACGGGCCCGCGCCGTGCTGCTCGCCACCGGCGCCTACGAGCGGCAACTGCCCTTCCCCGGCTGGACCCTGCCCGGTGTCGTGGGCGCCGGCGGAGCCCAGGCCATGCTCAAGGCCGGGCTCGTCCTGCCCGGCAAGCGCGTGGTCGTCGCCGGCAGCGGACCCCTGCTGCTCGCCGTCGCCTCCTCGCTCGCCACCGCCGGCGCCCACGTGCCCGCCGTCGTCGAAGCCTCCGGCTACCTCGGCTACGCCCGCCGGCCCCGCGCCCTCGCCGCCAACCCCCACAAGCTCCTCGAAGCGGCCGTCCACGGCTCGGCACTGCTGCGTCACCGCGTACCGGTGCGCACCCGCAGTGCCGTCACCCAGGTGCACGGCACCGACCGCGTGGAGGCCGTCACCATCGCCCGCACCGACCGCGACTGGCGGCCCGTGCCCGGCACCGGCCGCCGCATCGCCTGCGACGCCCTGGCCGTCGGCCACGGGCTCGTCCCCCAGATCGAACTCGCCACCACCCTCGGCTGCGCCACCCGGCACACCCCCGACGGCACCACCGCACTCGACCTCGACGATCTGCAGCGCACCTCCGTACCCGGCCTCTGGGCCGCCGGCGAGCCCGGCGGCATCGGCGGTTGGGCACTGGCCCGCACCGAGGGCGAACTGGCCGGTCTCGCCATCGCCGCCCGGCTCGGCGGCCGGCCGCTGCTCACCGGCGGCGGACGGCTGCGCGCCCTGCGCCGCGACCGGGCCCGGCTGCGCGCCTTCGCCGAGGCCATGGCCGCCGCCCACGCCCCCGGCCGGGGCTGGACGCGGTGGCTCACCGACGACACCGACGTCTGCCGCTGCGAGGAAGTCACCGCCGGCCGCGTCCGCGAAGCGGTACGCGACCTCGGCGCCCACGACGCCCGCACCGTCAAGCTCCTCACCCGCGCCGGCATGGGCTGGTGCCAGGGGCGGATGTGCGGGGCGGCCGTCGCCTGCCTGGCGGCGGACGGCACGACGGACGGCGGCACGGCGGAGGGGACCGTGCCGCCGTCCGCCGAACGCAGACCACTGGCCGTACCCGTTCCGCTCGGGGTCCTCGGCTCCGAACCCTCCGATCAGATGAACGCGGATCAGATGAACACAGAAAGGCCCACCGCACCATGACCGTCAACTCCTGGACCCCCGAGCGCCCCTGGCGCGGCATCATGGTCGCCACCGCGCTCCCGCTGCGCGACGACCTCTCCGTCGACCACGACGCCTACGCCGAGCACGTGCGCTGGCTCCTCGACAACGGCTGCGACGGCGTCGTCCCCAACGGCTCCCTCGGCGAGTACCAGACCCTCACCGCCGACGAGCGCGCCCGCGTCGTGCGCACCGCCGTCGAGGCGGCCGGTGACGGCGCCCGCGTGATGCCCGGCGTCGCCGCCTACGGCAGCGCCGAGTCCCGCCGTTGGGCCGAGCAGGCCGCCGAGGCCGGCTGCGGCTCCGTCCTGCTGCTGCCCCCCAACGCCTACCGCGCCGGCGAGGACGCCGTACGCGCCCACTACGCCGAGGTCGCCCGGGCCGGCATACCGGTCGTCGCCTACAACAACCCCATCGACACCAAGGTCGACCTCACGCCCGCCCTGCTCGCCCGGCTGCACGCCGACGGCCACATCGTGGCGGTCAAGGAGTTCTCCGGCGACGTCCGGCGCGCCTACGAGCTCGCCGAGCTCGCCCCCGAACTCGACCTGCTCATCGGCGCCGACGACGTTCTCCTCGAACTCGCCGTCGCCGGGGCCGTCGGCTGGATCGCCGGCTACCCCAACGCCTTCCCCGCCACCTGCGCCGAGCTCTACCACGCCGCTGTCGCCCGCGACCTCACCACGGCCCTGCCGCTCTACAAGTCCCTCCACCCACTGCTGCGCTGGGACTCGAAGACCGAGTTCGTCCAGGCCATCAAGCTGTCCATGGACATCGCCGGACGCCACGGCGGCCCCACCCGCCACCCCCGCCTGCCGCTGACCGGCGAGACCGAAACGGCGGTGCGCGCCGCCACCGAGAAGGCCGTCGCCGACGGACACCGCTGAGCCGCCCCTTCCGTCTTCCGTCTTCCGGCTTCCGAAAGGACGTCCGTGCGTACCCGTCACGTCTTCCACGCCGTCGACTCGCACACCGAGGGCATGCCCACCCGCGTCATCACCGGCGGCGTCGGGGTGATTCCCGGCGCCACCATGGCCGAGCGCCGGCTGCACTTCATCGAGCACCTGGACCACCTGCGCACCCTGCTGATGTACGAGCCGCGCGGCCACGCCTCGATGAGCGGAGCGATCCTGCAGCCGCCCACCCGGCCCGACGCCGACTACGGCGTGCTGTACATCGAGGTCTCCGGCGTGCTGCCGATGTGCGGGCACGGCACCATCGGGGTCGCCACCGTGCTCGTCGAGACGGGCATGGTGCCGGTCGCCGAGCCCGTCACCACCGTACGGCTCGACACCCCGGCCGGCCTGATCACCGTCGACGTACGGGTCGAGGACGGCGCGGCCAGGTCCGCCACGATCACCAACGTGCCCTCCTTCTGCCTCGGCCTCGACCGCAAGGTGGACGTGCCCGGACACGGGAGGGTGACCTACGACCTGGCCTTCGGCGGCAACTTCTACGCCTTCGTCGAACTCGACGCGCTGGGGCTCCCCTTCGACCGCGCGCGCAAGGACGACCTCCTCGCCGCGGGCCTCGCGATCATGGACGCCGTCAACGCCTCCCCGGACCGGCCCGTCCACCCCGAGCGCCCCGAGATCAGCGGCCTCAAGCATGTCTACCTCGCCGCCCCCGGCGCGGACGCCCACCACTCGCGGCACGCGATGGCCATCCACCCCGGCTGGTTCGACCGCTCGCCCTGCGGCACCGGAACCTCTGCCCGGATGGCCCAGCTGCACGCCCGAGGGGCGCTCCCGCTCGAGCGGGACTTCGTCAACGAGTCCTTCATCGGCACCCGCTTCACCGGCCGCCTGGTGGGGGAGACCGAGGTCGGCGGGGTGCCGGCGGTCGTCCCCACCATCACGGGGCGCGCCTGGATCACCGGCACCGCCCAGTACTTCCTCGACCCGGACGACCCCTTCCCCGGAGGCTTCCTGCTATGACGTCCTTCGTCTCCACGACGTCCTTCGTCTCCCGTAACCCGGCCGACCCCTCCGACGTCCTCGGCGAGTTCCGGGCGGCCGGCGCGCCCGCCGTGGCCGCCGTTGTCGAGCGGGCCCGCGCCGCCCAGCCGGGCTGGGCGGCGTCCGGCGCCGCCGCCCGTTCCTCGGCGCTCACCGCCGTCGCCGCCGCCGTCGAGGCCGCCGCCGGGGAACTGGCCGCGCTCGCCGTACGGGAGGTGGGCAAGCCGATCGCCGAGGCACGGGCCGAGGTGGCCCGCACCGTCGCGATCTGGCGGTACTACGCCCAGGCCCCCTACGAGCCCACCGGAACCGTCCACGAGCCGGCCGCCGGCCCCGGGCTGCTGTTCACCCGCCGCCGCCCGCACGGCGTCGCCGGCCTGATCACTCCCTGGAACTTCCCCCTCGCCATTCCGAGCTGGAAGGCCGCCCCGGCGCTCGCCACCGGCAACACCGTCGTCCTCAAGCCCGCCCCCGAGGCCACCGCGTGCGCCCGGCGCCTGGCCGGCATCGTCGAGGAGGCGCTGCCGGACGGGGTGTTCGCCCTCGCCCCCGGCGGTGCCGAGGAGGGCGGTGCCCTGGCCGCCACCGCCGACGCCGTCTCCTTCACCGGCTCCACCGCCGTCGGTGACGCGGTCGTCCGCGCCGCCACCGCCCGTGGCATCCCCGTCCAGGCGGAGATGGGCGGCCTCAACGCGGCGATCGTCCTGCCCGACGCCGACATCGAACAGGCGGCGGCCCATATCGCCGCCGCGATCGCCGGGTACGCGGGCCAGAAGTGCACCGCGACCAGCCGGGTGATCGCCGTCGGCGCGGCCCAGGGCCCCCTGCGCGAGGCCCTGGCCGAAGCGCTGCGCACGCTCGCCGTGGGCGATCCGGCGGATCCGGCCACCGTGTGCGGACCGCTCGTCTCCGAGCAGGCGCGCGACCGCTTCGAGCGGGCCGTGGACGGTCTCGGTGTGGTCGCGTCGGGGTCCGTTCTTCCGGGCCCGGGCTGGTACGCGGCCCCCACGCTCGTCGAGAAGGTGCCGCGGAGTCACCGGTTGCTGAGCGAGGAGGTCTTCGGCCCGATCGCGGCTCTGTTGCCGGCGCAGGACACGGCGGAAGCCGTACGGATGGCGAACTCCGTCGCCCAAGGGCTGGTCACCTCGGTGCACACCGCGAACCTCGACGGGGCGCTGCACGCCCTGGACCACCTGGACACCGGCATGATCCGTGTCAACGCCCCGTCCACCGGAGTCGACTTCCACCTGCCCTTCGGCGGCGCGAAGGCATCCGGCCACGGTCCGCGCGAACAGGGCCGCGCGGCCCTGGAGTTCTACACGTCGAGCCGTACGTATACCCTGGCGCCCGGTAACGCAATGTGACATTGTACGCTGGATGGTCCAGACCGCGTCCGCGTACGAAAGGGAGTCGGGACACCATGGGGCACCTGAAGCAGCGCAACCTCATCACCGCCACCGAGCGGCTGCGCGACCAGGTGGCGCACGCCCTGCGGGCCGCGCTGATCTCCGGTGAACTCCGCCCCGGCCAGGTCTACTCGGCGCCGGGCCTCGCGGAGGACTTCGGCGTCTCCGCGACGCCCGTGCGGGAGGCCATGCTCGACCTGGCCCGCGAGGGCCTCGTCGAGCCGGTCCGCAACAAGGGCTTCCGGGTGACCGAGGTCAACGAGCGGGACCTGGACCAGTACACCGAGATCCGCACACTGATCGAGGTCCCCACGGTCGGCCGGGTCGCGCGCACCGCCACCCGCGAGGAACTGGAGGCGCTCCGCCCGGTCGCCGAGGAGATCGTGCGCGCCGCGCGCGACCACGACCTCATCGGCTATCTGGAGGCCGACCGGCAGTTCCACCTCGCGCTGCTGGCCCTGTCCGGCAACGAACGCCTCGTCGAGACCGTCGGCGACCTCCGCAAGCGCTCGCGCCTGTACGGCCTGGACGCCCTGGACGAGCGCGGCGAGCTGATCCACTCGGCCGAGGAGCACCTGGAGCTCCTCGACGTGATGCTGACGGGGGACGCCGAGGCCGCCGAGGCGTGCATGACGCGCCACCTCGGCCACGTCCGTTCCCTGTGGGCGAAGGACACCGGCGAGCGGGCCTGACCCGGGCCTGACCCGGGCTCAATGCCGGCCGGCGCCGGCTAGTGCCGGATCAGCTGGGTGGCCTGCTCGTCCAGCCCGGCCGCCGGTCCCGGATCGGGCCTGCGCGCGGAATCGCTGATCTTGAGCAGCAGGGCGATGAGTATCCACGTGGCCACCTGCGAGGAGCCGCCGGAGGCGAGGAAGGGAAGCGCCTTGCCGGTGAGCGGAATGAGGCCCATGACGCCTCCGGAGACCACGAACACCTGAAGGGCCAGCGCCCCCGACAGCCCCGTGGCCAGCAGCTTCCCGAACGGGTCACGGGCGTCGAGCGCGGTCCGCAGACCGCGCTCGATCAGCAGCGCGAACAGCAGGAACAGGGCCATCATCCCGACGAGCCCGAGCTCCTCGCCGACCGTGGTGAGGATGAAGTCGCTGCGCCCGGCGAACTTGATGAGGTCGGAGTGCCCCCGCCCCAGGCCGGTGCCCAGGACGCCGCCGCTGCCGAAGCTGAACAGGGCCTGCGCGGCCTGGTCCGAGACGATCTCGGGCGGCCGGGGCACCTTGTAGTAGTCCATCGGGTGGAGCCAGGCGGCGACGCGGCCGTGCACGTGCGGCTCGAAGGACGCCACCACGACCGCTCCGACAACGAACATCAGCAGCCCTGTCAGCACCCAGCTGGTGCGTTCGGTGGCTACATAGAGCATGATCACGAAAAGCCCGAAGAAGATGAGCGACGTGCCGAGGTCCCGCTCGAAGATCAGGACCAGCAGGCTCAGCACCCACACCCCGGCGATCGGCCCGAACTGCCGTCCGCGCGGCAGCTGAAAGCCCATCACCCGTCGGCCGGCCAGCGCGAGCGCGTCCTTGTGCACGGTCAGGTACCCCGCGAAGAACACCGCGATGGCGATCTTGACGAACTCGCCCGGCTGGAACGACAGTGCCCCCAGCTTGATCCACCGCTTGGCGCCGTAGGCGTCCGCGCCGAAGAACGCCGGAGCCATCAGCAGCACCAGCGCCGCGAACACCATGATGTAGGTGTACCGCTGGAGCAGCCGGTGGTCCTTCAGCAGCGCCACGATGCCCAGACAGACGGCGAGCCCGATGCCGCTCCACATCAGCTGGTTCCGCTCGAACGGCTCGGAGTGCCAGCGGAGCGCGTACGAGATGTCCAGCCGGTGGATCAGCACCAGCCCCAGCCCGCTCAGCCCGATGGCGATCGGCAGGATCAGCGGGTCGGCGTACGGCGCGAACCACCGCACCACGGCGTGCGCGACCGCGGCGGCCGCCGACAGCCCGAGCGCGTACCCCGGCAACGCCTCGGGCACATGGCCATCGGTGGCCAGCCCCACGGAGGCGTAACCGAGCACGGTGAGCAGCACCGCGAAGCCCAGCATCGTCAGCTCGGCCC
>NZ_JAILXP010000132.1 GCF_020740895.1 Streptomyces sp. UNOB3_S3 | reverse complement strand
CCCCCAGGACCACCACCGCCACCACCGAACGAGCCCACTGAACGAGCCCACCGAACGAAAGGCACACCCTCATGAAGCGCCTACGGGGACCCTCGCCGCTGGAGCACGCCGGTGCCCGCCATCCCGCGCCGCTCGGCGCCGCCCACCGCGACGGCCTGGAGGAGGACGCCGGCGACCGTATCTGGGACGTCTGCGTCATCGGCAGCGGCGCCAGCGGCGCCGTCGCCACCGACCGGCTGGTCCGCCAGGGGCTGGACGTCCTAATGATCGAGGAGGGCGTCCGGCTGGCCCCGCACGTGGACCTCGACGAGGCCGAGACCCTGACCCGGACCGCCCTGGCCCGGGACGAGAGCGGCCGGTGGACGGACGAGGGCTGGCCGTGGACGACCTCCAACCTCGGCGGCGGCACCGTCTTCTACGGCGGCGCCTCCTTCCGCTACCAGCCCTTCGACTTCGACCCCGGCACCCTGATCCACACCGACGGCGCCGATGTGCGCTGGCCGTACTCCCTGGCCGACCTCGTGCCCTACTACGAGGTGCTGGAGCGCCGGCTGGGCGTGCACGGCGGCCCCGAACCGGCCACCGCCCGCGAGGGGCGGGGCGGCCGCGGCCCCGCCCACCGGCCCTCCCCCGCCGGCGAGGTGCTGCGCGAGGCCGGCGAGTCGCTGGGCTACCGGCCGTTCCCCACCCCGCTGGCCATCAACCGCGAGCCCTACGGGGGCCGCGCGGGGTGCGACCGGGAGTCGCTGTGCGTCAGCCACATCTGCCCCACCGGCGCCAAGGGCGATGTCGTCTCCGTCTTCCTCGCCCCGCTGGCCGCCCACCCCAACTTCACGCTGCGCACCGGCGTCCGGGCGCTGCGCCTGGAGCAGCGGCGGGCCGGGGAGGTGGCGTCGCTGCGCTGTCTGGACCGGTTCACCGGCACGGCGCGCACCGTCCGTGCCCGCGCCTTCGTCCTGGCCTGCAACGCCGTCCAGTCCGCCGCGCTGCTGCTGCGCTCCCGCACCCCGTACTCCCCCGACGGGGTGGGCAACCACTCGGGGATGGTGGGGCGCGGGCTGTGCGTGAAGCTCAGCGAGTACCTCAGCGGGACGGTGGCGGCCGCGCCGGAGGTGCTGGCGGACCCGTACACGACCACGGGCCCGTTCTCCACCGTGGCCTTCCTCGACCACTACCTCGACCCCGAGTGCCCCACCGGGGTCGGCGGCCTGATCTACGAGTCCAAGCGCGACCGCGCGCGGAAACTGGTCCGGGACGCGCTGGAGCTGCGGGTCGAGACGATCCTGGCCGACCACCCCAGCCTGGACAACCGGGTCGGGCTGTCGGACCGCCTCGACGAGCACGGCATGCCGGCCGTCGTCATCGACTACACACCCGACCCTCGCGACCTGGAGCGGCTGAGCTGGATGAGCGGCCGCTGCGAGCGGCTGCTGCGCACGGCGGGCGCGACCGCCGTCGTCCGCCGGAGCACCGGCTTCGCGCAGGGCAGCTCCCATCTGCACGGCACCTGCCGCGCGGGCGAGGACCCGGCCCGCTCCGTGGTGGACCCCTGGGGCCGGGTGCACTCCGCGGACAACGTCTACATCGTGGACGGCAGCTTCATGCCGTACCCCGGTGGCCTCAACCCCACGCTGACCATCCAGGCCCACGCGCTGCGCACCAGCGGGGCGATCGCCTCCCACCTGGCGGCCGACCGCGCCGCCCACGTGTGAGCGCGCCCGGGCACGACGAGCACGAGGAGAACCGGAGCATGGACACCCCCATCGGCTGGCCGCCGCGCACCCGGCGCGTCCGCGCCTACCGCAACATCGTCATCGACGGCGCCTGCAACCTGCGCTGCACCTACTGCGAGGTCAAGAAGATCAAGGTGAACCAGGAGGCCACCAAAGCCTCCCTGGACCGGATCTTCGAGAAGTACGAGGCGGACGGCGCGCTCTTCCGCGTCGAGTCCAACGGTGAGATCACCCTGTACCCCAAGATCCTCGACCATCTCCAGCGCCGCGCCGCCGAGGGCCTGCGCATCGAGGTGCTGAGCAACGGCACCAAGCTGCCGCGCTGTCTGGAGGGGCGCGAGGACCTGCTGTGGGTGTTCTCCGTCGACGGCCACACGGCGCGCATGAACGCCAAGCGCGGGCTCGGCCAGGAGCAGGTGGACCGGATCATCGACGCCGCCGTCGACCTCCAGGCGGAACTCCAGCTCGTCTACCACGACCAGACCATCGACGAGATCAACGAGATGATCGACCTGCTGAAGTCCCGCGGCTATCAGGGTCTGCTGCACTTCATGCCGCTGCTCGCCTTCAAGGGCCGGCCCCTCACGGTGAACCTGCGCTACGAGGACCTCCACCAGGCGGACTTCCTGGCCCCGCCCGAGTACTTCCGCCGCTGGAACCACATCTTCGAGACCGGCAAGCGCGACGCGGTCTGCGACCAGATCACCAACGGCTACACCTACTCGGTCGCCGACGACGACATCCAGATGGTCAAGTGCGACTGCTACTCGGTTCCCAAGCACCTCTACCACGAGTTCGGGCCCATCCGTGAGTACGACAACTGGCCCTGCGGCACCTGCATCGCCAACCAGGAGTTCAACAGCTCCCGGCCCCGGATGCGGGTGCCCGAGGGCCGTGTCCCCCTGCCGCTGGTATGACCGGCGTCCAGCGGTTCGTCCTCGTCCGGCACGCCCAGGCCGAGGTCAACGTCCTGGCCGACGACGACCTGATGACGGGGCACGACGCGGACGCAGGCCTCACGCCGCTGGGCGAGGAGCAGGCGCGGGCGCTGGCCGGGCACCTGGCACGGGACCGGGCCACCTGGCCCGGCCCGTCCGGTGCCCATGGGTTCGTGCTGTTCAGCAGCCCGCAGCGGCGGGCGCTGCGCACCGCGGAGGTGCTGGCCGCCGGGCTGGGGCTGCCGGTGACGCCCGATGCCCGGCTGGCCGAGCTGCGCTCGCCCCGGCGCTTCCCGCGTCCGCTGACGGTCCGTGAGTGGGACGCGCTGCTGGAGGCCCGGCTGCGGCGTCCCGGCGAGGAACCGGCGGCGGGGGTGGAGAGCTGGGTCGCGCAGCGTGCCCGGGCGCGCGGGTTCCTGCGGGAGCGGTGCGCGCCGGGCACGGCGGGCGGGTTCGTGCTGGTCTCGCACGCGGAGACCATCCAGGCGCTGCTGCTGGAGCTCCTGGGCCTGGACGACGCGGTCCTGCCGGCCACCCGCTTCAAGGTCAGCAACACGGGCGTGTTCATCGTGGACAGGGCCCCGGGCGGGGCCCCGGAGGGAACGGAGAAGGCATGCGGCTCCCTGGTCGTGGCGAACTCGAAGGCGCACCTGGCCAGGACGGCGTGACGGCCGCGACGCGGCTGCTCGTCGTCAAGTGCCTCGCCGACGAGACCGGTGAGGACCCGGAGGCCATCGCGGCGGCCGGCCATCTGGACGTGGGCGACCGGGACTATGTGAACATCGTCAACCGGCTGGAGGCGTTCACCGACCGCACCCTGGACCTGCTGGCCGGCGGCAACCGGCGGCTGGTCGTCGACGACCTCTGCGCCCGGATCACCGGGACGGCGCGGGGGGCCGGCCATGGCTGACCGGCCCCGCGCGCTGTTCGAGATCTACGACGAGGGGTTCGACTGCGCCACCTGGGGCGGCGTGGAGACCGCGCTGTGGCATCTGGCGGAGGGGCTGCGGTCCCTCGGCGTGCGGGCGGAGTTCTACCGCTCGTCGGAGGGCGCCGATCTCACGGCGCTCGCCGGCCGGGTGGCCGCGGAGCGTGTCGACGCGGTCTTCCCCCTGGTGGAGAGCCCGTTGTTCGCCGGCGACCAGTGGCGCCGGCTGCCGGGCCTCCACCGGCGGGTGGTGCGGATCTGGCACGACGTGAGCCGTCTGTCGCCGGGTATGGCGACACCGCCGCCCTGCCCGGCGCACTCCCGAGGCCTGCCCGTCCGGGGCACGGTCGCCGAGGGCTGCCCGGCCGCCCCCGCGCATCCGGAGGGCCCGATGCGGGAGGTGTTCCTGCGCGACCTGCCGTGGACGCGGTGCTTCCCGGACGGTGTCCGCATCCCCTGGGCCGCCGACCACCTGCCGGGCGAGGATCTGCGCGACCCCCGGGGGCCGGTGGTGCTCCAGCTCGGCAAGGTCCCCGCCAAGGAGGCCCGGTTGTGCCTGGACCGGCTGGCGGCGGCCGGGGTGCCGGTCCGGGTGATCTTCGCGACCTGGTCGAAGGAGGGGCGCCGGGCCCGGGAGCTGGCCCGGGCGCACCCGGCCTCGGACACGTTCGAGATCCTCGACGCGTACGACATCCGCGCCGACTGGCGGCGGGTGTTCGGCGGGGCCCGGCTGTTCGCCCTGCCCTCCGCCTTCCACGAGACCTTCAACTTCGCGGCGGCCGAGGCCGTCCAGCTCGGCCTGCCGGTCGCCGCCCTGGCCGGCTCGGGCGCCCTGACGGCGTTCGCCTCCCTCACCGCGCCGTCGGCCGGGGAGCTGATGGACCTGGTCGTCGCCCGTGGCGCGGCCGTGGCCCCGCGGCCGCGCCCGCGCACCGGGTGGCGGGACGTGGCCCGGCGGTACGCGGCGGTCGTCGCCGGGCGGCCGGCCGCACCGGACACGGAAGGGCAGGACGCATGCCGGATCTGACGGCCGAACTCGGCGCGGCCCACACCCTGTTGATCGCCCCGCACCCCGACGACGTGGCCTACTCGTGCGGGGGCCTGCTGGCCGCCCGCGCCGGAGCGGCCCGGGCGACGCTGCTGACGGTGTTCACCCGCTCCTCCTGGGCGCTGCCCAAACGGCTGCGCAGGGCGGGGCCCGACGTGATCACCGCGCGGCGGAAGGAGGAGGAGCTGCGCTACTGCCGGGCCCGCGGCCTGGCCCGGTACGTGCCGCTGGGCTTCGACGACGCGAGCCTGCGCGGCTACGACGACGACACGGAGATGACGGCCGACCCGGCGCGGGACCCGCTGCGCGAACCGGTGGCCCGGGCCGTCGCGGCCGCCGTCCGCGAACTGCGGCCCGGCCTGGTGCTGGCACCGGCCGCGGTGGGCGGCCACGTGGACCATCTGCTGGTGCACGAGGCCGTGCGCCGGTCGGCGGGCGACGGGGTGCGGCGCCTGTACTACGAGGACCTCCCCTACGCGGCGCACCACGCGCTGCCCGCCGTCGAGGGCCTGCTGTCCGGCTCGCGCGGCCTGGTCCCGTACGCGACGACCGACGTCTCGGGCGTGTTCCAGGAGAAGGTGCGCGGCATGTACGTGTACGGCAGCCAGACCGACGACGAGTGCGTCCGCGAGGTGACGCTGCACGCCCGCCGGGTGGCGGCGCCGGCGGGCGGCGGCCGCGCCGAGCGGGTCTGGGCGGTGGCCGGCGCGGCGGGAAACCCGTGAGCGGCCGGGCCCGGACCGGCCGCCCGGCGGGGCGGTCAGCGCAGCGCGGCCACGTAGCGGGCCATGTCCTCCAGTTCGTCGGTCATCCGGCGGGCGGCGGCCTCCGCCGGGTCGGGGCAGCGGCGCAGCCAGCTCTTGACGTTCCACCACAGGGCCTCGCCGGCCAGGGCCAGCGCCGTGTCGAGGACGGCGTCGTCGGCGAGGGCCGTGCGCAGCGCCGCCAGGGCCGGTCCGTCGAGGCGCGTCTCCACGACGAAGGAGGCGATCTCGGACTCCAGGCACCCGGCGCCGCCCCAGATCCAGTCCGGCCCGAACCGGCGGACGGTGACGGGCGCGCCGGGCCGTCCTGCGCCGGTCTGCCAGTGCCAGCCCTGGTGGGAGTAGGGCAGGGAGGTGCGGAACAGCCGGCCTCGGCGGCCGCCGAGGGCGGCGCGGCGGGGGACGTGGCGGTCCAGCCAGGCGCCGTCCACGGGGAGCGGGCGGGCGAGCCGTTCCCGCAGCCTGCCCAGCGCCGTGCCGAGCCGCTCGCGCGGGTCGTAGGTGACGGCGGGGTCGACGGTGCCGAGGCCCGCCAGTTCGTCCAGGCGCCGCCAGTAGCGGGCCACGGCGCGCAGCGCCGCGTCGCGCTCGGTGTCGGTGAACGTGCCGAGGGCGGGGCCGAGGGGGCGCAGCCCGGGCTCGTGCGCGGTGATCAGGTAGCCGTCGAGGTAGTGGCGTCCGGGGGGCAGGAACTCCCCCAGGGCGTCGAGGGTTTCGGCGCACTGGGCGCCGTGCGGGCCGGTGCCGATGAAGCGGAAGTGGTGGGCGGTGTCCTCCTGGCCCGGGTGTGCGTCCTGGGCCAGGGTGAAGGGCCGATTCCGGGGGCTGATGCGGTGGGGCCCGCCGGGGGCCCGGTCCGGGACGGGATGCCCGAGGTAGGTCTCCTCGAAGGGGCCGCGGAAGGGTACGAGGCGGTGGGCCCGGCCGTCGTCGGGCAGGACGCCGTGCGCCCGCAGGCGGGCCGCGACGCCGTCGGGTCCGTCGCCGGCCAGTTGCCACAGGCGTGCGGGGCCGGTGCGGACGGGCGGGCTCTGCCGCAGGGGCCGTATCTCCGTCGCGTCCACGTGGTAGACGCGGCCGGGGGCCGCGAACAGGACGGCGGCCGCCCGTGGGTAGCGGTGGGTCAGGGCGGCGTGCACGGCTCGCGCGGTGTCGCCGGAGTCGGGCTGGTCGTCGACGGCGACGACGAGGGTGCCCGGGGGCAGGGCGGCGGGCAGCCGTCCGGTCTCGGTGGGGACCAGTGTGATCCGTCCGGCCTGCCGCAGCGGGCGCAGGCTGGTCCAGGGGGCCGCTTCGCGTCCGGCCCCGGCGACGGCCGCGGCCCACAGCGGGGCCAGGTAGGAGCCTCCGGTGCGCACGCCCACGACGAACACCGGGGTGCCGGGGCGAGTGGTCGCGAGCCACGCGGTGGCGTGGGTGTGGGCCAGTTCCAGGTCGGCGAGGTCGTAGCCGTGGGCCTCGGGGGTCTTCCAGTCGGTGGCGTGCCGCAGCAGGGCCTCGGTGCGGGCGTCGCCCCGGGCGGTGCCGGAGCGCCACAGCTCCCCGGTGGTGGCGGACGCTTCGGTCATGGCGCGGGCCAGGAATGCCGCCGGGTCCGGGGCCGGGGCGGCGGGGCGCCCGTCCGCTTCGGCGGCCAGGGCCTCGGCGAGCGTCCGGCAGGTCCGTCGCACCTCGTCCAGCAGCGCGTGGGCGCCGGCCGGTGCGGCCCGGCAGGCGGCCGTGTCGGCGAGGACCTGTTCGATGAGGCAGGCGCAGGCGTAGCGGGAGTGGGCGTCGCCCTCCCGGGCCGCCCGCTCCACGGCCGCGCGGTGCAGCGCGGGCGGTCGTCCGCCGTGTTCGGGTCCGTCGTGCGCCGGTCCGTTGTGCGCCGGCCGGTCGTGCCCCACCTTCCGCGGTGTTCTCACAGTTCTCCCCGTCATGTGTCGTGGCGTCATTCCCGGTGGTTTTTCCCACGGAATTCCCCGTGGCCGGCCCGGTGCCGGACGGCCATGACTGTGGACGCACCGGACCTCTTTTCTCAATATCCCGTCGGATAAAGGACCTTCGATGACGCAAATTCTTTCCACATTGGCCGAATCACCGACGTGCCCCCGGGACGGGAACGGTATTCCCCGTGTATTCACCGAGGCTCGCGGCGCGTTTCTCACCGACGTTTCCGGGAAAAGCTGGATCGACTTCGACAACGCCCGGGGCTCGGTCCTGCTGGGGCACGGCGACCCGGACGTCGCCGAGGCCGTCGCCCGCGCGGCGCGCGGGGAGGCGGGCACGGCCACCGGCTGGAGCCCGTTGCTGGACGAGGTGACGGCCCGGTTGCTGGCGCTGTGCGGGGGCGAGGTCGTCGGCCTGTTCCGGACCGGTACCTCGGCCGTGCGGGCGGCGGTGCTCGCCGTGCGGGAGACGGTGGGCCGTCCGCTGGTGCTCAGCGCCGGCTACCACGGCTACGACCCGATGTGGTCCCCGGCGCCCGGGCTCCTGGAGCCCAACGCCGATGGTGTCGTGGACTTCTTCTTCGACCTCGGCCTGCTGGAGGAGCTGCTGCGCGACCGGGACCGGGTCGCCGCCGTGGTGGTCTCCCCCGACCACATCCATCTGTCGGCCCGCTGGTACGGGCGGCTGCGCGAGCTGCTGGCCGGGGCGGACGTGCCGCTGATCGTGGACGAGGTGAAGGTGGGGTTCCGCTACGGCGCCGGGCTGTCCACCGCCGGCCTGCTCGACCCGGACGTGTGGGTCGTCGCCAAGGGCATGGCCAACGGCTGGCCGACCGCCGCCGTCGGCGGGTCGCGCGCGCTGCTGCGGCCGTTGCGGGAGGTTTCGTTCACGTCGTTCTTCGAGCCGACGGTGCTGGCCGCCGCCGGGCGGACGCTGGCGCGCGTGGCCACGGGCGAGCCGCAGAAAACGGTGCGGGAGGCGGGCGACCGGTTCGTGGAGCACGCCCGTACGGCCCTGGCCGCGGCCTCGTTGCCGGTGGAGGTGGCGGGCGACGGCGCCTTCTTCCAGTTCGTGCCCGCCGGCCGTGACGTGGGGAAGGCGCTGTGGCGGGCGGCCGCGGAGGAGGGGCTGCTCTTCTACAAGGGCGACAACCAGACGGTCTCCGCGGCCTTCGGGCCGAAGGCGCTGGCCGAGGCCGAGGAGCGGTTCGGCCGCGTGTGCGCGCGGCTGGCCCCGTACGCCTCGGACGCCGTGGTGACCGAGGAGGCGCGCTACGCGGCCGCCTGGAACGTCCTGGACGGGCTGCGCGAGGCCGATCGCGACCGGGCCGGCACGACCACGTGGATCGGCCGGCTCCTGGACGACTGAGAAACCCCCCGCCGCAAAGCCGTTGGCCCCCGCGCAGAAAGGCACACACCCACTCCCATGGACCGTCCGTCGACGCCCGGCCCGGCAGCCGTGGAAACACAAGAAGAGCAAGCGGAAAAGCGATTCGGCGCGAAGTGCGCCCGGCTTCTGCACCTCTCCGGCCATCCGCGATTCAGCGAGATCACCCTTCCCGTCCTCCCGCTCGCCGACACGGACGCCCGGGAATTCCTTACGGCGCGTGGCGCGGACTCCGGGGACCTCGTCCCCGCCTACGCCGCGTTCCTCCGCGACCGCCGGCCGGACCTGCCCGACAGGGTCGCGGCCGTCTGCGGCCCGGGCCCCTGGATCGTGCGGAGTTCGGGCGCGGAGGACCTGGACCACAACGTCAACGCGGGCGGTTACGAGAGCCTGGTGTGCGCCGGTCCCGCGGACCTGTTCCCCGTGGTGTCGGCCGTCGTGTGGAGCGGCTACGCCGAACGCGCGGTGGCCCAGCAGCGCCTGGCCGACCCCGGATACGAGCCGGCGCCGATCGCCGTCTTCGTCCAGCCCCTGGTCGCCGCCCCCGTCGAAGGGCCGCCGCCCGCGGCCGACGAGACACCGCTGCTGGACGAGGCGACGGTCGCCGCGCTCGGCCGGTGGACTGCGCTGCTGCACGACCACTTCGCCCTGGAACGGCTCGACTGCGAGTGGGTGCTGGAGACCGACGCCGGTCTCGTCTCCGTCACCGGCCTCACCGAACGCACCGGCGCCGGGCCCCTGACCGGCCAGTTGTCCCTGGGCTTCGGCTTCGCCTCCGCCCAGCGCCTCGACGGCACGGACAACAGCCTGGCCTGGCTCACCGGCGACCCGGGCACCACGCTGTGGCGGGGCGAGGTCCTGCGGGCCACCGGCACGCGCGTCCTGCGCCTGGTCCAGGTGCGGCCCGCCGAGGCCTTCGACCCGGCGCCCACCCTCCGGGTCCTCACCGGCGAGGCGCGCCGGGAGTGGGACGAGCGGTGCGCCTCCCGCCCGGCGGACCTGCTGGTCCCGCCGCGGACGGTCGCCGCCACCGCCTTCCTCACCGCCACCCGGCTGGACGAGGCGTGGGCGCAGTACCTGCTGCTGGACCCGGCGCGGCGGGACCGCACCGGTCATGTGCTCGTCGAGCGCGGCAGCCCCGCCGAGCACGCCGCGGTGATGTTCCGTCAGTACGGTGTGGCGGTGCTGCGGGGCCGTCCGGAGGACGTCCCGGAATCGGCGTCGTACGTGCTGGCCGATCCCTGGGCGGAGCGCTGCTGGTTCGGCTCCGGCCGTCCCCCGGCGGTGCGGACCGAGGAGCGGCGTTTCGCGGCCGTGCCGCCCGGGTGCCGGCTGCTGTCCGGCGCGGACTCCGCGAGCCGGGTGGCGGCGGACGCCGTCGCGCGGGGCGAGCGGCTCACGCCGGAGGACATGCCGGGCCTGGACCGTCTCCGGGCGCCGGCGCATCTGTCCCCCGCGGCGTACCGGCGCCTGGTCGACGGCAGTTTCCTGCCCGATCCCGCGTGCTGGCGCCGCGAGGGCACGGCGGTGGTCTCACCGGCGTTCGCGGCCCAGGTCGTGGACGCCGCGCTGGCCCTGAGCGCGGACCCGGCACGGGTCCTGGCCGTCGCGCCGCCGGAGGCGGGCCCGTACGCGCGCGGGCTGGTGGCCGCCCGGGCGGCCGGCGCCTCCGGGGTCGCGGTGGCGCTGCCCCGGTGTGCCGCGGCGGCGGGCGCGGACCTGTTGGCCTCGGCGGTCGCCGGGCGCGCGGACGTGCGGTTCGCCGTGGCGCTGGCGCGGCTGGAGGGCCGTGCCGGTCTCTCCCCGGCGGTGCTGGGGGCGTTGCTGCCGGCGGCCCTGCGGCTGACCGGCGAGGCGGCCGGGCGGGCGGCGACGGCGCTGGTGGAGGCCGTGGAGTCGCTCGGGGACGCCTTCGACGCGCTGGACGTGTACTCCGCGCGGGAACGGGAGGAGATCCCGCTGCGTCTGCTGGAGGCGCTGCCCCTGGCGGACGCCGCCGCGACGGAGGAGCTGTGCCGGCTGGCCCGGCGTTCGGCGCTGCCACCGGGGGAGACGGTCCGGCTGGTGGCGGCGGCCGCCGCCGACCGGGATTTCGCCGGGCGCTATCTGGCGCTGGAGCGGGGCCGGGTGGCGCTGGCCGCCGCCGGCCCGGCCGAGGCTCCGGCCCGGGCGCGGGAACTGGCCGGGACGTACCGCGCGTACGCCGCCGCCCCGGCCCTGACGGGCGACGACCACCGGCAGCTGCCGGTGCTGGCCCGGTGCGATCTGATCGAGACGTACGACGCCGCGCTCAAGCACCTTCTGCTGGAACTGGTCGACCGGCCGGACCGGCTGCTCCACGAGGCGTACCTGGGGGTGATGTCGGCCTGGCTGGACCTGGCCGCGGCCTTCGGCCTGAGCGAGCGGGAGGCCCGCGCTGTGCGGGGGTTCGAGGAGTGGATCGCACGGTGGCGGGCCGCCGGGCCCGCCGCGGACCACACCATCGAGGAGAACGCCTCGTGGCGGCGGCTGCTGGAGGCGGCGGCGTCCTCGGCGCCCGCGCCGCCCAACGCCCACCAGTTGCACAACGGGATCCACCAGTGGCTGCTGGCGACGACCGAGCGCTATCCGGCCGGGCGGGCGCCCAGCGGTGTGGCGGCGCTGCACGAGGTCGCGGACCGGTTCTGCCGGGGCGGCGACAAGCTGCTGCGGCTGACCCGTGACGCGTTCGAACTGGACGTGCCGCTGTCCCTGCACAAGGCGAGTCTGCTGTTCACGCCGGACCGTGTGGAGGCGGAGTGGAGCGAGCAGCCGGACGTCACCGAGGATCTGACGGGGCGGCTGCTGGCGTTCGAGGTCCTGCTGGAGCGCTTCGGCCACTGGTTCCCCGCCGTGTCCTTCCGCACCGAGCGGCTGCGGATGGCCGGTACGTGGACGCTGCGGATCGAGGCCCGGCCGGGGCGGGGCGCGGAGCGGTTCCGTCACGAGGACATGGCCCTGGTGCTGGGCCTGCTGCGGACGCTGTTCGACGGTTCGTACGACTTCTCGTACGTGCCGGCCGAGGAGGTGGCCGGGCTGGCGGACGCCGTCCGCGACCCGCGCTGGCGGACGGTGTTCACGGCCCTGCTGGACTACCGCGAGCGGTACGACGACTCGGCCCAGTACGAGACCCTGGAGACGCTGCCGCTGGCCACCGCCGTGGCCACGCTCTGCACCGACGTCCCGGTCCGTGAGACGGTGTTGCGGCTGTCGCAGGAGGGGCCCGGGGCGGCGGTCGCGGAGCTGGACGCGCTGGCGCGGGCGGCGGCCGGGGCGGACGGTCCGTCCGCGTGGATGGCGACGTCCACCGGGATCGCGCAGGTGGCGCTCCTCCTCGCCGCCCGCCACCCCCACGCGGCGGTCGAGGTGCTCGCCGAGCGTCCAGGGGCGGCGTGGGCGGGCGTCCTCGCCACCGCGCTGCTGCCGCGGCGGGACGTGCGCGAGCGGGTCGTCGCGGCACTGGGCGAGCTGCGGGACGCCCCCGGCGACGGGTTCGGCGCCCTGGTGCTGCGGCACGCCCCCCACCTGGTGGTGAGGGCGGGCAACGCCGTGGAGGTGTGCCGGGCCGTGCTGAAGGAGCCCAAGGCGCACCGGCGGGCCAAGCAGTACCTGGCGCACGCGCACGCCGCCGCGCTGGCCCCGGCCGGGTTGCTCGGCCCGCTCGTCGCGGAGCTGGAGGTGGTGCCGTACGGCCGGGACGACGAGCAGGAGGCCGTGCTGGCGGGGGCGTCGGCGGAGGCGGGCGGGCGGTTGCGCGCCGGTATCCGTTCGAAGGTCGATGAGACGCACCCCGTGTTCCTGCGGGCGCGGTAGCCGGCGGCGGGTGGGGTGCCCTCCCGGGGACGGGAGGGCACCCCACAGTGCCGACGCGTGGTCAGCGCAGTCCGAGCGCGGTGGTGACGGTGGTGAACAGCTCGGTCTGGTCGGTGACGCCCCGGACGCGTTCCGCGTACGGGCCCCGGGCCGAGATGCCCACCTGGGTGCCGGTGTGCTCCTGGCCGTCCGCGGGGGTGTCGGTGGTGGAGTAGCCGACCTTGATCCTGCCGCCCTCGTCGGTGACGAGGGTGGCCGACAGCCCGGGCGGGTTGATGTCGACGGGAAGGATCTGGGTGCTGTGGCCGTGGTCGGCGGTGGCGACCACCAGGGTGTCGGGGTGGCGGGCGGCGTAGTCCTGGGCCACCTTGACGGCGCGGTCGAACGCGGCGGTCTCCCCGATCTGCCCGCACGGGTCGGCCTCGTGGGCCTGCTTGTCGATGGAGGCGCCCTCGACCTGGAGGAAGAAGCCCTTGTCCGGCCCGTTCCCGCCCTTCGCCTTGGCCTCCAGCAGCCCGATCGCCTTGGTGGTCAGCTCCGCCAGGGCCGGGGTGCCGGCCGGGCGCTTGGGGTTGGTGGCACAGCGCTGCGGCGGGGTGCCGCCGGCGGCCGCGGGCCGGCCGCTCCACTCCACCGGGAGCGAGTCCGGCGCGAACAGGCCGAGCAGCGGGCGGTCCGGCCCGGCGGCCTTCAGGCCATGGGCGTCGGTGACGACGCGGTAGCCCTGCTTCTCCGCCTGCTGGGTCACGGTCAGCCCCCGGTACGGGCCTTCGGTGATCTTCTGGTCGAAGCGCTGCCGGCCGCCGCCGAGGAGCACGTCCGGGCGCAGCCGCACGGACTGTTCGGCGATCGATCCGGGCCCGCCGCGGCCGATGGTGTCGCGCGGGCAGCTTGCCATGTCGGCCGGGCCCTGACAGTCGCGTTCGGTGACGTGGGAGGCCATGGCGGCGGGGGTGGCGCCGGTGAGCTCGTCGGTGGTGACCGATCCGGTGGCCAGGCCCTTGCGGCGGGCGAGTTCGAGGACGGTGGGCACGGCGACGTCGGTGTCCGGTGTCTTCGAGACGCGGCCGTTGACGGTCTTGCGGCCCGTGGACCAGCCGCTGGCGCTCGCCGCGGAGTCGGTGACGTAGTCGGGACGGCCCTTGCTGTCGACGGAGTACGTGGTGTACTTGCCGGTCTCGGGGAAACGGTCGAGGGCGAGGCGGCCGCCGGCGCCGACGGTGTAGTCGCGGGCCAGGGTGACCTCCTGGTCGCCCATGCCGTCGCCGATGAGCAGGATGACGTTCCTGGCCTTGCGGGGAGTCTGGTCCGCGCTCCCCCCGCCCGCCGGGGCGGCCGCCGTGGGCAGGGCGGCGCCGACGACGAGGAGTGCCGCGGCGCCCCATGCGAGGCGGCCGCGACGGGGGGCCGGAGTGCTGTGGGAGGTGCGGAAGAGCCGTAAGGGGTTGGCTGCGTTCAATGTGCTGACCTCCGGGTTCGCGGGACCGTGGGCGGCCCGGGGCCGCGCACCGTCCGCTCAAGCGAATGGGTTGGCACGCGAGCGTACGCCGCACCACGGATCAATTGTCAACAAGGTTGGACGGTGGTAGTGATTACGAGGTCAGTCAACCGCTAGAGCGGGCGTTCGGCCCGGCTGAAGACCATTCCACGTGAAGGTGGCGCATGAGTGCCAACGCATCGGCATCCGGCCAGCCCGGTCGCCCCCTTGTGCGCAAGTTCGACCAGCGGCTGAGCGAGCTGATCACGGCCATCTACCCGGACGAGCGCAAACGTCCCGGGTACGCCCGCCTCGCCAAGGAGATACGCGAGACCACCGGGGGCACGATCTCCGGTACGTATCTGTGGGAGCTGGCCACGGGCAAGAAGCGCAACGTCACGCTCGAACAGCTCGACGTCCTCGCCGAGTTCTTCGGCGTGCCCCCCGAGTACTTCATCAGCGAGGAAGTGGCCGAACGGGTCGGCTCGCAGCTGCGGCTGGCCACGGCGCTGCGCGACGCCCGGGTGCGCAACCTCGCCCTGCGCGCCCAGGGGCTGTCGCCGGCCACGCTGGACGCGGTGCTGGCCATCGTCAACGAGGCACGGAAGGTCCAGAACCTGTCGTCGGTGCACGACGACGGACCGCCACCCGCCCGGTCGTAGGCGGAGACGCCCGAACGGGCCTGTCACATATGGCGTGTTGTCGTACCCCGCCCCATCGGGTCGGCCATGATGGTGACCATGAACATGGGCTTACGCAACCGCTACCCCGGCCACGAGTGGACCCCGGTCACCGACGGCGACTCGGGGGCCTTCGTCTACCGGCTGTCGGGCCCCTCGGCGCTCTACGCCAAGGTCGCTCCCCTCGACCGGGACGCCGGGCTCGGCCTCGACCTGGAGGGCGAGGCCGCCCGGCTGCACTGGCTGACCGAGCGGGGCTTCCCCGCCTCCCGGGTCGTCGACCTGGGCTCCGACGCCACCGTGTCATGGCTCGTCACGGAGGCCGTGCCCGGTGTGTCCGCCGCCGAGGAGTGGCCCCGTGAGCAGCGCCGGCACGTCGCCGGGGTCATGGCGGAGGTGGCCCGGGCGCTGCACGAACTCCCCGTCGCCGAGTGCCCCTTCGACCAGTCGCTGGCCGTGACGGTCCCGCAGGCCGAGCGGAACCTCGCGGGCGGCCTGGTGGACCTGGACGACCTGGAGGAGGAGCGGCTCGGCTGGCCGGCCGAGCGGCTGCGGGAGGAGCTGGCCCGTACGCGTCCGGCGAAGGAGGACCTCGTCGTCTGCCACGGCGACCTGTGCCCCAACAACGTGCTGCTCGACCCGGAGACCGGCCGGCTCACCGGTGTGATCGACGCCGGCCGGCTGGGCCGGGCCGACCGTCACGCGGACCTCGCCCTCGCGCTCAGGGAGCTGAGCCGCGAGGAGGACCCGTGGTTCGGCCCGGACTGCGTGGCGGCGTTCACCGAACGCTACGGTCCTGCTCTGGTCGACCCGGAGAAGCTGGCCTTCTATCAGCTGCTGGACGAGTTCTTCTGACGGTGCCCCGGTCGCGGGCCGCGACCGGAGCACCGGACGCCGCGTCAGGCTCCGCGCGGAAGGCGCGTACGGGCGCGGAGCGGTAGGCCCGGGCCACCTCCCGGAGGAACGCCGTCTCGCCGGTGAGGCCGGCGACCGGCGCGCCGAGGAGGTCGGGGCCCCGCAGCGGGCCGGTCGCCGCGGGCCGGCCCGCCGCCTTCGCCTCGATCCCGGCGCGGATCACACAGGCCAGGAGGGCGGCGCGCGGGCCCGCGCCGGCCGGCCCGCGCGTCTTCAGGTGCTCGCGCGCTCGGCGGGCGACGGCGGGCCCGGTGTACCGGCGCAGCACGAGGAACGCGTCGTGGATCTCGATCACCCGCCGGTAGGCGAGCAGGCGCCACGGCAGGGCCGGCCAGAGAAGGTCCAGCAGCCGGGGCTGCGGCTTGTGCAGGACGACTTCGGGCACGGCCTCGGCCACGTCACGCCAGAGCCGCCCCAGCCGCCAGACGGTGGCGATGTCCGGCGCGCCGCGGCGCAGGGCGGCGGCCACCGGCACGAGGAGGGCCGCGGCGAGCAGCAGACCGTGCGCGTCCATCAGGAGGCGCTGGCAGGGGACGACCCGGGGGACGTCCAGCAGCAGCCGGGCGAGCTGTGCGAGCCAGTACAGCGCGGCGCAGGCCGATCCCCAGCCGAGCAGACGGAGCGTCAGCCGCAGCGACGGGCAGCGGGCGGCCGGCCCGTACTGGTGGCACGCCGCCACGCAGACGACGTCGGCCAGCAGGTGGATCTCGATGACCAGCAGCCAGTACACGGCCGAGGGTTCCGGCGCCTCCGGCGGATGCGCCCCGGCCCGCGCGTGCGGTCCCGACTCCAGGTCGAGCAGCAGCACCGTGGCGGCCATCATCGCGGCGCCCGCCCACAGCCAGGCCGTCGCCCGGCGGCTGTCGCGCAGGGTGGAGTACAGGACGAAGTGGAGCACGGCCGCGGCGGACACCAGCCCGGACAGCTCCTGGGCCAGCAGCGCCGGGTGGGCGTCGGCGCCGGCCCACCGGTCCAGGACCAGGACGGCCGCGGTGGCGGCGGCCGCGAGCCACAGCCCGCGCTGGGACCGCGACCGGACGGCGGACGGGAGTCTGAGCACGACCGCGGCCACCAGGGCGAGGACGCCCGGGGTCTGGAGGAGGGAAGCGTTCACGCTCCCAGCCCCACGGCGGCCCGTAACCGGCCCAGGACGCCCTGGGGACGTTCCGCCCCCGAGGGGGGCCGGCCGGCCCGGATCATGGTGGCGAGCATCTCGGCCTCGCGTTCCTGGAGGGAGGTGTAGTTCGTCCGGGCCAGCAGCCGGTTGACCAGCCCGGCCCCGAGGTCCGGCAGGAGCCCGGCGGGGAGCGGGCCGTCCTCGTCCAGCATGTGGTGGTCGAAGAGCATGTGGCCGATCTCGTGGAGCACGATGTGCTCCTGGTGGACGCGGGTGGTGCGCTGTTCGAAGAAGATGTGGTCGTCCGTGTCGGTGGCCAGCCACACTCCGCAGGCCCCGGCCAGGGCGACGGTCTCCGGCAGCGGGTGCAGATGCAACGCCCGTCCCCGCCGCTCGGCCACGTGCCGGCAGAACGAGGTCAGGGAGAACGGCTCGGGCCGGTTGACCCGGTCCAGCACCTCCTCACACCGGCGACGCACTTCCGTATCTACCAACGGCATATGACTCCCCCTCTGGCGCAGGTAAGGGCGGCGACAACTGGCCTGCCAGGCCGCAGAGATCATCCCTCAACACCCCCGCCCGGGGGGAGACCGTGTCCGCCGGAGGAGTCCGTCAGCCGAGCCAGACGATGTCGATGACGTGCAGCCGCGCGGCCGAGCGGTTGATCCAGTAGACGGCGGTGAGGGGGCCGATCGCGGCGGAGCGGACGTCCTCGCCCTCGGGGTCCCGGCGGTCGAAGGCCGGGAAGGACCACGGGTCACGGGAGGCGATGTCCAGCACGTCGCGGAGCGTCTCGCGCACGTGCCCCGGAAGGGCGTCCAGTACGCCCAGGGCCTTCGGCGACAGACGCGCCGGCCAGGCCGCTTCGCTCACGGGCGGGTCCCGAGCGCGTCCTCCGACGCGACGCCGTCGGAGTCGTCCATGCCGGCGGCGAGGAACGCGTCGACGGCCGGGGTGGCGGCCAGGCGCGCCTGCCACGCGCGCACGACGTCGTGGACCGGCGTGAGGCTGTAGCTGTAGCGGGCGTCCTCCAGGGCCTTCACCCAGTCCCGTTCGAAGGCCGGCACCCAGCGCTCGGCACGGCGGTCGGCGCGGATCCGCGCGAGCAGCCGCGCGGCGGCGGCCGGGGCCGGGACGGACGGTGGGGCGTGCGG
>NZ_JAILXP010000131.1 GCF_020740895.1 Streptomyces sp. UNOB3_S3 | reverse complement strand
CGTCCGGGACGGGGGCCACGTCCGGGGCGGGCGCGGGTGCGGCCCTGGCCCGGACGTCGGAGATCCCCGAGGGCGGCGGCAAGGTCTTCCCGGACCGGAAGGTCGTCGTCACCCAGCCGGCGAAGGGGCGGTTCAAGGCGTTCTCGGCGGTCTGCACCCATCAGGGTTGCGTGGTGAAGGACGTCGCGGGCGGCACCATCAACTGCCCCTGCCACGGCAGCAGGTTCTCGGTCACCGACGGGGCCGTGAAGGGCGGCCCGGCGCAGAAGCCGCTGCCCGAGGAGCGGATCTCGGTGAACGGGGACTCCATCACGCTGGGCTGAGCCCACCGGGGCCGGGCGTCCGGCGGGGACGGCCCCGCCGGCGCCAGCCGCGCAGGAGGGCCTCGGTCGTGGTCACGGTGGCGACCAGCGCGAGGGTGTGGCGCACCATCGCCGCCGTGTAGTCGGCGGGCACCCCGGCGATGGCGTCGGAGGGGACGATCGCCGTATAGCCGAGGTTGACGGCGTCGAAGACGGCGTTGGGGATCCCGACGTTGGCCGACACGCCGGTGACGATCACGGTACGGCAGCCGATGTTGCGCAGCAGGGCGTCCAGGCCCGTTCCGGCCAGGGGCGAGAGCCCGTGCAGCCGGCGGACGACCAGGTCCCCGTCGCCGACGGGGACGGGCTCGGCCACCCGGACGGCGTGGGTGCCGGTCAGCTGTTGTACGGGCAGCCGTTCGGCGACGCGGAAGAGGTGGGCGTTGCGGCTGGCGCCGCGCCCGTCCGGGCGGCGTTCGGCGATGGCGTGCACGACCTGGACGCCCGCCTCGTGCGCCCCGGCGACGAGGCGGGCGACGTTGACCAGCGCCCCGGAGGCGCGGGCGACGGCAGCGAGTTCGGGCAGCGCGCTGTCGGGTCCGACGACCCCGCGCTGGCACTCGACGGTCAGCAGTACGGTGCTCGCCGGGTCGGTCTCCTCGGCGAACGGGTCCTGAGTGGTCATGGCGCTCCCCCACGGTGGTTCGTCCCGGGCCCCGCCCGGGGCGCGCGTGAGGCTAGTGGGCATTGCGGTGCCGGGGAAGAGGACCCATCCTTCTGACGGGTAGTCAGCTCTACTCACGTCCTGCGGATTCACGTCCTGCGGACCGGTTCCGGGAAGGCGGGTGGTGCGGGATGGCCGTCACACAGCGGAGGGGCCGCCGGGTCATGATGACGCGGGCCGAGCTCGACGCCTTCCTCACCGGGCGGCGCACCTGCCGGGTGGCGACGGCCGGGCGGGACGGGCGTCCGCACGTCGGCCCGCTGTGGTTCGTCTGGGACGGGCGGGCGCTGTGGCTGTACTCGCTGGTCCGCAGCCGGCGCTGGGCCGATCTGCGGCACGACCCGCGGGTGGCGGTGGTGGTCGACGACGGCGAGGAGTACGAGGAGCTGCGCGGCGCGGAGCTGTCGGGCACGGCGACCGTGGTGGGCGAGGCCCCGCGCCGGGGCGAGGCCTGCCCGGAACTCACGGCACCCGAACGGCTGTTCGCGGCGAAGTACTTCGGCCTGGCGGCGATGCCCCACGACGGCCGGCACGCCTGGCTCAGGCTGGCGCCGGACGCCGTCGTCTCCTGGGACTTCCGCAAGCTGCGGGAGCGGTGACCCCGAGCGGGCGGGCGCGTCCCGGCCGGGTCGCCCCCGAAAAACCGGAGGCCGGGTCGGTGGTGTGCTCGTTACGATCCGGGTCATGAGCACTCACCACGCCGGCCCTACGTTCGTTCTGGTGCACGGCTCTTGCTCCAGTTCGTTCATGTGGGCGCCCGTCCAGCGGGAACTCGCGCTGCTCGGCCATCGCAGCTTCGCCGTCGACCTGCCGGGCCACGGCTTCGACGCGCAGTACCCGGTGGCCTATCAGGCCCCGCAGGACCTGGACGCCTGGGCGGCCGAGCCTTCGAAGCTGGCCGAGGTCACCTTGCGGGACAACGTGGACGCGGTGGTCGACGTCGTCCGCCGGGTGGCCCGGTACGGTCCCGTGGTGCTGGTGGGATCGAGTCTCGGCGGGATCACCATCACCGGAGTGGGCAACGCGGTACCGGAGCTGGTGGACAGGCTCGTCTACATTTCCGCGTGGTCGTGCGTAGAGCGGCCCAGCCCCATGGATTACCTGCGGGAGCCCGAGTTCGCCGACAGCCTGCTGGCCCCGCTGGCCGCGCTGAACGTGGGCGATGCGGCCGGACTCGGCGTCGGGCGGGCCAACTACCGCACGGCCGACCCCGGCCTGCTCGCCGCCATCAAGGCGGCGATCATGGCGGATGGCACCGACGAGCAGTTCCGCGCCTTCCTCAACATCCTGCAACCCGATGAGTCCATCGCCGTGATGACGGCCGACGCCCGCGGGCAGGCCGGCACCTGGGGAACGATCGCCCGCTCGTACATCCGGCTCACCGGCGACCGCTCGATTCCGGTGGCGATGCAGGACCGTCTGATCGCCGAGTGCGACGCGCTGACGCCGGACAACCCCTATGACGTCCACACCCTCGACACCAGTCACGTGGGCTTCCTTCTGCGCCCGGCGGAGGTGGCGGGAATCCTGGACCGGCTGGCCGTCTAGCGGCGATCCGCCGTGACCCGGGCCCGGCCCGTCACCCCACCATGCCCGTCACCCCGCCATGCCCGCGGCCGCCTCCCGCAGCGCGTCGGCCACCGCGCGGATCGAGGGCCTGCGGTCCGCGTCCGCGCGCCAGATGGCGAAGACGTGGCGGCACATCGTGTGCCGTACGGGCACCGCGCGCACTCCCTCCGGCAAGGGGCCGCGGCCGAGCCGGGGGGCGACCGCGATGCCCAGGCCCGCGGCGACCAGGGCGAGCTGGGTGGCGTGCTCCTCGGCCATGTGCGCGATCCGGGGCTCGATGCCCTGGCCGCGCAGCGTGGACAGCAGCCAGTCGTGGCAGAACTCGCCCTTGGGCCAGGCGATCCACTCGTCCTCCCCGAAGTCCGCGAGGGAGACGTCCGCCCGGTCGGCGAGCGGATGGCCGGCGGGCACGGCGACGTCGACCGGGTCGTCCAGGACCGGGGCCCTGACCAGCTCGTCGGGCACCGGCAGCGGCTTGTTGTACCAGTCGAGGACCACGGCGAGGTCGATGTCGCCGCGCACCGTCCCCTCGACGGCCTCCTCCTGCTCCATCTCCACCAGGCGGGCGCGCAGCTGCGGATGGTCCGCGCGCAGGGTGGTGAGCGCGGCCGGGAACAGGCCCCGGGCGGCCGTGGGGAAGGCGCCGAGCCGTAGCTCGCCGACGGCGTGGCCGCGCTGGGCCTCCAGGTCGGACTGGGCCAGCTCCACCTGGGAGAGGATGCGCCCGGCGTGCTCGGCGAGCAGCCGTCCGGCGTCGGTGAGGCGCACACCGCGGCCGCTCTTGACCAGCAGCCGCTGCCCGGCCTCGCGTTCCAGCTTGGACAGCTGCTGCGAGACCGCCGAGGTCGTCACGTGCAGCCCCTCCGCCGCGCCGCTGACGGAACCGTGACGGGCGAGGGCGTGGAGGGTGCGCAGGCGCTCCAGGTTCAACATGTAAGCGATGCTACGCGATGGTCCATAGAATTATTTGCTTGTCCTAATGACTTTTGGGCCTGCATGGTAGTCGGCATGAGCACCGTCGCGACGCCGAAGCAACCCCCCTCTCCCACCCTCTCCCCCACCGTCGCGACGGACAGCCGACCGGAACGCCGGGGCCTCGACTGGCGGATCAACTTCGCCGTGCTCTCGGTCGTCTGGGGATTCAGCTTCCTCTTCATCAAGCTCGGCACCGAGGGCTTCGCGCCGCCGTACGTCTCCTTCGGCCGGATGTTCTTCGGCGCGGCCGTGCTCGTCGCGGCCCTGGTGATCAAGCGGCAGCGGCTGCCGCGCTCCCCGCGCACCTGGGGTCATCTGGCCGTCGCGGCCTTCCTCTGCAACGCCTTTCCGTTCACGCTCTTCGCCTACGCCGAGCTGACGATCCCCACCACCCTCGCCGGGGTCTGCAACGCCACGACCCCGCTGTGGGGCATGGTGCTCTCACTCGTGGCGCTCTCCGAGGACCGGCCGACGCGCCGCCGCTTCGCGGGGCTCGGCCTCGGCTTCATCGGGGTGCTCGTGGTGCTCGGGGCCTGGCAGGGCTTCTCGGGGCAGGACCCGAAGGGCACCGCCATGGCCCTGATCGCCTCGGTGAGCTACGCCGTGGGCTGGATCTACGTCCGGCGCACGCTGTCGGGCACCGGCGACGGGCACCTGGCGCTGTCCGGCGGGCAGCTGCTCGTCGGCGCGCTCCAGCTCGGCGTCGCCGCGCCGCTGCTCAGCCCGCTGCCGTCCGCCCTGCCCACCGTGCCGCTGCTCGCGGTCTTCGCCCTGGGGGCGCTCGGCACGGGGCTCGCCTTCCTCCTCCAGTACGGGCTGGTCGCCGAGGTCGGGCCGACGACCGCGACCATGACGACGTATCTCATCCCGGTCGTGGCGACCGCGGCGGGCGTCACCCTCCTCGGCGAGGAGCTCACCTGGAACACCCCGGTCGGCGCGCTGATCGTGCTGGCCGGAGCGGCCCTCACCCAGAGCAGGGGCCGCTCCTCCCGGACCGGCCGGACCGTGGCGGCGGGGGACGCCACGCAGGGGGACGGGGCCGCTCAGTCGTAGCGCCCCGCCGGCACCGGGCCGGTCGCGGACGCCAGCGCGTCCGCGACCGGCCCTATCTCATGCGTCTCCAGCGCGGACACGGTCAGCCGCACGCCGGGCGGCGACACCAGCCGGAACCGCGCCCCCGGCGCCACCGCCCAGCCTGCCTGGAGCAGCCGGGCCACGGCCCCCGTCTCGTCCGGCACGGGCAGCCAGACGTTCATCCCGCTGCGCCCGTGCGCCTCGACGCCCCGCTCCCGCAGCGCCGCGACGAGCGCCTCCCGCCGCCGCCCGTACGAGGCGGCGACCCGCGCCGCGTCCACGGCGCCGCTGCGCCACAGATGCACCACCGCGTCCTGGAGGATGTGGCTCACCCACCCGGGCCCCAGCCGCTGCCGGCCGCGCACCCGGTCCACGGTGACGGCGTCCCCGGTGAGCACGGCGAGGCGGAGGTCCGGCCCGTAGGCCTTGGCGACGGAACGGACCAGCGCCCAGTGGTCGGTGACCCCCGCGAGGGGGCACAGGGGCAGATCGACGATGCCATGGCCGTGGTCGTCCTCGATGAGCAGCACCCCGGGGTGGCGAGCGAGCACGGCCCGCAGCTCCCGGGCGCGCTCCTCGCCGATCGCGGCGCCCGTCGGATTCTGCGCCCGGTCGGTGACGACCATGGCCCGGGCGCCCTGGCGCAGCGCCCGGTCGGCCGCGTCGGGCAACGGGCCGTCGTCGTCGACCGCGACGGGCACGGCGCGCAGGCCGAGCGCGGGGATGAGATCGAGCAGGCTCCCCCAGCCCGGATCCTCGACGGCCACGGCGTCGCCCGGCCGCAGATGCGCGCTCAGCACCCGCTCGATGGCGTCGAGCGAGCCCGAGGTGACGGCCACCGGCCCCTCCGGGACGCCCTCGCCGGTGAAGGCGGCGCGAGCCATGCGCTCCAGGTCGGTGTCGACGGCCGGGTCGCCGTAGAGCACGGGTCTGCTGCGGGAGCGCTCCGCCGCCGCGGCGAGGGCCTCGCCGAGCGGGGGCAGCAGCGCCGGGTCGGGATTGCCCCCGGCGACATCGCGCACGCCTTCCGCCGCCTCCACCCGGATGAGCTCGCGGGGCGCGCTGGCCGGGCGCTCACGCACCCGGCTGCCGCGCCTGCCCGCCGTCTCGATCACTCCGCGGTCGCGCAGCGTGCGGTAGGCGGCCGCGACGGTATTGGGATTGACCCCCAGATACACCGCCAATTCCCGCATCGGCGGCAGCAGTTCACCGGGGGCGAGGTTTCCCGCCCCCACCGCGCGCTCCACGCTCGCGGAGATCTCCGCTGCGCGACGGCCTTCGATCCGATACTCTCCTAGCACAAAGCCAACTATGCACTAGTGCAATGGAGAACGCAATGCCTTCTTCCACGGCCGCCGCGCCGACCTCCGAGGCCGGGCAGTACGAGCGGACCGAGCGCACGACCCCCACCCGTTACCGCGACCGCGCTTCCTACGACCGCGACCTGGTGCACGCGATACTCGACGCGGGCTACGTCTGCCATCTCGGCTTCGTCCGCGACGGCGCCCCCGTCGTCCTGCCCACCCTCTACGGGCGCGTCGGCGACCGCCTCTACGTGCACGGCTCCACCGGCTCCCGGCCCCTGCGCTCGGCGGGAGAGGCACGGGAGCCGGGCATGCCCGTCTGTGTGACGGTCACGCATGTCGACGGGCTCGTCCTGGCCCGTTCCGCCTTCCACCACTCGCTCAACTACCGCTCGGTCGTGGTGCACGGCACGGCCCGGCGGGTCACCGACCCCGCCGAGCTGCGCGAAGCCCTCGACGCCCTGGTTGACCAGGTCGTGCCCGGGCGGGCGGCGGACTCCCGGCCCGCGTCGGCCAGGGAGCTCGCCGCCACGGCCGTGCTGCGCGTCGACCTCACCGAGGTGTCGGCGAAGGTCCGCCACGCGGGCCCCTCCGACGACGAGGAGGACCTGGGCCTCCCCCACTGGAGCGGGGTCGTCCCCCTGACGACGGCGTACGGCGCCCCCGTCCCGGCGGACGACCTCGCCCCCGGCATCCCCGTGCCGGGCTACCTCACCGGTCGCTGACCGGCCGCGACCGCGCGGTCCGCGCGCGCCGCCCGTCCCCGCCGGCCTCCGCGAGGGCGAGGGCCGCGACCGCGCCCAGCAGCACGCAGGTGCCCAGCGCGGTCGCGGCGGTCAGGCGCTCGCCGAGCAGGGTGACGGCGATCGCCGCCGCCGTGACCGGCTCCAGCAGGGTGATCACCGAGACCGTCGTGGCCCGGACGGCCACCAGGCCCGCGAAGAACAGCCCGTACGCCAGCGCCGTCGGCACCGTCACCAGATACCCCAGCAGCCACAGCGTGCGCCCCAGTTCCCGCGTCCGGGGCCACAGGCCCTCGGCGGCGGCGAGGGGCAGGAGGCAGAGCGCGCCCACGGCGAAGGAGGTGAGCGTCGTGGTGAACGGGTCCGTGGCCCGGCCCTCGCTGCCGAGGCGCCGGGTGTACAGGGTGAGCAGCGCGTAGGCCGCCGCCGACACCAGCCCCCAGACCACTCCGGCCGGCCGCACCGTGCCCGCGCCGTCTCGGCCGAGCACCAGCACCACCAGCCCGGTCAGCGCCCCGGCCACCGCGACCCGGCCCCCCACGCCGAGCCGCTCGCCCATGAAGAGCCTGCCGGCCAGCGCCACCAGCACCGGCGCGGCCCCCTGGGTGACGACCGTGCCGACGGCCAGCCCCGTCCCGTCGACCGCCGCGAAGTAGGCGGCCTGGAAGAGGGCGAGACCGCCACCGGTGATCAGAAGGCGGGTCGCCCGGCGCCGCTTCGTCTCAAGCGCGCGCACGGGACGGACGGGCCGGGGCCGCAGGGCCTGCACGGCCAGCAGCAGCGCGAGGCCACCGGCCGTGCGCCAGAAGGTGAGGGCGACGGGGCCCAGGCCGCTGCTGGCGGAGGCGAGCGCGGCGGTGGCGCCCGCCGTGCCCCAGGCGATGCCCGCGACGACGACGCAGGCCAGCCCCCGGCCGACGGAGAGCCCGGGACCGGCGTGCGAGGGCACGCCGTCGGACGGCCCGCCCGGAACGGGGCAGGCCGGAAGAGAGGAGTTGCGCATGGCTGTTCTGTTCTCCCGCGGAAGATTCCAGTGATCGCGTGCTCCGTCTGCGGGCAGCGGCGATCGGCCCGTGGCCCCTCGGGGCCCGGGTCCTCCGGGAAGCGGCCGCCCGCGCTAGGCGGCGGGAGGCGGAAGAACAGCGGTCGTCGGCATGATCGGCACCCTAGGCGGACCGGCTGCCACCGGGCAACCGCTTTCGGCAGGAGCCCGTGGACGAAGGGGCCTGTGGACGAAGGAGCCCGCGGGCGAAGAGGCCCGTGGCCAAAAGGGCTCAGCCGCACTCCAGCGGGCCGGGTCGTCCAGCCGCGCGCCCAGCGCCACCGGGTCCACGCCCGCCCGGCGCAGCACCTCGACCGCCCGGCAGCGGGAGTCGCGCACCAGGGCGGCGAGCAGATCGGTCCCCGCCACCTCGGCGGCGCCCCGGGCGGCGGCCCGGGCACGGGCCTCGCGCATGGCCCCGGCGGCCGCGGGCGACCAGCCGGGCACGGGGCTCCCGGCGAGCGAGGGGAGGGCGCCGGAGTCCTCGACCGTGCCGCTCCAGCGCAGCCCGTAGCCGATGGTGCGCTGGACGAGATAGCCCAGCAGCCGGGCGACCTGGGCCGGGCCGCCCTCGAAGGCCTGGCGGGCGGCGGGGTCGGCCTCCAGCAGGGTGTGCAGGAGGTGGGCGGTGTCGGCCTGCCGCTCGCCGTCGCGTGCGGCACGCCTGCGGGCGCCCAGGACCGCCGTGGCCAGCTCCGCGCTGAGCGGATCCTCGCCCGTGGCCCCGTCCCGTCCGGTGTCAGGTGTACGGCTTCGCACCCTTCCCACCCCATCAGTCCCGAGTGATGAGAACATCCCCGGAAGGTTGCATTCGCGCATCCGACGCGAGTTGGGCACGGCCTGCCGGGGCGTCATCCTTCAGGAGGAGGGCGGCCGGATCCGTCTCAGGGGCGCACGGCTCTCCGTCAGGGGCGCGCGCCCTCCCCCGGACTCCGGGTGATCTCCAGCGTGGCCGTCCGCGCCCCGGCGCCGAAGACGTACGGCCCGGGCTCGACGCGCGGCGGTCCGGCCCCGTCGATGTCGCCGGGGGTGACCGCGAGCACCTTCGACGGCACGGTCAGCCGCACGGATCGCGTCTCCCCGGCCTTCAGCCGCACCTTGGTGAAGGCCACGAGCCTGCGCGGCGGCGACAGTACGTCGCCGACCGGCCGTGAAACATAGACGGGGAGGATCATTTCGCCGTCGCGCGGCCCGGTGTCGCCCACCCGCACCGTCATCCCGACGTCCGTGCCGGCCGGGACGGAGGGCGCGTCGAGCGCGATCGACTCGACGCGGTAACCGGTGTACGACAGGCCGTCCCCGAAGTCGTACGCCACGTCGTGCCCGGACTCCGCGCCCGCGTTGGTGCCCGGCAACTGCTGGTAGTACAGGGGCTCGTTGCCGGTGCGCCGGGGCCATGAGACGGGCAGCCGGCCGCTCGGCCCGACCGCCCCGAACAGGACGTCCGCGACGGCGTGCCCGCCCTCGCCGCCCGGCAGCCATGACATCAGCAGTCCCTCCGTGCCGTCCGCGTCGCCCAGCACCAACGGGCGCCCGGCGAGGACGACCACCACGACCGGGCGGCCGGTCTCCTTCAGCGACCGCACCAGCACCCGCTGGTCCGTGGGGAGTTCGGGCCGGGGGCTGTCGGCCCCGCCCTCGGCGCCCGGCCGCTCCCCCACCACGACGACCGTCGCGTCGGCGTCACGGGCCTGTGTCACGGCGTCGGCCGGGGCCGTGGCGTGGACGACGCGGGTGCCCGTGGGGGCCGCCTGCCGGATGCCCTCGAGCACGGTCGTACCCGGGATCCGCACCCCGTCGGGAAGCCCCTGCCAGCCGACGGTCCAGCCGCCGGCCTGGGCGGCGAGATCGTCCGCGAGGGCGCCGGTGACGACGATCTTCTTCACGGACGGCCCGAACGGCAGGACGCCCTTGTCGTTGCGCAGCAGCACCTGTGAGGCCGCTGCGGCGCGCCGGGCGAGCTCTCTCCCCGCGCCCAGGACTTCCGTGTTTGCGCGCTCCGCGTCGACATACGGTCGCTCGAAGAGCCCCAGGGTGAATTTGAGCCGCAGGACGCGCCCGGCGGCCTCGTCGATCCGGCCGGCGGGCACCAGTCCGGCCCGTACGGCCGTGCGCAGCGCGTCGGTGAACTCCCCCGCTTCGTAGGGCTCCATGGCCATGTCGACGCCCGCGTTGACGGCGAGGGCGGCGGCGTGCGGGTAGTCGGCGGCCAGCTTGTAGGCCGTCCACAGGGCGCGGACGTCCTGCCAGTCGCTGACCGTGACGCCCGTGAAGCCCCACCGTTCCCGCAGGACCGTGGTGAGCAGATGGCGGGAGGCGGTGACGGGGACGCCGTTGAGCGCGCCGGAGTTGACCATGACGGTCCGCGCCCCGGCCTCGACGGCCGCCCGGTAGGGGGCGAGGAGGGTGTCCTGGAGATAGCGGGGGGAGACGTCGGCGGGCACGCGGTCGTGGCCGTTGGACGGCTCGGAGTAGCCGGCGAAGTGCTTGACGGTCGCGGCGACGTTCTTGGCGCCGCCGGCGTTCTCGGTGCCGCGCACGGCCGCGGCGGCCAGGGCTCCGGCGAGCAGCGGGTCCTCGCCGAAGGTCTCGTAGTAGCGGCCCCAGCGCCGGTCGCGGGCGAGGTCGGCGACGGGCGCGAAGGTCCAGTCGACGCCGGTGGCCGCGACGGCGCGGGCGGTCGCCCCGGCGCAGGCCCGGACGAGTTCCGGGTCCCAGGTCGCGGCGAGGCCGATCTGGTGCGGGAGGACGGTGGCGCCGAGGACGTTGTTGTGGCCGTGGACGGCGTCGACGCCGTAGAGGAGGGGAACGCCCAGCCGGCTGTGCTCGACGGCGTACCTCTGCAGCGCGTCGACCATGCGGGCCCAGTCGCGCGGCGTGTTCACGGGCGGGCCGTTGCCGCCGCCGGAGAGCACCGAGCCCACCGCGCGGTCGCGGAGCACGGCGGCCAGGCAGCGTTCGTTCAGCTCGCCGCCGCCGGTCTCGCCGCAGTCGCCCTGGAGCTTGGCCACGGCGATCTGGGTCATCTGCCCGATCTTCTCGTCCAGTGTCATCCGGCGCAGCAGGTCGGCCACCCGCTCGTCCACGGGGGCGCGGGCGTCGCGGTAGCGCGGCCCGCCGGCCCCGGCCCCGGCCCCGGCCTCGGCCGGGGCGCCGGCGAGGGCCGCCGCCAGGCACACGGCGACGGCCGCGAGGGCGAGGACGGGGTGCCGGCGGCACGGGAGCGGGGGCATGGCCGGAGTCTCCCACGCGCTGACGCTCCGTCAAGAAAGCACGACGGGGCGGCCCGGGGTATCCCCCGAGCCGCCCCGCCTCCGGTCCGGACTCCTGTCGGCTCTCGTCAGCCTTCGTCGGCCAGGATGAGGTACAGCTTCTTGCGGGCGTCGTTCACGACCGCGAGCGCCTTTTCCTTCTGCTCGGCGCTGCCGGTCTTCCAGACCTGGCCGAAGGCCTCCATCAGCCCGAAGCCGGCCTGACGGATCTCCTGCATCGCCGCCCAGTCGATACCGCGCCCCGCGTCCTCCCAGGGGGTGCCCGGGCCGGACTCGGCCTCGGCGCGGCCGTCCTCGGTGAGCGTGAACAGCTTCTTGCCGCCCTCGCTCGCGCTGCTGATCAGTCCCTCGTCCTCCAGCAGCTGGAGGGTGGGGTAGACCGAGCCGGGACTCGGCTTCCAGGCGCCGCCACTGCGCTCGGCGATCTCCTGGATCATCTCGTAGCCGTGCATCGGGCGGTCCTTGAGCAGCGCCAGGATCGAGGCGCGCACATCGCCGCGCCGCGCCCTGCCGCCCGGGCCGCCCCGCCCGCGCCCGCCGAAGGGCGGGGCGCCGAACGGAGGCCCGAAGGGCCCGAAGGCCCGGCGCCCACCGGGGCCGCCCGGACCGAACTCGCCGGGCCCGGCTCCCCGGCCCCGCCCGGGACCGTAGCCGTGGTGCTCATGACCGTGTCCTTGGAAGCGCATGATGTCGCCCCTTTCTTCATCGATCGTTCGCGATGCCTCAACGATATATCGGAACCGATCGGATGACAATGCCTTCCGCCCTGTCTCAAACGGCCGGGAACGACTCTGGGGCAGGCGCAAGCCCGGTAGGAGCATGGGCACGCCAAGGGGTGACGTCGGCCGCCTCATCGACTTCAGGGGGAATTATGCGGACATATTCCCGTATACGCGCGGCCTCGGCTGCACTCGCCGTCGTCGCGGCCGGCCTCACGTTCACCACAGCCGGATCCGGATCCGCCAATGCGGCAGGCTGCCCCTCAGGTGGCCAGGTGCTCGGGGCCATCCAGAGCATCAAGGTGGGCACGCAGACCATCGGCCAGTTCTACCTGGGGTGGAACTGCAGCGGTGCCTACACCGAGGTCAACCTGTGGAACACCAACTACGTCAACAACTGGAGTTTCGGCCAGGTCGACGTGAAGTCCAGCTCGCACTTCTCCGCGAACTCGAACAAGCCGGTGCTGAACAACGGCACGTACTGGTTCGACGCCGGGTACATTCCGGTGACCAACGTGACGAACACCCGCGAGTACAAGGGGAACTGGAACTTCACCGCCAATGGGCACTCGTGCTCCGGCCAGACCTCGACGTGGAACTTCTCCTACGGCGGCGTGAGCAACACCGACAACCACCCGTACTCGAACTGCAGCTGACGCTCCCAGTATGTTGTTGCGATGCCGCCGCAGCCGTCCGGAAGGGACATCGGAGCCATGGGTGATCTCCTGCCGATACTGGGGGTCTTCGGCGGCTTCGCCGCGGTCCTCGCCGGTTTCGTGTGGTTGGCGTGCCGCGTTCGTCGCCGGGGCGCAGCCGGCGCGGCCGTCACCGCGGCGTTGGCGTCCTGGGAGGAGGCGTATCGCGTGACCTCCCATGAGTCCTACTGGGAGATCAAGGCACAGGAGGAACGCCGGTCGCCCGTGCTGTCGACGGACGGCCACTGGCGACCGAGCGGGCGCGGAACGAGCCGGGACGGCGCGGTGAAAAACCCGGAGGCTCCGCCGGTGCGCTCCCGACGGCGTACGGGCCTCCGGCACCTGGTACGGCGGTCGCGGCGGCGGGAGGGACCGGGCCGGCGGCGCCCGAGGGACGACGGCGCGCGCTCGGCGGCGCGTTCCGTTCCCGCGTTCCAGGCGGCTCGCGTCTCTCCCGGTCATGGCCCGTTTCCGTGTTCCGGCGTCCCGAAGTGCCGGGGATTCCTGGCGGCCGGTGGCGATCACCCGCCAAGCTCGGAGCGTCCCTTGGGGACACCGACATGAGGGAGTGCTTTTCTTGACCACTCGTCTTCGGCACCGCGCCGGCCCGCGGAGCCTGCTGGCGCTGTTAGCCGCGCTGTGCGGGATCATCGGGACCACCGCGCTCACCACGACCCCCGCGGCTGCGGCCGATCAGCGTCACGCGATCTACGCCATCGCGCACCGGGTCGACACCCTGGACGGCGTGGACGCCGCGCTCAAGCACGGCGCCAACGCCATCGAGATCGACGTCTGCGCCTGGTGGAACCCGAACGAATGGCGCGCCTATCACGACTGCTCCTCGGCCGGCGACAACCGGCGGGGCCCCAGCTTCGACAGCATGATCGACCGCATCGTCTCCCACGCCAACGCCGGGCGCGGGCTGGCGCTGGTGTGGCTGGACATCAAGGACCCGAACTACTGCGGAGAGGCGCCGAACCGCGGGTGCAGCGTCGCCGGGCTGCGTGACAAGGCGCAGCGGCTGACGGCTGCCGGGATCCAGGTGCTCTACGGTTTCTACGAGTACCACGGCGGCAGCACCCCGGACGTGGGCGGCCGGGGCTGGAAGAGCCTGGAGGGCAGGCTCGGCCGTCTGGAGGGCATCACCACGACCGGGACCCGCGATCAGGTGCGCAACGCCTTCAACAAGTCCGGTTCCGGGTTCCCGGCCGGCCGCCGGGCGATGGACTACGGCGACAGCGACATCACCAAGGGTTTCGGCAACTGCACGGAGCCCACTTACAACACGTGCGCGGAGCTGAAGAAGGGCGCCGGGGACCGTGCCGCCGGACAGCTCGCGGCCACACTGTCCTGGACGACCACCTACAACGACCCGTGGTACGTCGACAAACTCCTGGGTGACGCGCGTGTGGACGGCATCATCGCCGGCTACGGCGCCTTCACCGGAGTGCGCGAGTACGACGACAGCTGGCAGTGCGCCAACTCCATCAAGCTCATCCGTGACTGGGTCGACCGCCACGGCGGCACCCACCGCATGGCCACCAGCGCGGACCGCCTCTTCAGGTAACGGACCACCCCGGGCCGGGCAGCCACCCACCGCCCTGCCCCCACGGGCCCCACGAGCCCCTCGGGCCGTCGGCCGGAATCCCGGCCGGCGGCCTTTCCGCCGCGCGGGCAAGGCCGGCCGGGCCACTTTCCGGGGATTGGCCGTGTCCACGGCCCCGCCGGGCCCCTAGGTTCGCGACCATGCGGATTCGAATCGTCGACGCCTTCACCGACCGCCCCTTCGCCGGCAACCCGGCGGGCGTGGTCCTCCTGGACTCCGGTGGCTTCCCCGAGGACGCCTGGCTGCGGGGCGTGGCCACCGAGGTCAACCACCCCGAGACCGCCTTCGCCCACCCGCTGCCGCCCGGCTCGGACGCCGACTGGGCGCTGCGCTGGTTCACCCCCACCACCGAGGTCGACATGTGCGGCCACGCCACGCTCGCCACGGCACACGTCCTCCACACCACGGGCACCGCCACCGGCACCGTGCGCTTCACCGCCCGCTGCGGCGTCCTCGTCACCACCGCCCACGCGGACGGCACGATCACGCTGGACTTCCCGACCTCGCCGCTGACGCCCGCCGACGTCCCCGACGGAGTGGACCGGGCTCTGGGCGCCACGCCCCGCTCCGCGCACGACACCGGCCCGCACATCGGCGACCTGCTGCTGGAGCTGCCCGACGAGGCGACCGTACGGGGTCTGGCCCCGGACATCGCGGCGCTGGCCCGCCACTCCCGCCGGGGCGTCATCGCCACCGCGCCGGCCGAGGACCCGGCGCGCGGCTACGACTACGTCTCGCGCTGTTTCTTCCCCAACGTCGGCGTCGACGAGGACTCCGTCACCGGCAGCGCGCACACCGCGCTCGCCCCGTTCTGGTCCGCCCGGCTGGGCCGCGACGAGCTCACCGGATTCCAGGCGTCCGCCCGCGGCGGCCTCGTCCGTACCGCGCTGCGCGGCGACCGGACCCTGCTGACCGGCTCCGCCGTGACGGTCATCGACGGCGAACTGCTGGCGTAGTCCCCCGAAGAAGGCGGGGTGGGGCGGGTCAGGCCGTGGGCAGCCAGCCCACCTTGCCCGCGAGGAGCGCGTAGCCGACGAACGCCACGATGTCGATCAGCGCATGGGCCGCGACCAGCGGCCCGACCCGCCCCCACCGCCGGTAGAGCAGGACGAAGACCACGCCCATCACCGCGTTGCCGACCAGGCCGCCGATGCCCTGGTAGAGGTGGTACGAGCCGCGCAGCGCCGCGCTCGCCGCCAGGGCGGCGGCCGGGGTCCACCCCAGCTGTCCCAGCCTGCGCAGCAGATAGCCGACGACCACGACCTCCTCCAGCACCGCGTTCTGCGCGGCGGAGGCGATCAGCACCGGGATCCGCCACCAGACGTCGGGCAGGTTCTCCGGTACGACGGTCAGATTGAAGCCCGCCGCCCGTACGGCGAGGTAGAACAGCAGTCCGCTGCCGCCGATGGCGGCCGCGACCGTCGCGCCCCGGGCCAGGTCGGTGCCGGGGCGCGTGCGGTCGAAGCCGATGCTCCGCAGCCCCGCGCCCTCGCGGGTGAGCAGGTGCGCGACCAGGAGGACGGGCACGAGCGCGGTGGCGATGCCGAAGAGCTGCCAGGCCAGGTCGAGCCAGGGGCGGCCGGGCGCGTGCGAGGCGTTGAGGGTGGCGGCCTGGTCCTTGAGCCCGCCCGGCCGGGTGGCCGCGCCGACGAAGCTGATCAGCGCCGAGACCGCGCTGGCCCCGAGCGAGAGCGCCAGGACGATCAGCGTCTCCGAGCGCAGTGTCCGCCGGACGGGCCCGTCGCCGGGCGCCGGCCCGGAGGGCGGGCGCGGCCGGATGCCCGCGCCGTCGTCCCGAGCGTTCTGCCGCACCGTCGCCTCCCAGCTGCCCGTCGTCCGTCGTCCGCGTCCGTCGTCCCAACGGTCACGACGGTCACAGCTTGCCCGACGGCACCGCGTCACCGCGCACAGGGGGTGCGGCGGCGCCGGTCCGCGCCCCGGGAGGCTCAGAGGGCGGGTGCGTCCGTGGGCCAGGTGTGGACGGGCTCGCCGGTGTGCATCAGCTCGCGGTAGCGGCGGGTCGTGACGGCCAGGGCGCGCTCCCGGTCCAGGCCGTGCTCCAGCGCGCGGTGGTAGGTGGCGACCTGCCAGGAGGCCCCGTTGGCCCGGCGCAGACAGCGTTCCTCGACGACCCCGAGGTAGTGGTCGCGGTCGGCGGGCTCCACGCCCCACGCGTCCAGCCCGGCCGAGGCCATCGGCAGCAGCTCCTCCAGGACGAGCCGGACGGCCGGGACCCGCGCGAGGACGCCGGTCCGGCCCGCCCGGGGCCAGCGCAGGACGGCGTCGATGCCGTCGCGGCAGGCGGTGTCGAAGTTGTCGGCGGCGACACCGAACGGCATCCGGGACCACACCGGCCTGGGCTCCTCGGCGAGGGTGCGGATCAGCCCGTAGTAGAACGCCGTGTTGGCGATGACGTCGGTGACGGTGGGCCCGGCCGGCAGGACGCGGTTCTCCACCCGGAGGTGGGGGACACCGTCGACGATGCCGTAGACGGGCCGGTTCCAGCGGTAGACCGTGCCGTTGTGGAGGGTCAGCTCGGCGAGCGTCGGGACGCCGCCCGTGTCCAGGACGCGCAGGGGGTCCTCGTCCCCGGAGATGGGCAGCAGCGGGGGGAAGAAGCGGAGGTTCTCCTCGAAGAGCTCGTACGCCGAGGAGATCCAGCGCTCCCCGAACCAGGTGCGCGGCCGGACCCCCTGGGCCCTCAGCTCGGGCGGGCGGGTGTCGGTGGACTGCACGAACAGCGGCGGCCGGGACTCGCGCCACAGCTCCCGGCCGAAGAGGAAGGGGGAGTTGGCGCCGACGGCGATCTGCACGGCCGCGACGGCCTGGGCGGCGTTCCACACCGCGGCGAACCGGCCCGGGGTGACCTGGAGGTGGAGCTGGACCGAGGTGCAGGCTGCCTCCGGGGCGATGGAGCGCGCGGTGCAGGTCAGCCGCTCCACACCGGCGATGTCGATGGTGAACTCCTCGCCCCGGGCGGCCACGACCTGGTCGTTGAGGAGGAAGTACCGGTCGGCGGCGGAGAGGTTGGCGTGGACCAGGTCCCGGTCGGTGAGCGTGGGCAGTATCCCGATCATGACGATCCCGGAACCCACTTCCATGGCCCTGCGGTCCGCGTAGGACAGCCCCGTGCGCAGTTCCTCGGCGAGCTGGTCGAGAACCCTTCCCGAGAGCCGGTGGGGGACGATGTTCACTTCGAGGTTGAATCGCCCGAGTTCGGTCTGGAAATCCCTGCTGGCGATACGCTCCAGCACCTCGGCATTCACCATGCTCGGCATACCGTCGGGGCCCGCGAGATTCAGCTCGATCTCCAGCCCCATGAGATTGCGAGGACGGTCGAAGCGCTTCTCCTCCAGCAGCCTCGCCAGCCCTTCCAGACACCGCCGGAGCTTCTCCCGGTGGCGCTGCCGGTCGGCGAGGTCGAACCCCAGGGCCGCGACCTTCTCCCCCATGCGAAGCCTCCCTCCCGGACGGGTCGCCCGCCGCGCCGGCCGCCTTGTCACGGTCGATGATGCCCAGGCGGGACGATCCATAACGCCCCGCGGCGCACGGGGAAGCGATAGGCTCTCACCCGGTGTACTCCGGCACATTCCGTCGGCATGGCACAGGCCGCCGGTGGGGCGCATTGCGCTGGTGATAAACACCGATCGGATCCGGCCCACCGTATACGGTGACGAAGCCGAGGTCATGGGCGCGTGGCCCTCGCAAAAACACCGAAATCCCCCTGGGAACAAGCCCTGAATTGCCCTTGCCGGAAATGCCCGCGACAGCTAGCCGAAACATCATGTGAACATGTGTCGTATAAACTCCGGAATGAGGCAGAGAGCAGGCGCCCCGGAGTCGGTCCCGGCCCCCCTCTGACCCCGCACGCCGACAGCGTCGTCCGCAC
>NZ_JAILXP010000130.1 GCF_020740895.1 Streptomyces sp. UNOB3_S3 | reverse complement strand
GTGCCCGCACCGTGCCCGCGGTCACCATCCCCTTCCGCGCGAAGCTGCCCCTGGACCGGCCCCGCTACCAGGTCAAGCGGTACGACTTCGCGGACACCGGCGCGGTCGTCCGCCGCGTCCGCTCGCTCCACCTGCCCGCCCTCTCCCCCGACGGCCGCCAGGTGGCCTTCGCGGCGCTCAACGCCCTGTGGGTCACGGACATCGAGAAGAGCGACCGGCCCCGGCAGGTTCTCGCCGCCTCCCCCGGGCGCTACGTCATGGCGCCGACCTGGACCCGCGACGGCCGCGCGCTGATCTTCACGGACGACCGCGACGGGCTCTACGCCGTCCGCCGCCGTGACCTCGCCTCCGGCGAGGAGACCGTGCTGGCCGACGGCGGGCGCGTCCACCCGGCGCTCTCCCCCGACGGCACCCGCCTGGCCTGCGTCGACATGTCCGGCAACCTCATCGTCCGCGACCTCGAGGAAGGCACGGAGAAGCTGCTGGCGGCCCCCCTGGGCGCGGGCGGCCTGCCGGGCCGGCCCACCTGGTCGCCCGACGGGCGCTTCGTCGCCCTGTGCGACCGCAACCGCCTCAACCAGCGGTTCCGCGAGGGCTACAACCTGATCAGGGTCGTCGACGCCGACAGCGGGGCCGCCCGGCTGCACGCCCTCGCCCCCCATGCCTCGGTCTCCGACCGCTACGACTCCGGGCCCGTCTGGTCGCCCGACGGCCGCTCCATGGCCGTGATCAACGAGTCGGCGCTGTGGCTGCTGCCCGTGCGCCCCGACGGCACCCCCGACGGAGAGCCGCGCCGGCTGACCGACGAGGCCGCCGACCACCCCTCCTGGTCCGCCGACAGCCGCCGGATCCTCTATCTGTCCGCCGGGCGGCTGCGGCTGCTGGACGTGGCGGACGGCACCGCCCGCACGGTCCCCGTCACCCTCGACTACCGCCGCCCCACCCCCGCCGACACCGTCGTGCGCGCCGGCCGCTTCTGGGACGGCACGGGCACGACCGTGCGCGAGGACGTCGACCTCGTCGTCCGCGACGGCCGGATCGCCGCCGTCGAGCCGCACCGGGCCCGCCGGGCCGCCCTCCGGACGGTCGACGCCTCGCACCAGACCGTGATCCCCGGCCTCTGGGACGCCCACACCCACCCCTGGCAGTACACCTACGGCGGACGCCAGACCGCCCTCCAGCTGGCCTACGGGATCACCACGGCCGTCTCCCTCGGCGGCTTCGCCTACGAGCAGGCCCGCATCCGCGAGGCCGTGGCGGCCGGGGCACTGGCCGGGCCGCGGCTGCTGACCGCGGGCGAGCTGCTGGACGGCTCGCGCGTCGCCTACACCATGGGCCGCGCCCACCGCACCGAGGAGGGACTGCGCCGCTCGCTCACCCGCGCCGCCGCCCTGGACTGGGACTTCGTCAAGACCTACGTCCGCGCGCCGGGCTGGGTGATGCGGGAGGCGGCCCGCTTCGCGCACGAACGGCTCGGGGTGCGCACGGGCAGCCATCTGTGCTCGCCGGGCGTCCAGCTCGGGCAGGACCTCACCACCCACCTCCAGGCGACGCAGCGGCTGGAGTTCGGCCACGCCACGACGGCGACCGGCCGGGCCTACCAGGACCTGGCGGAGATCTACACGGGCACCGACTTCCGCATGATCGCCACGATCTTCACCTCCGTGCCCCTGCTGGGCGAGACCCCGGACCTCGCCAAGGAGCCCCGCGTCACCGAGCTGATGCCGCCGTGGGACGTGGCGACCGTCCGGCAGACCGCCGCGAAGGCGCCCACGGACGACCAGCTGACCACGCTGCGCCGCGAGATCGACGTCTACCGGAAGGTGCTGTCCGGCGGTGGCATCGTGGCCCTCGGCACGGACGCCCCGCTCGTCCCCGTCGGCCTCTCCCTCCACCTCGGGCTGCGCGCCCTGCACCGGTACGGGCTGACGCCGGCCCAGGCGCTGCGGACGGCGACGGTTCTGCCGGCGCGCGCGTTCGGGGCGGAGCGGGACCTGGGGACGCTGGAGGTCGGCAAGCTCGCCGACGCCACCGTGATCGACGGCGACCCGTTCACCGACTTCGACACGCTCGTGCGGACGGCGTCGGTGCTGCGCGGCGGGGTCCGCTTCGAGCAGCGGGAGATCGTCGCCTCGTACGAGGGCACGGCGGGCGTGGCCCCGCGCCATGGGCTGCTCCACCGGGAGTGGCTGGAGGTCGGGCGGGAGCTGCGCAAGGACTCCTGCTGCGACCCCGGGGACCTGGGCCACCTCGACGCCCACTGACGGCGCCCACCGGCTCACGACCCGCGGGCCCGGGGTCCGACGACCCCGGGCCCGCGACACCCCCGTGCTTCCCGCGCCCCTACTTGTCGATCCGGTACGACTCGCCGTAGACCTTCCACTTCAGCGGCGGCCGCAGGTCGAAGTTGCCCTCGTTCAGGAAGACGCGCTGGGCCGTGTCGACGCGGCTGGTGTCGCTGTGGGCCTTCTCCTTCTTCATGACCTTCTTGCGGGCGTCGAGGAAGGCGTTGAGGTAGGCCTTCTCGTCACCGCCCTGGGCCGGGGGCTTGGCCTTGGCGAGGGCGGCCTTGCGGATGCCGCCGAAGCTGTCCTTGCTCTCGCCGGGGCCGTGCATGACGATCGCGTCGTAGTAGACGAACTGGCCGAGGGTGCGCAGGCCGTCGGCCTTGGCCTGCTGGACGGACGGGTCGAAGTAGACGCGGTCGCGCTCGGCCTCCTGGGCGTCCCGGAACGCCCTGTCCTCGTCGGCGGCCTTCCGCCACGCCTCCTCGAAGGGCTTGCCGAGCCCGGCGTGCGAGTCGCTGCCGTTGACCTTGCGCAGGGCGGGGAGGTACTTGGCGAGCGGGTTGTCCGGCTTCTTCTTGGTGTAGCGCTCGACGAGCTCGAGCATGTCGCCGGTGCCCGAGGTGAAGCCGATGATGCCGCCGGTGTAGCCCCGGCCGTCGGGATAGGGCTCGATGTACCGGAACTGTCCCCGCCAGTCCAGCGTGGAGTTCTCCGCGCTGGAGACCAGCCGCATGGCGATGTCCTTCTCGTACGGGTCGTCGAGGGGCGCGCCCGCCGCGGCCACGGCGGGGACCGTGGCCGTACGGGTGTGCGCCGGCTGCGCCGCCTGGCCGGGGCCGGCCAGGGCCAGGGACGCGGGCAGGGCCATCGCCAGGCCCAGTAAGGCGAGTCGGGCGGTTTTCTGCTGCGAAGTGCGCGCGGGCATGCGGAACTCCGTTTCCCGGTAGAGGGACGAGATAACTGTCAGGAAGGTTTCCTAACTGTCACCGGGAATTGAAGCGTCAGATCCGCTTGCCCCGCAAGAGGAACGCGCACAGACGTACGTATTCACGCCACGCGAAAGGGCGTTGCCCGGCTCACGCCTGGAGGGCGACCTCCGCGTCGGCCGGCGCTCCGGCGTCCGGCACCGCGTCGGTGGGCCGCGCCGCGATCGCCCGCCACCACGGGTCGAGCGGCAGCCCCGCGCCGGGCTCGAACGGCTGCCCGGGCCTGGGCACCGCGACCCGCGCCCCGGTCTCCCGGGCCGCCGCCACGCTGCCCTCGGCGGGCTCCTCCCACGGGTGCGGGGCGAGGTTGAACGTGCCCCAGTGGATCGGCAGCATCACGCCCCGCGCGGCGTCGCCGCCCTGGAGGTCGAGGTGGGCGCGCATGCCCTCCTCCGGGGTCATATGGATGTCCGGCCAGAACTCGGAGTACGCGCCGATCTGCACCATCGTGGCGTCGAACGGCCCGTACTGCTCGCCGATGGCGGTGAAACCTGAGAAGTAGCCGGTGTCGCCGCTGTGGAAGACCCGGTGCTCCGGGCCGGCGACCACCCAGGAGGCCCACAGGGTGTGCTGGGTGTTGCGCAGCGCGCGGCCGCAGAAGTGCCGGGCGGGGGTGGCGGTGAGGGTGAGCCCGCCGACGCGCGTCGACTCGTGCCAGTCGAGCTCGGTGATCCGCTCCGCCGGGACGCCCCAGTGCTCCAGGTGGGCGCCGACGCCGAGGGGGACGACGAAGGCGACGCCGGTGCGGCGGGCCAGGGTCCGCACGGTCGGCATGTCGAGGTGGTCGTAGTGGTCGTGCGAGATGACGACGGCGTCCAGCGGGCCGGTCTCGGCGAGCGGCACCGGCACCGGGTGGAGCCGGCGGGGGCCCGCGAAGGCGAAGGGCGAGCAGCGCTCGGACCAGACGGGGTCGAAGAGCACCCGGTGGCCGTCGATCTCGGCGAGCACGCTGGAGTGGCCCATCCAGGTCAGCCGCAGCCCGGAGACCGGGGGAACCGCCAGGTCGGCGACGGTGGTGGGGTGCACGGGCACCGGGTGGGCCGGGGCGCGCAGGGCGCGCTCCTCCTTGCGGAAGTAGGTGGGCAGGAACTTCAGCATGGAGCCGGACGGCGTCCGGCGCGTTCCCTCGGGGTTGACGAACGCCCCGTCGGCGAAGTGCGGCGACCGGCGGATGCGCGCCATCCGCTCCCCCGTTGGATCCACGCCGAAGGCGGCGGGACGCAGCGCGTCCAGGGGCGAGCGGAACGGGCGGGAGCCGGTCACGGCACCTCCAGGGTCGAACAGGCGGGTCGTCCCATTATCCGCCGGGCGTCACAGCCCGCTCACGCGCAGGGTGATGTTGAGCCGCCCCTTGAGTCCGAGCCCTGGCGGGGCGGTGCCGGGCAGGATCCTGGGCACGCCGTGGTAGGCCCGCCGGGCCGGGCCGCCGAAGACGAAGAGATCGCCGCTGCGCAGCTCGACGTCGGTCCAGGGACGGGTGCGGCCGCCCGGATGGCCGAAGCGGAAGACGCAGGTGTCGCCGAGGCTCAGGGAGACGACGGGCGCGGCGGACTTCTCGTCGGCGTCGCGGTGGAGGCCCATTTTCGCGTCGGCGTCGTAGAAGTTCACCAACGCGATGTCGTACGGCTCCGCCCCGGCCGGGCGGCCGTACGCGCGGGCCACCGCGGCCCGCGCCAGTTCGTCCAGCCGACGGGGGAAGGGCTTGACCGGTGCGTCGTCGCCGTCGACGACGGTGCGGGCGTAGCCGTAGGGGAACCAGTGCCAACCCAGGCAGACCGTCCGCACGGACATCTCGCCCCCGCTGGGCATGCGCACCGTGCGCAGGCCCGCCGGCGGGCGGGCCCACTCGCGGCAGGCCGCCAGGAGGCGGTGCTGGGCGGCCTCGTCCAGCCAGCCCGGGACGTGCACGGCGCCCGGAGCGACCTCGGTCACGGGCCGCGGGAAGAGCTCACCGTCCATGCGGTCAGCCTATGCGGGGGCACCGACAAAAGATCTTCACCCGGTGATGTCACATTCCGGCGGGGCCGTTCCGTCGTACGGGCGACAGCAACCCGCACTCCCCTATCGCAGGAGGCACCGGCCATGACCCGCATCTCCCTCACCCCGCCCCGTACGCTGCTGAACCGGCTCACCGCCTGGTACAGCAAGCGGACCTACGGCAAGGTCATGGACCCGCTGCTGGCGATGGGGCACAACCGCAAGGTGCTGATGACCGACGCGCGCTTCGAGATGTCGGTGGCCCGCTGGAACGCGCTGGACAGCGGGCTGAAGGAGCTCGCCGTGATGGCGTCGGCGGCCGCGATCGGCTGCTCGTGGTGCATGGACTTCGGCTACTGGCTGAGCCACAACCAGGGCATGGCGCCCGACAAGCTGCGCGATGTGCCGCGCTGGCGGTCCAGCGAGGCGTACACCTCGCTGGAGCGGGACGTCATGGAGTACGCCGAGGCGATGAGCGCCACCCCGCCGGCCGTCGAGGACGACCTGGCGGAGCGGCTGCGGAAGCGGCTCGGCGAGGCGGCGTTCGTCGAGCTGACCGCGATCGTGGCGGTGGAGAACCTCCGCTCGCGGATCAACTCGGCGCTGGGGCTGACCAGTCAGGGCTTCAAGGACAGCTGCGAGATCCCGGCCCGGCCGGCTCGGTGAGTCAGCCGCGGGTCAGCCCTTGCGGCCCATGCCGCCGTAGAAGACGGTGTCGCTGAGCTCCCTCGGCCCGGGGACCGGTCCGTCCGGGCGCCACAGTGGCACCCGGACCAGCCCGGGGTCGAGGAGCGCGAAGTCGCCGAAGAGGGGCTCGACGGCGGCGTGGCCGCGCAGGTTGAGGGCGGCGGTGGCGTTCTTGTAGACGTCCAGCACGCCGTCCCTGGCGACGGTGTCGGTACGGCCCTCGGCGTAGCCCTCGTAGGGCTCCTCCGTGGCGTGGGACATCACGAGGAGACTGCCGGCGGGCAGGGCGTCGCCGAGGGTGGCGACGATGCCCGCCGGGTCCTCCTCGTCCTTGACGAAGTGGAGGACGGCGACGAGCAGCAGGGCCACCGGCCGGTCGAAGTCGATCAGCTCCCGGACGACCGGGTGCCCCAGGATCGTCTCCGGCTCCCGGACGTCGGCGAGGGCGAAGCCCGCCCCGCCCGCGCTGGTGAGCTTGGCCTCCGCGTGGGTGGCCACGATGGGGTCGTTGTCGACATAGGCGACGCGGACGTCCGGGGCGGACTCCCGGGCCACCTCGTGGGTGTTGGGCGAGGTGGGGATGCCCGTGCCGATGTCGATGATCTGCCGGATACCGCCGCGCACCGCCTCCCGCACGGCCCGGCGCAGGAAGGCGCGGTTGGCGCGGGCGGAGAGCCGGACCTGGGGGTGGGCGGCGATGACGCGTTCGGCGGCGGCCCGGTCGACCTCGTAGTTGTCCCAGCCGTCGAGGTAGTAGTCGTACATCCGGGCCGGGTGCGGTCTGCTGGTGTCGATCTCCTCGGCCGGTATGCCCCGTCCGCCCACGCCGTTCTCGATCACGCCCTGCTCCCCTTCGACACGTCTCAATACGTCCGTTCGGTTTTTCTGTGCGCTACGCCAGCAGGAAGTCGGCCTCGCCCGCCTTGGCGCCACGGATGAAGGTCTCCATCTCGTGACGCGTGTAGATCAGCGCGGGGCCACCGGGGTCGGTGGACTGGCGCAGGGCCACCCGGCCGTCGCGCAGCCGCATGGCCTCGACACAGCTGCCGCCGTTGCCACCGCTCCACGGCTTGCTCCAGCCCTCGGTACCGAGGTCGGTCGCGGGCATGCCGTTGTAGACGCGGTCCGGATCCATGGTTCAGATCTCCTTACGAATGCCACCGAGGACGGCCTTGGTGGTGTGTGCCGGCGCGGCCTGCGCGCACATCCGGTCCAGCGCCTCCAGGAACGACGAGACATCGTCACGCTGGTCGAAGTACGAGGCTCCGACGAGGTTCTCGGCGTACGCGATGTCCGGCAGCTCCTGGAGGGGGAACCGGAAGATGTGGAAGGGGCCGTACATCGCCGGGTGCGGCCCGGCGGCGAACGGCATCAGCTGGAGCCGTACGTTCGGCATGCCGGTGGCCTCGACGAGCCGGTCGACCTGGGCGCGCATCACGTCCGGCCCGCCGATGGGGCGGCGCAGCACCGTCTCGTCCATCACCACCCACAGCAGCGGGGCCCCGTCCTTGGTGAGCAGGCCCTGCCGCTCCCGGCGGACGGCGACGGCGCGTTCGATGTCGGCGTCGCGGGCGTGCGGCATCCCGGCGCGGAGCACGGCCCGGGCGTACTCCTCGGTCTGCAACAGGCCGGGGACGTAGTGCGGTTCGTACGCCCGGATGAGATTGGCCTCTCCCTCCAGACTGACGAACGCGCTGAACCACTCGGGGAGGACGTCCCGGAAGCGGTGCCACCAGCCGGGGCGGTTGGCTTCCCGGGTGAGGCAGAGGAAGCCCTCGACCTCGGCCGCGTCGAGCACCCCATAGACGTGGAGGAGCTTCTCCACATAGGGGATCTTCAGCCCGACCTCGGCCTTCTCCATTCTCCGGACGGTGGCGTGGGTGACGTCCAGGGCGCGGCCCGCCTCCTCGTAGGAGAGCCCGGCCCGTTCCCTCAGGTGCTGGAGACGCTTTCCGAGCACGACCCTCAGGACCGTCGGGGCACCCGCCGGTCGCGAGTCCGCCACTGTCCACCCCCTCCAACTGCCGTCATATGCCAGCAGTGTGCCACGCAGCCTGTCGGCCCGACAGACTGTCCTTGCGATTCTGTAATTTGCAGGTTGAACCTTGCCACAGCTGATACGCATCGCACATAGTTGCGGAGTGGTCCTCTCCCATGACGCACCATCGCTCGGGCTCTGCGGCGGCTCCCTCTTCGGCCATCCGCGGCAGGACGCCTTTCACTTCCCGGCCCTCAACACCTCGGTGGCGGAGGCGCGCCAACGAGTCCTCGCGCGGCTGCGGGAGTGGGGAATAGACGAAGTGGCCTGTGAAGACGCCCAGTTGGTGGTGTCGGAGCTGGTCACCAACGCGGTGCGGCACACGGACAGCGAGAAGGTCAGCTGCCAGCTGCGGGTGAGCGGGGTGGCGGTGCGCATAGAGGTCGCCGATCAGGGCGACGCCCCCACCGAGCCCCGGGCCCGCCGGAGCGGTGCGGACGAGGAGAGCGGGCGCGGGCTGCTCCTGGTCGGCGCGCTGTCCCGGGCGTGGGGGGTCCGGCCCGACGACAGCGGCCACGGCCGAGTCGTCTGGGCCGACCTGCCGCACGGACGGCACCCCCACTGATCCCCCACTGCCCCCTGGACCTACAGCGGCAGCAGGTCCGGGCGCTTGGGCTCCACGTTGTCGCCCGAGGACTCGCCGCGCAGCCGGCGGCCGATCCACGGCACCAGGTGCTCGCGCGCCCAGTGGACGTTGTCACGGCGCACCTCGGCGGCCGAGCGCTGCTCCTCGTCCGGCCAGGCCTGGTCGGGGTCGGCCGGCACCTCCAGGCCCAGGACCTGGGCGGCCCGCAGCGCGACGCGCGTGTGCCCGTCGGCCGACAGGTGCAGCCGGTCCTCGCTCCAGGCCCGGCGGTCCTGGACCGAGCGCAGCGACCACAGGTCGAGGACCGGGCAGTCGTAGCGGTCGGCGATGGACCGGACATGGGCGGTGTACGTCGCGATCTTGCCCCGCAGATGGCGCAGGACCGGCATGCCGCGGGTGTCGAAGCCGGTGCACAACAGGACCGTGCCGACGGAGGCGCGCAGCTCGGCGACGGCCGCCTCGTAGCGCTGGGCCACGTCGTCCGGGTCGCTGCCGGGGCGCAGGATGTCATTGCCGCCGGCGCAGAACGTCACGAGGTCGGGGCCGAGCTCCTTGGCCCGGGGGACCTGCTCCTCGACGATCTGGTCCAGGAGACGGCCGCGGACGGCGAGGTTGGCGTACCGGAAGGTGTGCTCTTCCTGCCGGTCGGAGAGGAGTACGGCCAGTCGGTCGGCCCAGCCGACGAAGGTGCCGTCGGGTCCTGGGTCCCCGACGCCCTCGGTGAAGCTGTCCCCGACGGCTGCGTACGACCCGATCGCGCTCTTGCTGAATGAATTCGAATCGTCTGCCACGTCAGTGCATCATTCACCTTCCTGAGTGACCTACGCCACCGTAACCAGGGGTTGACGTGCCGTGATGTATCCCACCCCGGCAATGTCACGTCACCCGGAATACGATCGGCGCCGACGAGAAGAACACCCCCGAGGAGCGCACGTGACCCAGACACCGCCCGCCCCGCAGGCCGAGCCCGAGCTGGCGGGTGTCCGCAACTTCCGCGACCTGGGGGGACTGCCGGCCGCCGACGGGCGGCGCGTCCGGCCCGGCGTCCTGTTCCGCAGCGGGCACCTGGCCCACGCCACCGAGGCGGACGCGGCGTTCCTCGCCTCGCTGGGCCTCCACACGATATTCGACTTCCGCAATGCCGCGGACATCGCGCTGGAGGGCCCGGACGTGGCCCTCGCCGGGGTACGGAACGTCAACCTCCCGCTGAGCGACCCGGCCGACGGCAGCGAGTTCTGGCGGATGGTGCGCGACGGCGACCTGGACACGTTGCGGTCCGTGCTGGGCGAGGGCCGCGCGGCGGACCGGATGGCCGGCTCGTACCGCACGATCATCACGACGCGGACGGCCGAACACGGGCGGGTCGTACACGCCCTCGCCGAGGGAGATGTGCCCGCGCTGATGCACTGTGCCGCCGGCAAGGACCGGGCGGGGCTGTCGGTGGCGGTGACGCTGCTGGCGCTGGGGGTGCCGCGCGACGCGATCGAGGCGGACTATCTGGAGTCCAACGCGCCGCACCGGCGGTACCGGGTGCGGCGCGACGCGGAGGTTTCTCCGGAGGTTTCGGAGCTGCTTTCGCCGCTCTTCGAGGCGCGGGCCTCGTATCTCCGGGCGGCGTTCGCCGCGATCGGTGAGGTGTGGGGGTCCACGGACCGGTATCTGTCCGAGGGGCTCGGGCTCACCGACGCGGGGCGGTCCGTGCTTCAGGAGCGGTTGCTCGGCTGACCGCCGGTGGTCGTGGTTGTGCCCACCCTCCCCCAGCTACCGCTGGGAGGTGCCCCCAGCCCTGCGGGACGATTGCCCACAACCGTTACCTTGCCACAGCCTGTTTCACCAGGTTACGGCCGAAGTCCCACATCAAAGCGCTGCCGTTGTGGGCGTCGTCCATGACCGCGGTGAAGGCCGTCACAAAGCGGTCCACCTCGGGTTCGCCGATGATCAGTGGGGGGATCAGTTTGATCACCTCCAGCTGGTCCCCCGAGACCTGGGTGAGGATGCGGTGCTTCTGGAGCAGCGGCACCACGACCATCTGGGCGAAGAGGCCCTTGCGGGCCGCCTGGAGCATCGTCCAGCGGCCGCGCAGGCCCAGCGACTTGGGTCTGCCGAACTCGATCCCGGTCATCAGGCCGCGGCCGCGCACGTCGTGCAGCAGCTCGTACTTGCCGACCAGCGCCGCGAGGCGGGAGCGCAGCAGTTCGCCCGTGGCGCGGGCATTGGCGACGACCTTCTCGTCCTCCATCACGGCCAGGACCGCCAGCCCGGCGGCCATGGCCTGCGCGTTGGAGCCGAAGCTGGCCGAGTGGACGAGCACCCGGTCCATGGAGGAGTAGACCTTCTTGAAGATCCAGTCCTTGCCGAGGGTGGCGCCCACGGGGACGTAGCCGCCGGAGAGCGCCTTGGCCACGCAGACCAGGTCCGGTTCCACGCCCGGCTCGTGCTGGTGGGCGAAGAACTCGCCCGTCCGCCCGATGCCGGTCTGCACCTCGTCCGCGATCAGCAGGGCCTTGTGCCGGTGGAGGAGCTCCTGCGCGGCGCGCAGGAAGCCGGGCGGGGCCTCGTGCACGCCCTTGCCCTGGATGGGTTCGACGATCAGGCCCGCCACGTCGCCGCGCCGCAGCTCCCGTTCCAGGGCGTCCAGGTCGCCGAGCGGGACCGGGGTGTCGGGGAGCAGGGGCGCGAAGCCGTCCCGGAAGCCGTCCTCGCCGTTGACGGACAGGGAGCCCACCGTCAGGCCGTGGAAGGCGTGCGCGCAGTACAGCACGCGCGGTCTGCCCGTGGCGTACCGGGCGAACTTCAGGGCGGTCTCCACCGCCTCGGTGCCGCTGTTGCCGAAGAACACCCGGTCCAGGTGCGGGGTGTACGACAGCAGCCGCTCGGCGAGCAGGCCGGGCAGCGGCGGGCAGTCGAAGCGGGTGAGGTCGGCGAGCGAGGCGTCCAGGACGTCGTGCAGCGCCTTGCGGACCACGGGGTGGTGCCGGCCCAGGCCCATCACCCCGAAGCCGGCGAGCATGTCGAGGTAGTCCCGTCCCTCGGCGTCCCAGAAGTACGCGCCCTCCGCCCGCTCGTACACCTTGTCGAAGCCGATGGTGCGCAGCATGCGCGGCAGCTGGTGGTTGAGGTACCGGGCGTGCAGGTCGTACCGTTCGCCGCCGCGCTCGGCCAGCAGCCGGGCCAGGTCGAATCTCTCGGTGCCCTCGGCGGTCATGCCTTGCTCGTCTCCTTCTCCTCGGCCTTGGCCCGCGGCTCGTTCCTCACGAGCACGGCGCTGATCCGTCCCGCGATCTCGGCGGGGGTGAGCCCCACGTCCGCCAGCACCTCCGAGCGCTTGGCGTGGGCCAGGAACTGTTCGGGGATGCCGAAGGTCCGTACGGGCAGGTCGACGTCGGCGTCGCGGAGCGCCTGGGCCACGGCCCAGCCGACGCCTCCGGTGCGGCTGTTGTCCTCGACGACGGCGACCATGCGGTGGCGGGCGGCGAGCGGCGGCAGCTCCTCGTCGACGGGTTTGACCCAGCGCGGGTCGACGACGGTGCAGCTCGTGCCCCGGGCGGCCAGCAGGTCGGCCGCGTCCAGCGCCACCCGGGCCATGGCGCCGACCGCGACCAGCAGGACGTCCGCCTCCTCGGTGTCCGCCGGCCGGGCGAGCACGTCCATGCCGCCGATCCGGCCGACGGCCGGGAGGCTCTCGCCCACGTTCTCCTTGGGGAAGCGGACGACGGTGGGGGCGTCGGCGACGTCGACGGCCTCGCGCAGCTGGGCCCGCAGCTGGTCGGCGTCGCGCGGGGCGGCGATCCGCAGGCCGGGGACGACCTGGAGGATGGACATGTCCCACATGCCGTTGTGGGACGGCCCGTCGGTGCCGGTGACGCCGGCCCGGTCCAGGACGAAGGTGACGCCGCACTTGTGCAGGGCGACGTCCATCAGCACCTGGTCGAAGGCGCGGTTGAGGAAGGTGGCGTAGACGGCGAAGACCGGGTGGAGGCCGCCGGTGGCGAGCCCGGCCGCCGACACCGCGCCGTGCTGCTCGGCGATGCCCACGTCCCAGACCCGGTCCGGGTGGGCCGCCGCGAACCTGCTCAGGCCCACGGGGTGGAGCATCGCCGCCGTGATCGCGACGACGTCGGGCCGCTCGGCGCCGATCCTGACCATCTCGTCGCCGAACACCTCGGTCCAGGACATGCCGGCCGACGGGGCGAGGGGCTCGCAGGTCAGCGGGTTCATCACACCGACCGTGTGGAAGCGGTCCGCCTCGTCCTCCAGGGCGGGCTGGTAGCCGCGCCCCTTCTCCGTCCGGCAGTGGACGAGGACGGGCCCGTGGAAGCGCTTGGCCCGGCGCAGCGCCGACTCGACGGCCGCGATGTCGTGGCCGTCTATCGGGCCGAGGTACTTAAGGCCCAGGTCCTCGAACATGCCCTGGGGGGCGAAGGCGTCCTTGAAGCCCTTCTTCGCCCCGTGCAGGGACTCGTACAGCGGCTTGCCGAGCAGGGGCACGCCCTGGATGACGTCCTTGCCCCAGGACAGCGCGCGCTCGTAGCCGTCGGTGGTGCGCAGGGTGGCCAGGTGGTCGGCGAGGCCGCCGATGGTGGGGGCGTAGGAGCGTTCGTTGTCGTTGACGACGATGATCAGCCGGCGGTCCTTGGCGGCCGCGATGTTGTTGAGGGCCTCCCAGGCCATGCCGCCGGTGAGGGCGCCGTCGCCGATGACGGCGACGACGTGGTCGTTCCAGCGGCCGAGGACCTGGTTGGCCTTGGCGAGGCCGTCGGCCCAGCCGAGGACGGTCGAGGCGTGGCTGTTCTCGATGACGTCGTGCTCGGACTCCTCGCGCGAGGGGTAGCCGGACAGGCCGCCCTTGCCGCGCAGCTTGGAGAAGTCCTGGCGTCCGGTGAGCAGTTTGTGGACGTAGGACTGGTGCCCGGTGTCCCACAGGATGCGGTCCGAGGGCGAGTCGAAGGACCGGTGCAGGGCGATGGTCAGCTCGACCACGCCGAGGTTCGGCCCGAGGTGGCCGCCGGTCCTGGCCACGGCGTGGACCAGGAAGTGGCGGATCTCCTCGGCGAGGTCGGTGAGCTCCTCGCCGTCCAGTGCCTTCAGGTCGCGCGGACCGCGGATGTTCTCCAGCAACGACACGCCGGCCCCCTCCTCCTGTCGTCGGCCCGGCGGTACCGGGCGCGTTGATCGGACTCCGCCGGATTCTTCTGCCGGACTTCTTCGCCGGGCTTCTCCAGCCGGGCTTCTTCAGAGGACGGTGACGGCCGGCGCCCCCGAGGGGGTGCCGTCCCTCTCCATCCGTTCGGCGAGTTTCATGGCCTCGTCGATGAGGGTCTCCACGATCTTCGACTCGGGGACGGTCTTGATGACCTCGCCCTTCACAAAGATCTGACCCTTGCCGTTGCCCGACGCCACCCCCAGGTCGGCCTCGCGGGCCTCGCCGGGCCCGTTGACGACGCAGCCCATCACCGCCACCCGCAGCGGCACCTCCATCCCGTCCAGGCCGGCGGTGACCTCGTCGGCCAGCTTGTAGACGTCGACCTGGGCGCGGCCGCAGGACGGGCAGGAGACGATCTCCAGCCGCCGCTGACGCAGGCCCAGCGACTCCAGGATCTGGATGCCGACCTTGATCTCCTCGGCCGGCGGGGCGGAGAGCGAGACCCGGATGGTGTCGCCGATGCCCTCGGAGAGCAGGGCGCCGAAGGCGACGGCGGACTTGACCGTCCCCTGGAAGGCCGGTCCCGCCTCGGTGACGCCCAGGTGCAGCGGGTAGTCGCACCGGGCGGCCAGCTGACGGTAGGCGTTGATCATCACAACGGGGTCGTTGTGCTTCACGGAGATCTTGATGTCGCGGAAGCCGTGTTCCTCGAAGAGCGACGCCTCCCACAGCGCCGACTCCACCAGGGCCTCCGGGGTGGCCTTGCCGTACTTGCCCAGCAGGCGCTTGTCCAGGGACCCGGCGTTGACGCCGATGCGGATCGGGGTGCCCGCCGCGGCCGCCGCCCCGGCGATCTCCCGGACCTTGTCGTCGAACTGCCGGATGTTGCCGGGGTTGACGCGCACCGCCGCACACCCGGCGTCGATGGCGGCGAAGACGTACTTCGGCTGGAAGTGGATGTCGGCGATCACCGGGATCTGCGACTTCCGGGCGATGACCGGCAGCGCGTCCGCGTCGTCCTGCGAGGGGCAGGCGACGCGGACGATCTGGCAGCCCGCCGCCGTCAGCTCGGCGATCTGCTGCAGGGTGGCGCCGACGTCGGCCGTGACCGTCGTCGTCATCGACTGCACCGACACCGGGGCGTCCCCGCCCACCGGCACCCGGCCGACCTGGATCCGCCGTGAGACACGGCGTGCCGCCAGGGGCCGGGCGGGTGGCACGGGCAGCCCGAGGGAGACGGGCTCCGTGGTGGCCATCGCGGTCAGCCCCGGTTTCCGGCGACGCTCTCGCGGGCCGCGCGCAGCGACTCCTTGAGCGAGCCCATGGTGGCGAGGACGGCGGTGGGCTCGTAGCCGCAGTGCGCCATGCAGTTGTCGCACCGGGGGTCCTTGCCGCGGCCGTACTTGTCCCAGTCGGTCTCCTCGATCAGCTCCCGGTAGGTGGGCACGTACCCGTCGGCCATCAGATAGCAGGGGCGCTGCCAGCCGAAGAGCGAGTAGTTGGGGATGGCCCACGCGGTGCAGGGGAAGTCGACCTTCCCCTCCAGGAAGTCGAGGAAGAGCGGGCTGTGGTTGAGCCGCCAGCGGGAGCGGTTGCCTCCGGAGAACGCCTTCCTGAACAGCTCCCGGGTCTGCTCGACGCCCAGGAAGTGGTCCTGGTCGGGGGCCTTCTCATAGGCGTAGGCCGGCGAGATCATCATCTCGTCGACACGCAGCTCGTCATTGAGGAAGTTGAGCACCTCGACGACGGTCTGCGGGGTGTCGGTGTTGAAGAAGGTGGAGTTGGTGGTGACCCGGAAGCCCCGTCGCTTGGCCTCCTTGATCGCCTCCACCGCCTCGTCGAACACCCCCTCCTTCGCCACGGACTCGTCGTGGCGTTCGCGCAGCCCGTCGATGTGCACGGCGAACGCGAAATACGGGGACGGGGTGAACTTCTCCATCTTCTTCCGCATCAGCAGGGCGTTGGTGCACAGGAAGACGTACTTCCTCCTGGCCACCAGCTGCCGCACGATCTCGTCGATCTGCGGGTGCATCAGGGGCTCTCCGCCGGCGATGGACACCATCGGCGCCCCCGACTCCAGCACCGCGCCGACCGCCTGGGCCACGGGCATCCGCTGTTTGAGCACCCCGGCCGGATGCTGGATCTTCCCGCAGCCCTCGCACTTGAGATTGCAGGCGTAGAGCGGCTCCAGCTCGACGATCAGCGGGAACTTCTCCCGCCGGCGGAGCTTCTGTTCGAAGAGATAGGTCCCGACCCGGATGGTCTGGCGAAGCGGCATGGCCATCTGGCTCACCTCCTGGGGAGCAGCAAAGAACGGTGCCATTCGAAAAAGGCCGGCAGGACGGTGCGGAGCACGCGGAAAGCCGATATTCCACCCCGCAAGGTCCCGATTCGCACAAGTTCATGTTCGGGAGCGTCCACGACCACTCTTACGGCCGCAACGGGGCGGGCACCGGCCCGCACGGCGCTTCGGAGCGTGGCCGCGGACTCCATGTCCACCGCCAGCGCCCCCGCGGCGTGCAACGCCCCGCGCTCCGCGCCCCGGACCACGTGGTCGGAGCCGACCAGCGGCCCGGTGTGGATGACGCGCCGGGGCGCCACCCGCGCGAGCTCCTTGGCCAGCAGCTCGACGCCGGCGCACTCCGTACGGCCCGCCGGGTCGCGGGTCTCGTCGGCGACGACCAGATCGCCGGGGTGCATCCCCGGCGCCAGGCCGGCGCAGAAGCCGGTGGCGATCACTGCGGTCTCGCCCCCGGACCCGGGCGGGGCGCCGCCGCCGAGGGCCCGGGTCACGGCGCGTTCCGCGGCCAGCGGGCCCATGCCGGTGCGCAGGACGGTCACGGGTCCGGCCGCGCCGCCGAGGCCGCCGCGCAGGGCGAGGCGCTCGATGCCGAGCGCGCAGGCGATCAGCAGCGGTGCGGGGGCGGGGGTACCCGTGCCGGTGGTCATCAGCCCTCCAGTGGCGTCTCGGCGAAGGGCTCGCCGTGCAGGTAGCGGCCGAGGGCGGTGAGCGGGAACACCTGGCGGTACAGGTGGTAGTTGATGGAGAAGTCCCAGGGGAAGCCCGTGCCGGTGAAGTACGGCTCGTCCCAGGAGCCGTCCTCCCGCTGGGTGTCGGTCAGCCAGGTCACCCCGCGCTCCACGGCCTCGCCGTCCCGCTCCCCCGCCGCCAGCAGCGCCAGCAGCGCCCAGGCGGTCTGGGAGGCGGTGGAGGCGCCCCGGCCGATCCACTCGGGGTCCCGGTACGAGCGGAGGTCCTCGCCCCAGCCGCCGTCCGGGTTCTGTGTCTCGCCCAGCCAGGTGACGGCCCGGCGGACCGCCGGGTGGGAGACGGGGATGCCGGAGGCCACCAGGGCGGGCACCACGGACCCGGTGCCGTAGACGTAGTTGACGCCCCAGCGGCCGAACCAGGCACCGGACTCCTCCTGTTCGCCCAGCAGCCATTCGACGCCCCGGCGGGCGCGCGGGTCGTGCTGCTTGCCGAGGACCGCGAGCATCTCCACGACGTGGGCGGTGACATCGGCGGAGGGTGGGTCGATCACCTCGCCGAAGTCGCAGAACGGCAGCCGGTTGGGGAACGGGCTGGTGTTGTCGGCGTCGAAGGCGCCCCAGGCGCCGTTCCTCGAGCGCATGCCCACCGCCCAGTTGGCGGCCCGCCGGATCGCCGTCTCCAGGCGCTCGGGGTCGGGGTGGCGGACCCGTTTGAGGGCGAGCACGACCTCGGCGGTGTCGTCGATGTCGGGGTAGTTGTCGTTGTCGAACTCGAACGCCCAGCCGCCCGGGGCCAGGTGCGGCCGTTTCACGGTCCAGTCGCCGGGGCGCAGGATCTGCTCGTCCAGCATCCAGTCGGCGGCCTTGACCAGCGCCGGGTGGTCGGGGCCCAGGCCCGCGTCGGCGAGGGCGGTGGTGGCCAGGCAGGTGTCCCAGACCGGGGACTGGCACGCCTCGATCATCCGGACGGGTGCGCCGTCCGCGTCCTCGCTCCAGACGGCGAAACGGTCCAGCGACGCGAGCCCGGCGCGCAGCACCGGGTGGCCGAGGTCGTAGCCCATCAGGTGGAGGGCGATGACCGAGTAGACGGCGGGGGGCTGGATGCCGCCCCAGCAGCCGTCGTTCTCCTGGCGTTCGACGATCCAGCGGGTCGCCGTCCGCAGCGCGGCCCTGCGCAGCGGGGCGACGGGGAGGCGGTGGTAGAGGTGAAGGACTTTGTCCAGGCGCTGGAAGACGCCGTCCCCGCCCTGTCTCTTATACACCTC
>NZ_JAILXP010000013.1 GCF_020740895.1 Streptomyces sp. UNOB3_S3 | reverse complement strand
GAACAGCCCCGCCTCCAGAGCGGCTGCGGGGTCGGCCGGGGGTCGGTCGGCAGCGATGGCGGGACCGCCGGTGACCATGACGGCTCCGAGTCCGGCCGTCCCGGTGAGAAATCCCCTGCGCCGCACCGCGTCCTCCTGGATCTCGTGGTCCCCCATGGCCACCGTAGCCGCCGTCATGCTGTTAGTCCCGGGGCTTTGAGGATCCCGTACCGGGTCTCGCTCCGGAGGGTGAGCGGCAGTGATCAGGTCATCGGTTGGAATGTCCAGTGCAGCCGCGATGCGTGCCAGGGTCTCCCACTGCGGAACGATCTCTCCGCCTTCGACGCGGCAGATCCACGACGCCGAGTAACCCACCAGGTGTGCCAGCTGTGCCTGAGTCATCTTCGGCACACGCGATGCCCGGCGGCCCCGTATGAGCGCGCCGAGAGTAGAGGTGGGCGGAGCGGTCGTGTCACTCACGGCGCCTCCTCATGGCGAGGGCGCGTCCACGGTAGCCGCAACGACCACTTCACGGCAGGGAGAGCGCAAATAACTTGCAGGATATTCAACGCAGTTGAGATATCGCCCGTGCTCCCTTACACGGCACGGACGGGTGCTGGAGGGTGGCGTGGTCGCCACTGCATGCCAGCCCACCGTGATCCTCGCGAAGGAGGACTGTGATGCCCAAGGTCGCGCTCTACGGCAGGCCCGGTGCCGGGAAGACCACGCTTACGGGCCTGCTTGCGCTGGAGTTGGCGGAGGCCGGCGCGGACGCGCTGATCCTCAAGGTCGGCGCCACCTTGTACGAGTTGCAGGCCATCATCTACGCCGTGGCCGGACGCCCTCTTCTGGACGGCCGTGACCAGGACGGTCAGTTGCTCAACGCCCTCGGATCTCAGATCCGTCGGATCAACCCGGACGCCCTCACGGATGCATTCGGATGGCGCGTCCGCCAGGCCGAGCAGGCCACGCCGCAGGCGGTACTGCTGTGCGACGACATGCGGGCCCCGGACGTCGAAGCGGTCGTCGCACTGGGTTTCCGCCTGGTCGAGGTCACCGCGCCCGAGCCCCTCCGTCTGGCCCGCAAGCGTAGTCGGGGAGACCTGTCGGCGGGGGACGACCAGCACATCACCGAGGCCGCGATCGACGCAGTGCCGTGGCTGCGCGTAGACAACGCGGGCAGCCTCGACGACCTGCGCCGGCAGGCCGCCCAGGTCGCCAGGGAGGTCATGCCGTGATCCTCACAGGGCCCGAGATCGTACGCCAGCGGCGGCGGGGCGCGTTGACCATCGAGCCGTTCGACACCGAGCTGCTCAACCCCGTCTCCTACAACTACCGGCTCGGCCCCGCCCTGCGGACCCATCGCTCTGCGGTGATGGATACGACCGCTGCCCATGAGCTCGCGGAGTTCTCCATCCCGGACGACGGCGTGGTGCTTCAGCCGGGCCGGGTGTATCTCGGCATCACCATGGAGGAGATCGGCAGCACGCAGTACGTGCCGTCGTTGATCGGCCGCTCCTCGCTCGGCCGTCTGGGTATGTTCCTCCAGTTCAGTGCCGATCTCGGCAACCTCGGTGCCTGCCACCGCTGGACGCTGGAGATCAAGGTCGTCCAGCCCCTGCGCGTCTACGCGGGCATGGTCACCGGCCAGGTGACCTTCTGGAGGACGGTCGGTGTCCCTCGCCCCTATCTGGGGCACTTCGGGACCCTCAACGAGGCCACCGTTCCGCCCGCTGGCCTGCTCGCCACCGCCCGCTGATCGCTACCGCACATCGGAGGCTGTCGTGATCCTCACCGGCCCGCAGATCGCCTGCGAGCACGCCCTTGGTCGCCTCGTTCTGGACCCGTTCGACGAGGAGCAGGTCCAGCCGAACTCCTACAACCTCGCCCTCGGGCCGACCCTCATCCGTTACACCGACACGGTCTTGGACACCCGCCGGGAGAACGCGTTCGAGACGATCACGATCCCCGGCGAAGGGTTCGTCCTGACGCCGGACCGCATCTACCTCGGGGCCAGCGTCGAAGTCCTGGGCAGCAACCACTTCGTGCCCATCATCCGCTCCAGGTCCGGAGCAGCGCGCCTGGGCATGTTCGTCCACGTCACCGCAGATCTCATCGACATCGGCTCCACAGGGCAGACCACCTTCCAGTTCCACGCCGTCCAGCCCGTACGGGTCCATGCCGGCGACCGACTGGCGCAGGTCACCTTCTGGCGCACCCGGGGCAAGATCGTCCTCTACGACGGCAAATACCAGGGGTCCAAAGGGCCCCAGCCCTCCCGGATCCACCGCGACGCCCTGAAGGCCACGGCGTGAGCGGCCCCGCAGTCGAAGACCCAGCTGCGCGCTGCACGGACGCGACCGCGCGCCTGCTGGTCGCCGCGGCCTTCACCGCGATCCGTGACCGCTACGTCGAGGCCCGGCACCAGATCGCCGCCGCGATCATCGACGCCGACCGGCGCATCCACCTCGGCCTGCACGTCGACGCAATGGTCGGCCGGGCCGCCGTCTGCGCCGAAGCCGGCGCCTTGTCCGCGGCCCGGCTGACCACCAGCGCCCCGCTGATCGCGGTGGCCGCCGTCCGTTACCCCAAGCCGACCGAGACCTGCGGCGCCCGCCTCGTCCCGCCGTGCGGCCTGTGCCGCGAACTGCTCCTCGACCACGCGCCCGAACTGCGCGCCGTCATCCAGGACGGCGCGCAGGCGAGCCTCACACCGCTCGCCGGGCTGCTGCCGCACAAGTACGTGGGCACCAAATGGCCCGCCAAACCCACGCATCCCTGACCACCCGCTCGTCTGCGACCAAGGAGAAGACGATGGACTTCCGCACTCCCGCCCTGGACGCCCTGGCCAAGGAGATCATCCCCAAGCAGCACTTCGAGTTCTCGGCCGAGACCGCCAGGGACCGGTTCTTCAACGACACCCGCATGCTCGACGTCAAACAGCAGGTCCACAACCGCTTCCGCACCAACCCGAAGTCGATGCTCGACCACATGCTCGACAACCTCGCCCTCACGGGCAGTGAGCACCTGCTCGACCTCGGCTGCGGCAACGGCTTCATCCTCGAGCACCTGCGCCCGCACCTCGCCGACGGCAGCATCACCGGGCTCGACATCGCCCCCGCCGTTCTCGCCGCAGCCGACGAGCGCCTGAAGGGGACCGCCACGCCGTGCCGGTGGATCGAAGGCAGCGCCGACGACCTGTCCATGCTCGACGACAACGCGTTCGACCACGTCATGGCCAACTACATGATCCACTACGTCCCGGACCTCGACCGGTGCTTCGCAGAAGTCCGCCGGGTCCTGCGCGCGGGAGGACTCTTCCAGCTCACCACCGACCGCACCGACAGTATGCTGGAGATGTACGACCTGCACTTCAAAGCGCTCAAGGACATGAGCGCGCCCGAGGACCTGTTCAAGGCCACCCCCAAGGGCCGGCTGTCCCTCGCCAACGGCGCACCGCAGCTGCGCAAGCACTTCGGCCACGTCGAGACGGTCACCTGGCAGGACCAGCTGCGCTTCACCGACCCCGCCCCGTTCATGCGCTTCTACCAGGTCGGCCACAACCACTGCTGCGCCTCCTCTGAGCCGGACAAGCGCCTCGACGACGACTTCTTCACCGAGCTGCGCGACCGCGTCAGCGCCCAGGTGGAACGCGCGATCGACAGCGACGGGTACTTCGCGGTGACCAAGTACACCGGGGCCTTCCTGTGCCGATGAGCTTCCCGCCGTTCCGGCAGGGCACGCGCCGGCGCTTCGCTAGCGTCGGCCCGTGCCGCGCCGGACGGCGCGGCGTGGGGACTCGACTGGGAGAGAATTGATGGCCACGACGATCCGCAGGGCAGTGATTCCCGCCGCTGGACTGGGCTCCCGTCTGCTGCCGCTGACCAAGGCGACGCCGAAGGAGATGCTGCCGGTCGGCGACAAGCCGGTGATCGAGCACACCGTGCGCGAGCTGGTGGCGTCCGGCATCACGGACATCACCATCGTCGTCTCGGGCGGCAAGAACCTCATCCAGGATCACTTCCGGCCCAACCCCGCCCTGGCCACGCAGTTGCGCGCCGACGGCAAGGCCGACTACGCCGACGCTGTCGAGGAAGTCGCCGAACTCGCCCGCCGTGGCCACATCACCTACCTTGACCAGCACGGCCCTTACGGCAACGGCACTCCGGTCCTGAACGCCACTCGCAACTTCGGCGACGAGCCGTGCCTGGTGCTGTGGCCCGACGATGTTTTCGTCTCGGAGGTCCCCCGGGCCCAGCAGCTGATCCGCGCATACGAGATGACCCACTGCCCCGTGCTCGCCCTGATGCCGATGGACCCGGCCGACGCCCCGCGCTACGGCGTGCCCGTGGTCAAGGAGGACCTGGAGGACGGCCTGCTGCGCATCACCGGCCTGGTCGAGAAGCCCAAGCCGGAAGAGGCACCGTCCGCCTACGCCGCCATCGGCGGCTACGTCATCACCCCCGCCATCGTCGAAGAACTGCGCGAGCTGACCCGCCGCTGGTACGAGCACCGCACCGGTGAGGTCTACCTGACCGACGCCATCAACGCCTACGCCGCCTCCCGCGCCGTGTACGGCCAGGTCATCCAGGGCCGCTGGTACGACACCGGCAACCCCGCGGCCTACCTCGTAGCCCAGTTCGCCCACGCCCTCGCTCACCCCGAGTACGGCCCGATCCTGCGCCAGCTCGCCGACGACATCAGCACCGCCTGATCCGCCGCTCCCCTTCGGGCCGATCACTGGCCCGGCGAGCGGCCCGAAGGGAGCACCCCCATGCCCTCCATGGACACTGTCGTGCTGTTCTACCCGCGCGGCGGCAGCGCCCAGGTCATCCGCTACCTCCTGCGCGAACTCAACACCCGCGGGTGGACGACCCGGCTCCACGCCGGCTCCCTCGGCAACCCGGGCGACCCCTCCCACAGTCCGTCGTTCTACCAAGGTCTCGACCTCCACCCGTACGACTACAACGACGCCTTCGCCGCCTTCCGCCACGGCGGCAACCCCCAGCACGCCCCCCTGCCCTTCCACCCCTCCTACGAAGACCGAGGCAACTGCCCCGACCCGCTCTTCAGCGCCGTCCCAGCTCTCGACGCCGACGGCCTCACCCGTGCCTGGACCCGCCACCTGGCCACCCACCGCAGCACCGGCACCGGCCTGGTGCACCTGCACCACCTCAGCCACCTCCAGACCAGCGTCCGCGCCGCCTACCCGGGCACCCCGGTGGTCACCACCCTCCACGGCACCGAACTCAAACTCATCGACGGCATGGCCCGGCGCATCAACCTGGCCCAGCACCTCGGGATCTCCCTGCGTGACCTAGCCCACCTCCTTCACACGAGCAACCCGCACCGCCACGCCCAAGCACAGCGCATCGCGAGGGCCGCCAGCCTCGATGCCTCCGACACCGAACTGCTCACGACCACCGCATGGCAGAAGTGGCTCCACTCCCCGTACTGGCTGACCCGGCTGCGCCAGTCCGTACCCCACGCCGGCCACCTCATGGTCGTCTCCGAGCACGACCGGGACCTCGCCCAGCGCCTCCTCGACCTCGACCACGAACTCCCCGTCATCCCCAACGGCGTCGACATCCGCACCTTCCGCCCGCAACGACTCGCCGACCAGCAGCGTCTGGAGCACCTGCGGCACTGGCTCGTCACCGACCCGCACGGCTGGGCCCCTGGCGGCACGCCGGGCTCCATCCGCTACACCGACGAAGACCTCCGCCGCCTCCGCGACCACGCCGGTATTTTTCGGCCGCTGCTGCTCTGGGTGGGCCGGTTCCTCGACTTCAAGCGCGTCCCCGTCCTTCTGCGCGCCTTCGCCACCGCCCGTGCCCGCCTCGACCCCGCCCCGGCCCTGCTGATGTGGGGCGGCTACCCCGGCGAATGCGAAGGACAGCATCCGGCCGAACTCGCAAAGGAGCTCGGGATCGAAGGCGATGTCTTCTTCGCCGGGTGGCGCGGGCACGACGAACTGCCCACAGGGCTCGCCTGCGCCGATCTCATGGTTGCGCCGGCCGTGCGCGAGCCCTTCGGCATGATCTACCTCGAAGCCATGGCCTGCGGCACCCCACCCATCGCCACCGCCACTGGCGGCCCACTCCACACCATCGTCCCTGACGGACCCCGCGCCACCGGCTGGCTCGTCAAACCGGACGACCCCGACGACCTCGCCGACACCCTCATCACCACCCTGCGCGACGCGGGCGAGCGCAAGCGGCGCGCCGCTACCGGCCGCTCCCGCATCGAGAGCACCTACAGCTGGAGCCGCACCGCAGACCGCTACGTCGCCGCCTACCAGCAGGCCGCACCGCGCTGATCCAGGCCAAGCCCGAACCCCGAAGGAGTCCCCATGCCCAGCATCGACGGCCTGCTCCTCGATATGAACGGCCTCTTCCGGCACTGGCGCAACGCCGGCGCTCTCGCCAGCGAACAGCGCGCCGGCCTACCCCCGGGCACCATCGCACGCTACGCGTACAACCACCCGGCCTACCGCCTGGCCAGGGTCGGCGTCCTCACCGACCAGCAGTGGGCCTCCGACGTCGCCGACCGCCTGGCGAACGACTACGGGCCAGCCGTCCGGGACCACCTCGGCCCGTGGCGAGCCGACCGCGGAGAACCGGACCCCACGATGATCGGCCTCCTGCGACAGATCCGCGAGCACGTGCCCGTCGGCGTGCTGTCCAACTGCACCGATGCCCTGCGCGCGGATCTCGAGCACCACTGCATCGAGTTCGACTTCGTCTTCCCGTCGGCGGACCTGGGCGTCGACAAGCCTTCACCTCTCGCGTACCAAACCGCCGCCAGCCGCATGGGCAGCTTGATAAGCGCTCTGGCCTACTTCGACGACGAACCGACGTTCGTACTCGCAGCGCGTTCCGTGGGCATGCAAGCCCACCGATTCAACGGCGCGACCGAGTTCGCCGAGCACATCCGCAGCCTCGGAGTTCCGTTGCCTCCCGCAACGACGAACAGGCCCGTTCCTCCATCTGCCAACCGCTAGGCGCCGTGGTGGACAGGTTCACGGCGTCGAGACGCCCGCTGGGTGACAACGGCCTCACGGATGTGAGCCGCCGTCGTGGCTGCGTCCTCCGGTGTCGGGCAAAGCACGCCATTTTCGCTCATCAAAGCGTGGAACTGCTGCTCCCTGTAGGGAACGCCGGGGGGCAAACCCGCGACGTGCCAATGGAGGTGAGTATTTCCTTGCTGGCTGCCGAGCGAGTAAAGGTACGTTCGCTCAGGTCCCAAGACTGCCTCAGCAGCGAGGGCAATCTCGCGAACGAACAGCATGAGCCGCGTGTAGGCAGCCTCATTCAGGTCGCGCACGACGTGTTCGACGTGGTGCCTCGGGGCAACAAGGAGCTTCCCCGGCAGCGTGGGCCACCGGTCCAGAAACGCCACATGGTCTTCATCCTCGAAGACCGTCTCGTGGCGGTAGTCCGGGTGCCCGGAAAGGAACGCACAGACGAAGCAGGGACCACTCTGTGCACGCTCGTCGTATGCCTCAAGATCCATGTGCTGCCGACTCATGGGCGATCACTCTATGGGCGATTTCTCAGCGATCGGGACGAGGCGCCTGCCGTTCACTCGATCAGCTCAGCTGCGTGCGATCCACCCGCCGACAGGCGGCTGACACAGGACCCGCGCACGGCGATCGCTCGCCACGCGATCCGCATGACTCGTCGACGGCCGCCAGCACCCGTGTCCTTGGCCCTTCAGGCCGGTTACTGAGGTTTTCGCGTGGGTGTCGGGTCGTGACGGGTGGTGATCCCTGCGGTACGCAGGTTGCATGCGATACGCGCAAGGGGGCGGGCTGACCGCCGGCCAGCAGGCGTTGAGAGAGCGGATCCGGATGGAAGCGGGCGAGCGGTTTGCCCAGGGAGAGAAGACTGCGGTGATCGCCAGGGACCTGCGTGTGAGTGAACGCTCGGTGGAACGCTGGCGTCGTGCCTGGCGCGAGAGCGGGATGCGGGGGCTGGAGGCCACGGGCCCGGTGCATCGGTCGAAGCTGAGTGCCCGGCAGTTCGCCGTGCTCGAAGAGCTGCTGGCCCAGGGGCCGGCGGCGCATGGCTGGAAGGACCAGCGGTGGACGCTGGCACGGGTGAAGACGGTGATCGGCAGGCGTTTCCACCTGACCGTGTCGGTGGCGGGTGTGTGGCGTCTGCTGCACCGCAACGGCTGGTCCTGGCAGTGCCCGGCCCGCCGTGCCGTGGAGCGTGACGAGCATGCGGTGCAGTTGTGGAAGAAGGACGTGTGGCCATGCGTGGAAGCACCGCGGCGGCGCTCGGGGCCTGGGTCTGCTTCGAGGATGAGGCCGGTTTCTCGATGACGCCGCCACGCGCCCGCACATGGGGCCGGCGCGGGCATACCCCGGTGGTGCGGGTCAGGGGCCGTTCCTTCCGGCGCATCTCGGTTGCGGCCATGGTCTGCTACCGGCCCGGCGAACGCTCCCGGCTGATCTACCGGCCCCGCGTCTACAACAAACGCAAACATGAGCGGACGAGCTTCGACTGGACCGACTACCGGGACCTGATCGCCTGTGCTCACCAGCAGCTGGGCGGCCCGGTCATCCTCGTCTGGGATAATTTGAACACCCACCGGGCGGCCGGGATACGCCAGTACGCCGACGCCCATGACTGGCTGACCATCGTCCACCTGCCCACCTATGCACCCGACCTCAATCCCGTCGAGGGCGTCTGGTCTCTGCTGCGGCGCGGCCCTCTGGCCAACACGGCCTTCACCGACGCCGACCACCTCACCCGCACCCTCCGCCACGGCTTGCGGCAGATCCAGTACCGGCCTGACCTGATCGACGGCTGCCTCACTGAAACCGGCCTCACGATCACTCGTCACGACCCGACACCCACGCGAAAACCTCAGTAGGCGCTGGGTGTCTTTAACCAGGTGCTCTTTACCCAAGGGGAGGGAGAACAGGACGGTGGAAAACTCGTCAGACAGTAAACGGGCCCGGACGCTGAACAGGCCGTCGATGCCGGAACCGGGACTGATCAGCTACAAGGGCACGGGCGCGCGGAACGCGCTGGAGGAGGGCGGGTTCCTGCGGCTGTGCGCGAGGATCCCACGCCTGTTCGGGCAGGTCGCGCACATGGCATGGAAGCTCGACCGCACGGCGGCGATCGTGCTGCTGCTGGCCGAGGTCGCTGCCGGGGCGAGCGCGGCGGTGGTGCTGGCGGTGACCGCCAAGGCGATGGTGCCGCTCGTCGGCACAGGCAGCGTCGGCGAGCGCGTCCACCAGGCACTGCCGTGGTTCATCGTCGGCGGTATCGCGGCGGCCCTCTCGCGAGGCGCGCACGCGTTCGGGCAGTGGGCCGAGCAACGGCTGCGGCCGAAGCTGTACCTGTCGGCCGACAACGCGCTGGTGAACGCCGTGCTCACGGTCAAGCTCGCCACGTTCCACAACCCGCAGTTCAAGCAGGACCACGACCGCGCCCAGGCCGGAGCCGTGCGCTACGACCGGATGGTCACCGACACCCAGACCTTCCTCGGGTCGCTCGTGCGGCTGGTGGCAGCCGGCGGCGTGCTGGCCGGACTGCACCCGCTGATGCTCGCCGTCCTCATGCTCGCGGTACTGCCGTCGGGCGTAGGCACGGTGCTCCGGGCGAAGATCGAATACCGGACCCACGTGGTCAACGCGGCCGGGCGCACCGTGATGTCGATGATGCGCGGCTACGCCACCAACATCCACTTCGGCGACGAGATCCGCGGCAACGCGATGATCGCCTACCTGCGGTTCTGGTACGAGCGGATGGGCCAGGTCGTCACCGCGCGGATCCTCTCAGAAGTTCCCCGGCAACTGCGGGTCAGCCTCCTGTCGTACGCCGCGAGCGGGCTGTGCCTGGTCGGCGCGTACGGGGTGCTGCTGTTGCTGACCGTCTCGGGCCGCGTTTCCCTGGCGGTCTCCGCGACCGTCATCGTCGCGGTGCGCGCCGCCCTGGCGAACATGCGGGATCTGCTCCAGGCCACCGTCGGCATGTTCCAGAACAGCCTCTACCTCGGCGACTGGGCGCGGTTCATCGCCGACGCCAAGCGCCTGGCCCCGCACGAGGGCGGCGCTCCGGTGCCGCCGGTTGTGGAGAGCGTGCGAGTGGAGAAGGTGACGTTCTCCTACCCGAACAAGACCTCCCCGGCCGTGGACGATCTGACGCTGACGCTGCGGCGCGGGGAGGTCGTGGCGCTGGTCGGCGAGAACGGATCCGGCAAGTCCACGCTCGTGCGGCTCCTGCTCGGCCTGACGGAGGCGGACAAGGGCCGCATCACCTGGGACGGCACCGACCTCGCCGCCGCCGACGTGACCGAAGTAGCGGAGCGGACCGCGGTGGTGCCGCAGAGCTTCGCCTGCTGGCCCCTGTCCGTGCGCGAGAACGTCACCCTGGGCCAGCCCCGCACCTTCGACGACGAAGCCGTCTGGGAAACCCTCGAGCAGGTCGGCATGGTCGACGTCGTCCAAGAACTTCCCCAGCAGCTCGACACGCTCCTCGCCCGCGAGCTGTTCGGCGGCGTCACCCTCTCCGGCGGGCAGTGGCAACGGCTCGCCTGCGCACGGGCACTGTACCGGCAGCCGGCCGTCCTGGTCCTCGACGAGCCCACCTCGGAGATGGACGCCCGAGGGGAACACGCGATTTTCACCGAGCTCAAGAAGATCGCGGCCGACCGCATCACCGTCGTGGTGACCCACCGGCTCGACAACACCCGCATCGCGGACCGGATCGTCGTGATGGAGCACGGCCGGGTCACCGAACAGGGCACCTTCGACCAGCTCGTCACCGGGGGCGGCCTGTTCCAGGAACTCTACGAACTCAGCAAAGACCGATAGGAGGGGAACCTTGAACGACCGCTACATCAGGATCTCGACGACTGGCCTCGTCGTCCGCGACGACCACGTCTTGCTCGGCCGGGGCGACTGGCCGAAACCCGGAACCTACTGGCTGCCCGGGGGCGGACAACAGCCCGGCGAGACGCTGGCCGCCTGCATCGAACGCGAGGTCCTCGAGGAAACCGGCGTCCGCGTCACCGCCGGACCCCTGATCCAGCTGCGCGAGCACATCCCATGGAACCACCCGGACAGCCCGAGCACACCGCACGTCCACCGCGTCGAAGCCCTGTTCTGGTGCCACTTCGTCGAGGAACCGGACACGCTCGGCGCCACCGTGCCGGACGACGTACAGACCGGCGCCGAGTGGATCCCGCTGGACAAACTCACCGGTCTGCGGTTCATGCCGCCCTCAGTCCAGGCCAGCCTCCCCGAGCTCATCGCCCAGGCCGGCGGGCTGAACGGCTTCTACACGGGAGACGTCGCATGAGTGAGATCGTTCTGATGTCCGACCCCAAGGTCGCGGCCATACCCGTGCGCGAATGCGGCGAGCGACTGGTCGACGCGCGCAGTAGCGAACTTCTGATCGACAAAAGTCGGCAGGACACGGCCGGGCACTTCGCGCACGTGCGCAAGAACGTCCTCGAGCGACTCCTGTCCGCGCAGGCCGCCCTTCCTGATGGACTGCGGCTGCTGCTGGTCGAGGGCTACCGGCCACCGCGGCTCCAAGAGGAGTACTTCGCCGAGTACGCCGAGCAGCTGCGGGCGGAGAACCCGCAGTGGACGGCCGAGCAGGTCCACTCGGCGGCCAGCCGCTACGTCTCGCCGCCCGACGTCGCCCCGCACCCCGCCGGCGCAGCCGTCGACATCACCCTCGCCGACTCCAGCGGGGCGGAGCTCGACCTGGGGACGCGAACAAATTCGACACCGGAGGAGAGCGAGGGCGCCTGCTACATGGACGCCGCGAACATCAGCTCCCTGCACCGAGCGCGCCGCCGAATTCTCGCAACCGTCATGTCCAGCGCGGGGTTCGTGAACTACCCGACCGAGTGGTGGCACTGGTCGCATCGTGATCGCTACTGGGCGCTGGTCACGGGCGCGCCGGCCGCGGCCTACGGGCCAGTCCCCCGATGAAGGCGTACCAGAACCCGAAGCACCTGCACCGTCACGTCATCCACGAAGCACGAGCATAGGGGGAAGCATGACCGTGATCGTCGGCCTGGTCCACGAAGACCAGGTGCACATCGGCGGGGATTCCGCCGGAGTCTCCAGGAACAGCTTGTCCATCGCAATCCGCAAGGACTCGAAGGTGTTCCGCAACGGCCCCTATGCCATGGGCTTCACCACCAGCTTCCGCATGGGACAGCTGCTGCACCATGCCTTCAAGGCGCCCAGGCCCAAGGGCGACCTTGAGCGGTTCATGGCCACGAAGTTCGTGGACAAGGTGCGCACGTGCCTGAAGGACGGCGGATGGGCGCGTAAGGACTCCGAGCAGGAGTGGGCCGGCACGTTCCTCGTCGGCGTCTATGGACGCCTGTTCGTCATCGGGGGCGACTATCAAGTGGGTGAGCCGGCTGACGGATACGCGGCCGTGGGTTGCGGCAGCGACTTGGCCCTCGGTGCCTTTCACGCCACGGCTCCAGTTGGCCTGGGTCCGCGTGAACGGCTGGACGCCGCTCTGGCCGCCGCTACTCATCACAGCGCGGGGGTGTGCGGGCCGTACAGCTACGCCATCGCGCCCGCCCACAGCGAACTCCTCAAAATCGAAGCAGCCCAGTACGCGACCGCGAAGGTGCCCGCCCCGAGGGAAGAGGAGCCCGCAGATGCGTGAACAGGTGGCCCTGTTCGACCTCGACGACACCCTGATCCCACGCCGGGAGATCTTCGCGAAATGGGCGGCGGAGTTCTCCGCCGAACACGGTGTGCCGCTGGAATGGCTGCTGAAAGCGGACCCCGAGTACTCGTCGCGCCGGGCAGAATTCTTCGAGCTGGCCAAGACCACATTCGGTGTGCGGCCGCCGGTGAAAGGACTACACGCCCAGTACCGGAAGCGCATGCCACAGCTCGTCGAGCCGGACCCACAAGTGCACGCGATGCTCGCCGGCCTGCGGGAAGCAGGCTGGCAACTGGGGGTAGTCACCAACGGCATGGTCGACAACCAGACGAACAAGCTGCGCCAAGCCGATTTACACGATCTGGTGGACACCGTCGTCATCTCCGACGCCGTGAAGATCCGCAAGCCCGATGCACAGATCTTTCGCCACGCCATCACCCGGCTCGACTCCCAGCCGGGGCCGCACGTGGCCATGGTCGGAGACAGCCTCGAACACGACGTCGCAGGCGCGCACATCATGGGCCTGACCACGGTGTGGGTCTCTCACGGACGCACGCCGCCCCGCACAGCCCCGCGCCCGCAGCACACCGTGTTCACGGTCACTGAAGCCGCCGATCTTCTGCACGAGATCACCGAGTAGGGAGGGGAATCACCGTTGACCACGATCACGCCGAGGTGGGAGCAGCTGTCCCGACGCACCGCCTACGCCCAAGGCCGGCTCCAAGTGCACGAGGACGAGGTGATCCAGCCGGACGGCGCACGCAGCGGATTCCGGGTCGTCGAAGTCCCCGACGGGGCACTCGCGGTCGCGGAGGACGACGAGGGACGGATCGCCCTTGTGCGGTACGCCTCGTACGTGCACGGCGAGGTGCTGACCCCGCCAGGGGGCACGATCGAGCCGGGCGAGACCCCGGAGGCGGCGGCTCGGCGGGAGCTGGCCGAGGAGGCCGGCATCACCGCCACGACCTGGCGGCGTCTGGGCGAGGCCGCGCTCATGGCCAAGAACACCTGCCGCCTCCACATGTACGCCGCCTCGGGCCTGACCGTCGGTCAGCAGAAGCTGAACGGCACAGAGACCGGCATGACGCTGGAGTGGTGGCCACTGCCCGACGCGGTCAAGGCCGCCATGGACGGACGGATGGTCCTGTCCGGCGCCTCGCTCGCGGTGCTGATGTACGCGCAGGAGAAGGGGGCACGATGACGAATCCACTCAACCCCGAACTGGCCGCCGAACTCGTACGACGCGTAGCCGTCGACCAGCACGCCCGCGGCGTCCGCGAGGGCCAGGACGACGTCGAGTCGGACTGGGAGGCGATGCGCGTGGTGGACGCGGACAACACCGCGTGGCTCAAGACCGTGGTGGCCGAGTGCGGCTGGCCGGGGAACACCCTCGTCGGCGAAGAGGCCGCGAACGCGGCGTGGCTTCTGATCCTTCTCTACTCTCTCCATAGCTGTCGGATTCTGGGGAGCAGTGGGGGACCTGAGTGGGTGTCGAGACTGGGTGGATTGTTGAGTTCTACGACCTGAACCGGCCCGCTGCACCACCAGACGAGGCGTGGGCTCGAGAGTTCGGCGACGTCCTGGCTTGGGCACAGCGGAACGGCGCGCGTCACCGGACCCCCATCTTGTTCCCGGCGGATGACCGGCTGCCCGACCCACGGATCAACTTGTATTTCCGCAAGAGCAAGATCGCATCCAAGCAGCCGTCGACCTGGCGGCGGTATGCCTACTCGCTCGCGGTGTGGCTCGGCTTCCTGGACAGCCTCGGCATCTCATGGGACGAAGCGACCGGCGAGGACTACACGGACTTCAAGTTCTGGCGGATCACCGACGTTCGCAACGAGGAGCGGATCGAGCCCACCTCCTTCGACACCGATCAGGCGGCGTTGAACTCCTTCTACTCATGGGCCAGTCCGGTTTATGGGTGCTCGAACCCCGTGGCGACCGGCGACGTGCTGGGGGCGGCGGACCCGGGCGACATCGCCCCGGAGCGTGGGCGGCGTGATCCTGCTCGTCCGGCGGGCTCGATCCGACGGAGGGTGAAGTGGCTGCTGCGCGGTGCCTTCGAGCAGTGGCGGGACATCGGCTTCCGCGGCTATGCCTTCGACGGTTTGCGGGCCGAGAGGTGGCGTGGCGCCAACGAGGACCGGGACTGTGCCTTCGTCGACGGGCTGTACGGCAACGGGCCTGCGGCTGGCGGAGTGGGGCAGCGTCCTGGACGTCGAGCTGCCCTCCGCAGATGCCGCTGGCCGGTTTCCCCGAGCTCACTTGGCGCGCGCCTGCGCCAAGGGCAAGCGGGAGGGTCGGGACTACCGGGTTCCGGCTGGGGTTGTGGCGTCGGTGGCGGGCTACATGGACCCGATCGAAGGCTCCCGCGCGGAGGCCGTCCGCAGGGCCCGGCGCGCGGGACGCTACGACCGGCTTCCCGGCATAGAGATCGTCACACGTTTGAGCCCGCAGGCTCGTACGCTGACCGTCCTGACGAGCGGGGGTAGCACTACGAAGTCGCTGGACGCTCTGGAGCCTGAGGAGCGGCTGCGGCTGTTCCGGCAGACCGAGGAGGGCCTGGAGCCGCTGGCGGTCTGGCTCGGAGTGCACGGACTGCCGATGCACGCCCACAGCTGGGAGAAGCGGTTCACCGAGGCCAACCAGTGCGTCGCCGCCGCGTGGAAGCGCGCGGGCGGTCGGGGAACGGTGCCGCTGTTCTGCCGCCCGCACATGTGCCGGCATTCCTTCGCCCTGCGCTGGTTCTCGATCTTGTCACTGGTGTGGAACCAGCGGGTGGAGGGCTTCACCGAGACCGAGCTGCGCGAGTTCCGGGACCAGTTCGGCGATGTGTGGTTTCAGCTGGCCGGCCTCCTGGGCCATGCAAGCCCGCAAACGACGAAGGACTGGTACCTGGAGCCCTTCACCGCTCTGGAGACGGACTACCTGATGTCGCTGCTCGACGAGGAGGAGCACGCCGCCGTCAGTCGGCTCGCGGAGCGGATCGGGGCGTCGAGCGACCGGGTCCTGCGCCGCGTTGTCCCGGCCAGCCCGTCGGCGCGCCGGACTGGGGAGGGTTGGTCGTGAGCCGGCGTGGCCGCCGGGCCTCGTTGCCCGCGGCGGGCTGGCGGCCACCCGAGCGGTTGCTCGTCGCCGATGGCGAGTGCGCGGTGCGGTACATCGATGAGAAGGGCTGTCACTCGCGCGTCTTCGACTTCTGCGGCGTGCCCGTCTCGGGTGAGCTGCAGCGGTAGCTGGCCGAGGTGTTTGCCGCGGCGACTGGCCCGCGGCGCGGGGTGAAGAGCATCAAGACGGCGGGCTCGTACTTCACGATGCTGGTGCGGTTCGCGACGTTCCTGTCGAAACAGAGCGATGTGCCGCAGCGGCCGGAGGAGATCTCGTCCGCCCATGTGGCGGCGTTCAAGCTGTCTCTGTCCCCGGGCTCGCAGCTGCCGTCGGCGTGGCGGCTGCGGACGCTGATGCGTGACGCGCCCTGCCTTCCGGCAGCTACCCGGGCGGCGATCCTGCACGGGCGGCTGCCGGAGCGGGAGACGGACGCGGTGTTGGCGTATAGCGAGGACGAGCGGCAGCAGATCCTGACCGCCGTCCGCCACGATGTCCGCTCGGCCCGGGACCGGATCCGCGCCTCCCGCGATCTTCTCGATTGCTACCGGCGGGGCGAGACCGAGGCTGACGAGGAGCGGCTCGGCGGGGCGCTGGATGTGATCGACCGCACCGGCGATGTTCCGCGCGACGGCGCGGGCCGTCCCTTCAAGTGGATGCGGCGGTACGGCGGGACGGGCGCCTTGGTGACCGGATTGTGCCTGACTCGGCTGGAGGCGGCGGCCTTCTCGCTGCTGCTGGTGGACATGACCGGCGAGAACTTCGGCACGGTGGGGACGTGGCCGGCCGCGCACTTTCGCCCCGACGGCGGCGTAGCCGGCGCCCCGGCGCTCGCTTTGGTGGAGGGGACCAAGCCGAGGCGGGGGCCGGACCGCGAGTACATGGTCACGCCTGTGGAGGACCTCCCCGAGAGTCTGGCTGGCCTGTTCGTCGACGGCGACGACAGCGAGGTGCGGCTGTTCCGCTCGCCGCTGCGGGTGTACCTGCTGTTGCTGGAGCTGACTGAGCTCTCACGACGACACGGAGGCCACGACCTGGCGTTCGGATACGTACGGACGACGAAGCTCAACCATGGCCGGTGGGCCGGCGGCATCGCCTCCTCGCACACGACGGACTGGGCGGCGGGCAACGGCTTCCCGCTCTTGCCCCGCCGCGGCGCCACGACGACGGGCGACGTCGAAGAGGCACCGGACGACGACAGCCCGGAACCAGACGATCAGGTCACGGGCCTGCCGAGCGTCGACGTGCTGCGGTTGCGCCAGACCGCGCTGGAGCGCATCCGGCGCCCGGTCGCGCACAGTCGCCAGACCCTCAACGACCGCTACCTCAAACGCAGCCCCGCAGTACGGCGCGAAGGCCGTGAGATCGTGCGAACCGCTCTGGAAGAGCAGGTCGCCAAGGCCCGTGGCCGCCAGCAGGTGCCGGTGTTCAGCGCCGCGTTCGCGGCGATGGCCGAGGAGGATCCGCAGCGGGCGGCGGCCGAGATGGGCGTGGGGCCCGATGTCCTCAAGCGGATCCTGGCCGGGCAGGAGGACACCGTCCTGGCCAGCTGCGCCGACCACCGCGATGGCCCCGACACGCCCCCGGGCGAGCCGTGCACCGCGTCCTTCCTGGCATGCCTGAGCTGCCGCAACGCCCGCGCGCTGCCCCATCACCTTCCGGTCCAGGTCTACGTCCACGACCAGCTCGCGCAACTGCGCACCCACATAGACCCGGATGTGTGGGCCTTCCGCTACGGAGATGCCTTCGCCCGGCTGACCCACCTGATCGGACCACCCCACTACACCGCCGCGGACCGCGAGCAGGCCCGCACACAGCTGACCGAGCAGGATCGGCACCTGGCCGACGACCTCCTGGAAGGACGACTGGACCTGTGATGAACACCCGGGCGCCCGCCGAACAGGCGGATACCGTCGAGGTGTCCTGGCCCGCCCCGGACACGATCGTGCTGCGCGGCCGGCCGTTGCGCCCCGGAGTCGCGCGGGCCGAGCTGTCCCGTTTCGCCGAGGACCTGTGGGTGTTGGACCACGCCGAGACCGACGCGCACTGGGTAGGCAGGTGCCTGCACTGGGAGAAGTTCCCTCGGCGCTTCACCAACCCCATCAAGACGTTCGCCCTCGCCGTACTGGACCATCCCCGGCCCGCCGTCCTGACGCTGGGACCGCCGGGAGAGTCAGCGGCGTTCGACACGCTGCGCGGATGGACCGGGGACCTGCTGGTCTTCACCCAGTGGCTCATCACCCAACACGTACGGCGCCTCGCCGACGTCACCGACGACGACCTGGACCTCTACCGCGTCCATGTACTCGGCCTCGCCCGCAGCCCGGGCCGCCGCGCCCAGCTGCTCCAAGCCGTCCGCGTGCTGTGGGCCTACCGCGACCACCTGCCCGCGTCCTGCCGCCTTCCCGGACCCCGGCCATGGGGAGCACCCTCCAGTCTCGAGCTGGCCGACGCCGTCGTGAAGACCCGGAACAACCGCACTCCGCGGATCCCGCCGGAGACGATGGAGGCCCTGCTGGCCTGGTCGCTGCACATGGTGGAGGACTTCGCGCCCGACATCATCGGCGCGCTCACCGAGCACCACCAGATCCAGGCCGGTACGCACCCGCTGCCGAACTCCATCGGCAGCGGCCGACGCCACCCGGTCGCCGGGCGAGCCGCCGCGTACATCCAGCAGCTGGCCGCCTCCGGCGGATTCTTGCCCGGCAAGCCCGACGAGAACGGCGACATCGTGCTCGACGTCCCGCACCTCGCCCGGCTGCTGGGCTGCACCGCCCACCGGGTCCGCAAGATCTCCGCGCAGATCATCCAGCTCGCGCAGCAGCACGGCGTACCAGTCGCGCCCGACGCCTGCCTCGGCACGATCACCGGACTCTTGCACGGAACTCCCTGGCGAAGCCGGCCGATCGGCGTCCGGGAGCTGCGTCCGCTCGTGCGCCACCTCTCGGCTGCGTGCTTCATCGTGATCGCCTACCTGTCGGGCATGCGGCCCGGCGAGGCTCTCGGACTGCGCCGCGGCTGCCTGACGACCGACGAAAAGGGCCGCCTGAGCGTGGACGGTCACCCCAGCAAGGGCAAGGTGCGCAACCCGGATGAGCTGCAGGCCACCATCAGGACGTGGACCGTGGTCGCCCCCGTGGCCAAGGCCATCGCCGTTCTGGAGCAACTTGCCGACTACCCGTTGCTGTTCCCCTGCTCCCGGTGGCAGAACACCCGCCGCCTGCGCGAGCAGCGAGCCGCGACCACCTACCACATCAACAAGGCCGTCCGCGCCTTCGTCGCCTGGGTCAACGCCGACTTCCACCAGCCCGGCGGCACACCGGTGATCCCGCCCGATCCCTCTGGCCGCAACCTCCACGCCGCACGCCTGCGGCGCACGCTCGCGTACTTCGTGGTCCGCAAACCGGGCGGTCTGATCGCCTGCGGCCTTCAGTACGGCCACCTCCGCACCCGAGTGACGGCCGGCTACGCCGGCCATGCCGATTCCGGCTGGCTCGACGACCTCGCCGTCGAACGCCTGGAGATGATTATCGACCAGATCGAGGACGACTTGGCGGCCCTGGAGGCGGGAGAGCACGTCAGCGGCCCGGCCGGGGACGAATACCGGCGCCGCGTGATGCTGGCCGCCCCGTTCGCCGGGCGCGTGGTCAACAAGGTCCGCAACGTCGAACGGCTCCTGGACAGCACCGACCCCGCCATCCACCACGGCCGCGCCATGACCTGCGTCTATCGGGCCGAGACAGCCGCGTGCCGCCGCCTCCGCCTCGACGCCGGGCTGCCCGCAGACGGCCCCGACGAGTCCGAATGCCGCCCCACTTGCCCCAACCTCGCCTACACCGACCGCGATATCAACGCGCTGAACGACCAGCTCGCACACCAGGAAGCCGCGGCCGGTGACCCGCTGGCCCCGCGCCCCAGGCGGGAGCGAGCCCAAGCCCAGGCCTGCCACACCCGTAGCATCATCAACCGGCACTCGGCCAGCCGCCGCGCACACGACGACGGCCCGACGACGGCGAGGTCCTGATGGGCGGCAAGCCGCGCGACCCCGCCGCCGACCGGGCGGCGATCATGGCGGCCGCAGAGCGACTGCTGGCCGGTACCCCGCTGCGGTCGGTAACTGGCAAACTCACCATCAGCGAGCTGGCCGTCGAGGCCGGGCTGCGCCGCGACACCGTCTACCAGCACCCCGACTTGGTGGAGAGCTTCCAGGCTCAGGTCACGGCCCGCGATGCCGTCCCGGAATCGATGGCCACGATGGCCCGTGAGCTGGAGAAGACGCGCGAGGCCCTGAGGCAAGCCAAGAACGAACTGGCCGCCGAGCGCCGCACGACGGCGTTCCTGCGCTGATGGCGGTCACGGAGCTGTCCATCGAGAACGAGGCTCTACGCAATCCGGATCGGCGGACGCGACGCGTTACCCCGCTCGCCGACCGGAGCCTTCGAGACGGCTTCACCTGCTCCTGACCAGCCATGGCCCGGCGTACGCAAGAACACGGCCGGCGCGGGATGTACCTCAGATGTCCGTGAAGGACGGAAGGTGCGAGAGGGCCGCCGGCAACTCGGCGATGCCGCGCTGCAGATACCAGGCGCGGGCCCAGCGCCAGGCGTGGGCAGCGTGAGGAACTGACCGGGATCGGCGGCATCGTCAAGCACGTGAGGAGCGCGATCACCGACGATGCGGGCAACCGCGGGCCGGGGGTCGGCGGGGATCCTACTCCGACCCGGAATTCTGCGGATGTTCGCGAGTGCTCGTCACAGTGTCGTGGATGTAGGCGGTGATGGCGTGGGTGGTTGGGCGCTGCCACAGGAGGTTGGCGGGCAGGCTGATGCCCGTCTTGCGCTGAAGGATGCCGCGGATCTTCATCGTCATGACCGAGTCGATGCCCATCTCCACGAGTGGGCAGCGGGGGTCGATGTCGGTGGTGGGCAACCGCATGGTGGTGGCGACGGCGTCGGTGACGATGCTGTGGATCCGGGCTTGGGCTTCGGCGGCGGACAGCCCTGTCCAGTCGGGAGGACCGTCTTTCTGTGGGGTGTCATGACCGGCGCTGGTGTCTGTGGGGCTGAGTTCGCTGAACACGGGGAGGCGGGTTGTGCCGACGGGTAGCGGGAGGATGGGCAGGATGGCGAGGTAGGGGCTTGCGATGCGAGTGGCGAGGTCCCAGGCGCGAAGCGCCTCCGGGGTGCTGAGGTCGCTGGTGCCGTGGGCCTGCATGAGGTGGGCGATGGCGTCGTGGGCGCTGGCCATGCCGCCGTCGCGCCAGGCGGTCCAGGCCAGGCTGGTGGTGGTCATGCTGTCCAGGGGTGCGCGGTGGGCTGCGAGGGTGTCGAGGAAGCTGTTGCCGGCCGCATAGGCAGTCTGCCCCGGGACCTGGAAGAGCTGCCCGCAGGAGGAGAACAGGAAGAGGAAGTCGATGGTTCCTGGGGGGAACAGCGTGTGCAGGGTGAGCGCGCCGCCGATCTTGGGGCGCAGGACCGCGCGGAGCGAGGACTCCTCGAGGTGGTCGATGAGTTGGTCGTTGAGGACGCCGGCTGCGTGGACGATTCCGCGGATGGGCGGAAGCCCGAGCGACTCCGGTGTCAGGAGGCGGGTGGCCTGGGGCTGGTCGGCAATGTCCAGGGCGAGAGTGCGGACGGTGACGCCGAGGGCTTCGAGCTCGGTGATGGTGTCGATCCGGCTGCGAGTCTGTGGGTCGAGGACGGAGCACCATTGGGTGCGCGGGGGCAGTGGGGTCCGGCCTGCCAGGACGAGGCGTCGTGCGCCGTGGGTGACGAGCCAGCGGGCAGCTTCCAGGCCGAGTGAGCCGAGTCCGCCGGTGACGAGATAGGTGCCTTCGGGTTTGAGGACCAGCGGGCCGCGGTCGGGTTCCCTTTCGATGACGGCCAGCCGGGGCGCGTGGACTTCGCCGTCGACGAGGGACAGGACGTCCTCGCCGGGCGTGGCGCTGAGGACCTGCAGCAGCTGATCGGTGAGGTCGCGGTCGGGGCCGTCGACGGGAATGTCGATGGTGCCGGCCCAGAGGTCGGGGTGCTCGTTGGCGATGACCCGACCGGCCCCCCACAGCGAGGCGTGGGCGGCTGCGCTCAGATGCCCGGCGTTGCGTACTCCGCGGGTGAGGCACCACAAGCGGGTGCTCCCGCCCTGGTGCGCGGCGAGCCATCGGCAGGTCTCGGTCAAGGTCGATACGGCGTCGGCCGCGCTCTGGGCGAGGTCCTCGGTCCTGGTGGGCAGGGCCGGGGTGACGATCACCTCGGTAGGAGCGGTGAGCTTCGCGATGAGGCCGGGAAGCTCGTTCGGGTGCTGTGCCTGCAGGAAGCGGATCCCCCGGGCGGCGCAGGCTGTGGTGAGCTGTTCAGCCAGTCCCGTGTGGTCGCCGACCAGAACGATCTGGCTCAGTCGATGGCCGGAGCCCGAGGGCAGGGGCAGGGGGCGCCATGTCATTTCGTGGAGAAGGCGTTGCGGGTCGCTGACCTGGGTGGAGCCGACGTCGAGGAGGCCGAAGGTGATGTCGATGATGCAGGCCACGGGTCGGCCGTTTGCGTCGGTGACCCACACGTCGACGGCCTCGGCGGGTGTATGGGGGTGCAGGCGGGCGACGACGTTGATCTCAGCGGGTGGCGTGTCGCCGTGCACGGCAACCGTGCGGATGCGGGCGGGCATGCGCTGGGTGCTCTGGTCGGGCAGCACCAGGGGGGTGAGCGAGACGGCGGCGTCGAAGAGCGTGGCCCAGGACGCAGTGCCGCTTGACCGGCTGCCGAGAGTCATGCGGGCGGTCATTTCCCCGGTGCCGCGCCGGAGGTCGACGGCCTGCCAGTCGAAGCCGATGCCGTCGGCTCCGATGTCGGCCAGCAGCCGCTCGACGTGTCCGGTGAGGGGCTCCTGGCAGCGGTCGCGCACCTGGTGGAAGTCGGGGAACTGCTGGCCGTCGATCAGGTCCGTGTACGACAGGGTGGCTGTGGTGTGGGTCAGCCAGGTGCTGGGGGCGGTGCTGGCTTCGTCGGCGATGCGCGTGAGGAGTTTTACGGTGTCGGCATGCCGGATGACCTGGACCTCGCGTGGCGGGGTGAGGGCGACCGGAGTTTTCAATGCGATGTCGGTGAGGGCGCGTACGGGCCGCTCGGGGCTGCCGGTTTCCAGGAAGGTGGCCAGGAGCGCGGCCGCCGGCACGATTTCCACTCCATGGACGGGGTGGCGGCCGGGGTAGGGGCGGCTGGCGTCGTCGAGTCGAGTGCACCAGATGTCGATGGGCTCGCCGCCGACACCCTGGCGGGGTCCGAGGAGAGTGTGGGCGGCCGGGTTGTGGCCGCCGCGTGCGCCGACACCTGGTGCGGGCTCGGCCCAGTAAGGGCGGTGCTGCCAGGCATTGGTGGGCAGTTCGAGCAGCTCGCCCTCTGGATGGAGACGGTCCCAGGCGATTGGGCTGCCGTTGCAGTGCAGGGTGGCCAGGTTCTTCAGGAAGGTGTCGCGCACGGGCCGGTCGCGGCGCAGTGTGTGGGCCACTACGCCGTCCTCAACGCCCAGGTGGCTGAGGGTCTCCTCCAGTGAGTGGGTGACCAGAGGGAGTGAGGAGATCTCCAGGAACAGGCGGTGGCCGTCGGCGACCGCGGCCGCGACTGCGGGGCTGAAGCGGCAGATGTGCCGCATGTTGGCGGCCCAGAACCTGCCGTCGCGCACCGCGGCCGACCGCGGGTCGGCGAGGGTGGAAGTGTAGGCGGGCAGTGAAGGCGCGCGGGGGGTGAGGCCGGCCAGGTCCGCTACGAGGTCGTCGATGAGGCAGTCCACCTGGGGGCTGTGGAAGGCGACGGAGCTGTTGACGCGCACCGCCACCAGGCCCTCGTCCCGCCACCGCGCGTACAGTTCGGTGACGGCCTGCTCCGTCCCGGAGATCACGGTGGACTCCGGGGAGGCGTGGATGGCCGTGACCACATCCGTTCGTCCGCTCAGCTGTTCTTCCACCGTGGCGAACGGCAGGCCCACGAGGGCCATCGCGCCCTGCCCGTCGACACGCCCGAACAAGCGCGAGCGGCGACACACCACCTGGGCGCCCTGAACGGGGGTGAGAGCACCGGAGACGACCGCGGCGGCGATCTCGCCGACCGAATGCCCGATCACGGCCCCGGGCCTCACCCCGTAGGACCGCCACAGTGCCGCCAAACCGATGTGCATCACATACGCCACAGGCTGAGCCAGCTCGACAGCCGAGAAGTCCTCCTGCGCAAGCAACTCGCGCGCGGTCATCGCGAGCTCGTCCCGGAACACCGCCCCCAGCTCGTCAACTGCGGCGGCGAAGGCAGGCTCGGTCGCGAGCAGATCCCGGCCCATCCCAGGCCACTGCGCGCCGTGCCCGGAGAACACCCACACCGGCTCGACCGGCCTTCCGGCCGCGACAGAGCCGACGGCCAGGACCGGGGTCCACTTGCCCTCCGCCAAGCGCCCGAGCCCTAGCCGCAACGCCTCCGACGTGTTCGCCACGACGCCGGAGCGGTGCTGGAGATGGTTCCTGCGGCGGGACAAGGTGTGGCCCAGGCAGGGCAGGCAGGACTGCGGGTGGGAGCTGAGCCAGTCGGCCAGGTGGCGGGCGTTGTCGCCGCGCGCCGCCGCTGTGGAGCCTGAGACGGGAAACAGCATGGGCATCCGGTCAGCCACCTGATGTTCCCGGTGACCGATCGGGACGGGAGCCTGTTCGAGGACCACGTGGGCGATGACACCCCCGTAGCCGTAGCTGGAGACCCCGGCCCGCCGCGGCTGGCCAGTGCGCGGCCACGATGTCAGCGAGGTGGCCACCCGCAGTCGTGCAGCCTCCCAGTCGATCGACGGGTTCGGCGTCGGGCAGTGCGTGGTCGGTGGGATCCGGGCGTGATGCACCGCCAGGACCGCTTTGATCAGCCCGGCGACCCCCGCGCCGGCCTCCAGGTGCCCGATGTTCGGCTTGACCGAACCGATCAGACACGGATCAGAAGCCGGCCGCCCGGCTCCCACCACGGCGCCCAGAGCCGCGGCCTCGATCGGATCACCCACCGGTGTGCCGGTGCCGTGGGCCTCGATGTAGTCGACGTGCTCGGGGGCGATGCCCGCGCGCCGGTAGGCGTCGCGGAGCATGTTCTCCTGAGCCTCACGGCCAGGGATCATGATCGCGTCGGTCTTGCCGTCATGCTGCACCACACTGGACCGGATCACCGCCCACACACGGTCACCGGCGGCGAGCGCGTCGCCAAGCCGCTTGAGCACCACGATCCCAACGCCCTCGCCACGGCCGTACCCGTCGGCGTCGGCCGAGAACGCTTTCGAGCGCCCGTCCGGCGCGGTCACCCCCATCGCATCCAGGGCGACTGTGCTGTGCGGCGCGCTCAGCACGCTCACCCCGCCCGCGATCACCAGCGAGGACTCGCCCGTCCGCAGACTCTGACAGGCCAGGTGAACCCCGGACAACGACGACGCGCACGCTGTATCCACCGCGAGACTGGGACCCCGCAAATCCAGCAGATAGGAGATCCGGTTGGGCACCGCGTAGTACGCGGCCCCCAGGCCGGCCCACGGCTGAATATCGGCCAGATCCGCCATGGTGCGCAGCCCGTACTCGCCGAAGGTCACCCCGATATACACCCCGGCATCCGTTCCCCGCAGCGAATCGGGAGGGATACCCGCGTGCTCCAGCGCCTCCCACGCCACCTCAAGGGCCAGCCGCTGCTGCGGGTCGATGTAGAGGGCCTCAAGGGGCGAAATGCCGAAGAACACGGCGTCGAACCCCTGGACATCGTCCAGATAGGCGGCATGGCGCGTCGCGTTCCGCAGCACACCCCGCTCCAGCGGGCTCCGTTCCTCGAACGAGGCCCAACGGTCTGCCGGAACACCACGAACCGCATCGCCTTCGCTGACCAGGAACCGCCACAAGTCCTCAGGAGATGAAAGGTCGGGAGCGAACCGACACCCCATACCGACGACCGCGATCGGCTCTGTCACGAATGCTTCGACTGTCATGCCAACTCTCCCATCACAGCCTGCACCGCACTCGGCACCGCCGGGCATCCGGCCGGCGATCCAGGCACCACAGCCGCCCCCTCAGGCAGACCATGCCCACCCGACCGTCACGGCCAAGCTCACACCACCCGGCCGAACGAAAGGCCGCCCATCGGCTTGACAGAGCACCCCTCGGCGGAGCTCTTTCTCTGGGCCCAGCGAGGACGAGACCACCTACGAAAGAGCCGTACGGGAAGCCGATCCATACACCGGGCCACTCAACCCGCTCATCGTGATGCTGGCGCTCACCGCCGGGCAGCCTCAATAGGCACGTCCGTCCTCGACAGCCCTCTCCGCGCCGGTGACCAGCGACAACGAAGGAACGCAACAAGGCCCCGTGAGGACACCCGGACACCAAGACAAAGGCCTCTTCCGCCAGCGTTCGGTGTCCTGGTCAGGATCGACCGCGTCCGGGTCGCGCAGGGGCCGCAGGCCCTGGTCGGAGCCGCTCGCCGCGATGTTGAACAGGCAGCGGCCCAAGGAAGCCGAAGTGCCGGTCCGTCAGCGGCGACAGCCGGGCGACGTCCTCGTCCTTGATCACGTGGCCCTCAAAGCGCAACTGGGCGACGGCGGCGTCACCATCTCTTCCGAGACCCGTTCACGTCTGTCCCCCGCTGGTGCACCAACGCACCAACTTCCATAGCCACTACCTCATCATCCGCTCCCACAGCAACAGGGCCCTACAGCCGCTGCGCGACCCGGGTGAGGCCCGCAGAGTAGGACCCAACGGCCAGATGCGGTCGGCGGCAATCAGGAGGTACGGGAAGCTGCCGCTGCGATACGCCGATATGCCGGTCCTGGCTGTGGCGTGGCGCAGTGACCCAAGATGCTCGAAAACCTTCGGAATATGCGAGTTATCAGGGCGCGCGGGTGGCCTGGCGCGCCCTGAGAGGCACCTGTGCGCTTGGCAGTTGGGTCCGTGTCCGGGTGCATTCGGCCAGCGGGCGGGCAGTTTTTCATTCCTATGCCTGTCGCGGGAATCGTGTCGGGTCGAGACAGCCAGAGAAGGGGTGGGCAATGAGTGGTGAAGAGAGCAGGCCGGACGGAGGTTCCCCAGTGGGCGCGGGCGGGAGCATTCAGCGATTCGCCAGGCGGGCGCTGGTGGTGAGCGCGACGGCGGTAGGCGCCACGCTGCTGGCGAGTACGGCCGCGCACGCCAGTGCCCACCACACCACCAGGGTGACAGGCACCTGGTCCATGGCCCCCGCCGCTGCCCAGACCGCGCGCCCCATGTTCTTGTCGTCCGTGGGAGCCGAGATCGGTAAGCTCGCGGGCAATGTCGGCACCTTCGGGAACATCTTCGGGAACGTCATCAACGGTGGACCCATCGAGGCACTGAAGTAACACCTGCCTCATCCCACGGGCTGGTGCACGGGCCGCGTCTGGGTGGCAGGGGCGAGCTCCTCACCCCTGCCACCCAGCAGGCTTCCGTGCACGCACCCCCAACATGTTGAGCCGGCCGATTCCGGTCCCATCGGGCATCGGCCGTCATAGGCCGACAAGGCGCGCTCCCGCAATTTGCCGGGCGCGCCTTGCAACCGCCTACGGCGATCCGTTCACCAGCACTGTCTCGTCGCCTGCCCCCTTCTCCTGCCGTGCCAACGAGCCGGGACACACAAATGAGCATGCCGGTACCGCACACCTGTCCTGACGAGCCGGAGAACAACTGGGCCGGCTATACCGTCACCCACGCCATCCCGCGGCAGGGCACAGCACTTACCCAGGAGGCAGTATCCGAGCAAGGGCATCGGGCCATGGTCAAAGCCTTGTGCCCTCATGCGCCACGGGCAGCTCATGCCGCCATGGACAATGAGGAAGCCATCCTCCGATTCCTCAACGAACAGGACGGTACGCCGCTGCTCATCGAATCCGGGACACGGTCGGGGTGGCGGTACCTGATCACGGAACACCGCCCAGGCCCGACACTCGGTCTGCTCCTGGAGGGCTCCAGACTTCTGATGCAACGGCCCTCAGCCGGGTCCTTGGCCTTCGCCCAGTCCCTCGCGCTGGCCCTGTGTCATGGGTATGCCAGGCTCCACTCCCGCGGAGTCGCTCACGGGGATGTTCACCCCGGCAACATCCTGGTCGGGAGCGAACACCACGTCACGATCATCGATTTCGAAAGTGCCGCACGCATCGACGACGCCCCCATGGGCTACTGCAGCCAGATCACCATTTACACGGCGCCCGAAATCGCCCTCGCCCTGCGCGAGCAGGTATCGCTGCCCACTGCCACGCCCGCATCCGACCAGTACTCCGTCGCGGCCGTGCTCTACCTCATGCTCTCCGGCACCTACGCGGTCCCCCCTCAGAAAACGGAGCCGGACATGCTGGAAGCGATCACCGGCACCGTCCCGGCACCGCTCCCCGGATGGCTCCCGCTCCAGTGGCCGGGCCTTCAGCGGGCTCTGAGCACCGCTCTGCACCTCGATCCCGGACAGCGCCATGCTTCCATGATTGCCTTCGCCCGTGCCCTCGCTCCCGGCGACCCCCATCACGCCCAGGACGCAGAGCCGGCCGGCATGGCACGGACGGAACAGAACGCGGACGCTCACAGCGGGCGCTGATCTATCCGCGCTGGTCCAGGTGCACTCGGTCATGACGTTGGTGACAGTCGGCTGATCGGTGGCTGGCCGCCGAGTGCGGTGTGTCGGCGGCCAGTGTTATAGAAGTCGAGTCAGGGTGTGATTGCTCGGTGCGTTGGGTGTTGCTGGTGAAGACCATCTGGTAGGCCCAACCGGTCAGTTGATCGATCACGTCACTACGATGGGCCCGCGTCGGTCGCGTGACAGGGCAGGCTCCGGCGGTTGGTTCGGGATTCGACAGTCCCCATCCCGACAGTGGACTTGACTAGTGAATCGCACAGCACGCCGACCAGGACCTGCCCTTCCAGCTGCACGCGCTCCAGCTCCTGACAGCAGCTGTGGAAGCCGGCGAGGCCCTGCCGCGGCACTTCGCCTACCTGACCGATCGTTGCCAGGTCGCCCAGCAGCAGGAGCAAACGTACGGAACGCAGTACTTCGACAACAACAAGGGCTACTACGGGCCCCGGCCGATCGCCGACCCAGACCGGCTCGACGAGCGCCGTGCCACCGTGGGCCTGGGGCCGCACGCGGAGTATGACGCCGAGATCCGGGCGAGGTACGGGTACCCGCCGGCCACAAGCGAGGAGACCGGACGATGACGACGAACGACGTGCCGGAGGGCACGGCGGCACTGATCTACAACGCCCGAGGCCAGTACCTCCTCCACCTCCGCGACAACATCCCGGGCATCTGCGACCCGGGAACGTGGTCGTTCATCGGCGGGAACCGCGACAGCGATGACGAGACCCCGGAAGAGGCGATCCGGCGGGAGCTACTGGAGGAAGCCGAGCTGGCGATTCCGGACCTTCGGGTCTTCGGGGTGCTGCCTGCGCACGATCTGGACCGTTCCAAAGGGATGATCACGATCTTCCACGGTCAGTGGGACGGGGACGCGCACGCGCTGCCGCTCACCGAAGGGATCATGCTGCACTGGTTCGACGCCGACACGACAAAGCGGCTGGTCATGGCGTCGTACGCGCGGACGGCGATCGACCGGCGAGAGGCGAGCCTGGAATGAGCGACTTCTACTGCGACGAGGCCCTGAGCGGCCGCACGCCGGTCACCGTGGTCGCCGAGACCGACAAGATACTCGCCTTCGAGCACACCCGGCCGTCCTATCCGGTGCACATTGTGGTGGTACCCAAGCAGCACACACCGTCGCTCGTGGATCTCGGAGAGGGCGGCGAGGAACTGCTCGCTGCGGTCATGAAGATCGTTCGTCAGGTGGCGACCGACGTGTTGGAGAAGCACGGCGCCGCCCAGGTGATCACGAACCTCGGCGACTATCAGGAGTCGAAGCACCTCCACGTCCACGTGGTGGTCCGAGGATGATCACCCACGCGTGAACCAGCGTCCCGGGTGGACCCACGCAGGAGTCGGCGGCGGTCAGACAGGTTGCCTCCTGGCCGCACGCCGTACCGCTACCCGCCAGCCACGGCAGACAGGCGACTCGCTGTGACGATGGACCGGTGATAAGGATCTTCAGAAATGGTTCTGACCGCGATTCCGATTCCGTGAAAGCGCAGGTCGGCGGCGGGAACGAAAGATCGTTTCGCCTGAGTCTCCTACTCCGTGGTGATCAAGAATTTCGAGGAAGTGCTCTTCTTTGGGGTCGGCGCGCAGGCATCCATCCCCGCTACAGCGTCGGGGTCCACTTCACGCCGCGCTCCGGTGAATCAGATCCGGACAGCGACGTGACAGAAGCCTGCCTGCACAGCCTGCGGGCCCGGCTATGCGACGACACGGGTGTGCTGGATCCGACCCCCTCCACGGCTGGTCAGCCGACAGTGATCTCCAGAGCGCCGGTCTCGGTGACCTGGACGGACACACCGGTGAAATCAGGAACCGTGGCGTCTGCCTCGAGTTGGTGCGCCTTGTGCGTCGTCGTTAGAGCGATGGTGGCCATGCCAGCCGCCCGCGCGGAAGCCAGCCCGGCGGGTGAGTCCTCGACGACGACACAGTCGGCCGGGTTAACGCCTAGCCGCTCGGCCGCCAGGAGAAACGGCTCGGGGTGGGGCTTGTGGTGGGTGACGTCGTCGGAAGTGACCAAGAACTTCGGCCGGATACCGACCGGGGCTAGGCGCGCTTCGACCACCCGCCGACTGCTGGACGTCACCACAGCCCAGCGGTCCTGAGGCAGCGAGACCAGCAAGTTGACGGCACCGCCAACAGCCTCCACGCCGCCAGCAGCCGCGTCAGCCACCTCTGCATCCACCAGCCGCTGCACGCCGCCCTTCACCTGTTCCTCAGGCAGGAGGTCCGCGATGATCGCGGCAGCTGGCCGGCCGTGCACTTCGACTCGGCTCATCGCTTCTTCGAGGGTCATTCCATACGACTCGGCCCACTGCCTCCACACGCGCAAAACCGACCGCTGGGAGGAAACCAGTGTTTCGTCGCTGTCGAAAAGGATGGCATTTGCCGAGAATCGCATGGCGCGAGATTACATGGCATGCGCAAGCAGACATGCGATGAAGGCGCCACTCCTTCCATGATCAGAGTCCAATTGCACCCCTTTTCTGCGCATCGCACACCAGTAAGGATCTTCAACTCAGCCGCCACTCGAATGACACAGCTGAGCGGAGACCAGGAATCTGGAACCCAAATCCCGAGGCCAGATCCGTGTTGATCTTAAAGACTCCATCACCCCTCAAGATCAATTCAAAGGACTTTAGTGAGCTTCCTCTCACCAGGGCAGGACGGACTCGCCTGACGCTACGAAGCCCGCGGCTAGGCAGCCCATCGGACGCCCCCGGGGGGTGAGAGCCCGAAGGAAACTGAAATAAGCTAACCGGAGGACGAGATTCCGATCTTGCCTATGGCTGTTCCACTTCCGCCGTTCGGGTTGATCATGAAGGTTTACCAAGCGCCAGCGGGGTTGCTCTGCTGCCGGTCACCAGGGGGAAGGCAGGTTGGGGCACCGGGGCGCAGCAGGAGCGGAGGGGGACCAGGACAGCAGGACAGGAGCGAGCCGCGAGAGAGGCAGGCTGCGGGAATGGCAATTCGCCGGGTGTTCAAGAGCGGCGAGATGCGTAAGTTGAGCAGACACTGCGTGCAACGGCTGCAAGACTTTCCTCTGCCCCACCCGTACAAGCTCGAGACGTTGATCAATAACATCGAGGGCGCCCGAGGCTGCATCATTCACCTGGCCCCCGTCACCGCACCGGTGACTGATCTGCGCTCAGCGTGCGGCCTGCGCCTCAGTTTCGATCAGACTCATATCATCGCCTACCGGCCTCGTCCCACGCCCAACCAAACCACCAATATCATTTTCCACGAACTGGCCCATCTGTGGCTGGACCACGGCACCGATGTGGAGATAGCCGAGGAATTGTCCGAAGCTCTCCAGCCGCTTCTTGCCGAACTCGTGGGCCCGACGGCCGTCGTGAATGCCCGCGCGCACTTCGGCACCGCCGAAGAGCGGGAAGCCGAGCTGTCGGCTTCCTTCATCCGGCAGCAGATACGCAGGCAATCCGCCTTCGGACAGGACCTGCTCAGCGTTATGGAGGCCACTTTGACTCACCCCCTCGCCCCGCCACACCGGGGTCGACGGCTGTAAGGACCGCCCACTTGAGCTTCTTCCTCCTGTTCGTCTGCCTCGCGATGAGTGCGGTCGCGCTGTGGCGCCTGCCCGCCATCCGCTACGGCGATCCCCTGCGGCGCGCCCTCTGGGGCTGCGCAGCAGGCTTTTCCGTAGCGCTCTGGTCGCGGTTTCCGCCGGTCGAGCACGGCATCGACAGCCTCGGCGTCACGGACCTGAGCGGTCTGACCAAGGACTTCGCCGCCATGGCTGCCTCACTAGCTCTGCTCAGCTACGCGGTGACCAGCTACGGCGTCAGCCAGGACGCCCCGCCGCGCCATATCGAGATCTGCCGCCGGGTCGCACGCGTGTCCCGGCGCGCCACCCTCGCGGTCATTCCTCTGATGCTGTTCCTGTTCTTCGTCGCGGTGGACCGGTCCGTTCCGAGCAGGGACTTGACGGCCAGCCACGCCGGAGAATGGGGCGCCTGTTTGTTCGCCACGTGCTTCTACCTGTACCTGGGCTCAGCGGGCGCGACCTGCGGCTATCAGTGGGGGCACGTCAGCCGGCGCGCCGACTCGGCAGTACTGCGCATCAGCCTGGCCCTGGGTGCTGCGGCCTGTTGGCTTTTCGCCGCGTACTCGGTGATCCGGGTGTCCTTCATGTGGGGAGCCATGATCTTCCCTCCCTCGCCCGGAAGCACCCATTTCGTGGTCTCCCTCAGCAATTTGCTCAATTCGTTGGGTGCGCTTCTGTTCATGTGCGGGGCCAGCCTGCCGACCACCGGGGTGGCGCTCGAGCGCTGGAAGACCCGTCGGATGCTCTGGAACCTGCACCCGCTGAGTCAGGACCTCGCCCATCAGTTTCCCGGCTTGTCCTTCCAGCCTCCCGCATCGCGGCTGCGGGAGGCGGTACGCCACGTGCCTGCCCTGGACATCCGTCTGGATCGCACGATCCAGGCGATCGGTGACGCGGCTGAGCAGCTCCGTCATCACGTAGTCCCGGAGCTCTGGCCGGTCATCGAGCAGGTCACGGTCGAACATCCGGACCAGGAGGCTGCGGCTGAGGCGTACTGGATCGCTGCCGCACTGCACTCAGCCCGGGAGGGGCGCCGCTCGGAGCGGCCTGCTCCTGCCCTGCCGCCCAAACCGTACAGCGACAGTATCGGCGAGGGGCGTTGGCTGGTGCGGGTCCAGGACGTCTATGCCCGGATCACTCCCGCCGCGGTCGACGCTCTTCTCGACGGTGCGGGTCAGCCACCGGCCGTGGTGCACGCGCAGAGCGTTCCCGCCTGAGCGACCGACCACCGAGGTTGCTTGTGCTGCTGTTGCGCGCTGGTTGCCTGCTGCAGAGCCCTTAAGCCTCTGCAGCAGGCAACCAGCGCGCGAGCTACTTTTATTTGCCGGAGTTGCGCAGCAGAAGTTCCTTGATCGTGGCCACCATCTCCGGGGAAACGCCACGCGTTGCACCACGCGCGGCGACGGTCACCCCGCCCTCGCGCTTGTCCGTCAAGAAGGCCAGGGCGTCGATCACGTCCTGCTCCACCTCCTCGCGGTCCATGAACTCGAAGTGAGCGACGCCCAGCGCCTCGGCCAGTCCGTCGCGGACGGCTGCGAGGGACAGCCCAGCGAAGACCTGTTCTGCGCTCCGCGTCCTCGTTCTGAGGTCTTCGATGTCCTGCGGCTCCAGGCCGGCCCCGGTCTTCCGGTTAACGGCCGCGGCCACGTCCGTGGAGGTCACCTTGGGGCGGCATTCCAGCAGGTGGCGGAGCTTCTCATCCAGCCCCTGGGGTGCCCGGAGCATCGTCACAGGCGCTGCTGTCACAGTGTCGCGAGAGCGCTCCTGTGCATCTGCCAGCTCTTCGGCCGTGACCCCGTAGAGGGCGGCCATGCGGACGAGGAGGTCCGGCGAAAGTGGCTTCTTGCCCCGTTCCGCATTGCTCAGCGGCACGCGCGTCGTGCCGAGGACCTCGGCCGCTTTGGACTGGGTGAAGCCAGCGTCCGCGCGGAGGTCGGCCAGGTCCGGCGGACCGTAGCGGGGGAATAGGACGTCGAGATCCTCGCCGAGAGCCTTCGCGATCGCCGGCAGCCGCTCAGGCGGCGGGCAGTGCTCGTCGTCCTTCTCCCAGTCGACGACCGCGGTCTTGCTGACGCCCAGGATCGTGGCAAGGGCGGCCTGGGTCAGGTCGAGGCCGCGCCGCATCGTACGCAGGCCCGGACCGTGGAACTGGCGAGGCGGCACGGGTCTCCAAAACTCGGCGGATCGGGCGATACAGGATTACTGTATCCCCAAGATTGCTACCGATATCGACTTCAGGTAGGTTTTCGTATCGATCGCTAGGGGTGCCTCGGGCATCCCTTGTCGCAACCCCGGTATATCCCGCTCTACATGAGTTGATACCCGGCCCGGTCACGCCCACGGCCTCGTAAACCTGATGTGACCGGGTCGGGTGTCCCCCGATTCGGAGACTGCATGAGTGTGTCATTTCCCCCGCCCCGCGCGCACGTCGCGCCTCGGGTTCGGTATCCCATCGTGCTTGGCGCGGCGGCTGCTCTGGGCGCGAGCATGCTGCTCACGCCGGTGGCGAGCGCGGCGGACCGGTGGGGCCCCGGCTTCCTGATACCCGACGACAGCGGGCATGCAGGTATGTCGCACCTGGGCGCCTACGGCCCGCCCGGCAAGAAGATTCCCGGCATCGACGGCCTCGCGTACTGCGCGGACCCCATGCTCGCCGGCCCCGAGGCGTCCGGCGGCTACGGCCCGGTGAAGGAGTACAGCAGCTGGACGTCGGCGACGGGCAGGCCCGTCCCCGAGGAGGACGCCTTCCGTGCCGCCTATGTCCTCTCCAAGTACGGCCAGACACAGGACGACCTGCAGGCCGCCGCAGTCGACGCGGCGACCTACACCTTCCTCGGTACCGGATCCGCCTACGCCCTCCCCGACGGCAAGCGCGCCGTCCAGCGCCTGACAGCCGCCGGCGTGCCGGCGGCCGCGAAGACCCGGGCCCTGGCCTACGTGGGCGAGGCCAAAAAGCTCGCCGGCCCCTACAAGGTCAGCCTCAAGACCCAGAACAGCGCCAAGCCGGGCGAGAAGGTCAGCGTCACCCTCGGCGTGACGGCCGCCTCCGGTGCCAAGGTGCCCGGAGTGAAGGTGCGCCTGACGGCGACCGGCGCCGGATCCGGCATGGCCCAGGTGACCACCGGTACCGACGGCACTGCCACGACCTCGATCACCGCGGGCAAGGACGGAGACGCCACGGTGAAGGCTGTGGCCAAGGACCTGCCCGGCACCACCCTGCGCGCCGCCATCCCCAGCAACATGAATGCCCAGCGCATGCTGGTGCTCGGCGGCACCTCGAGCGCCGAGGCCCAGTCCAGCGTGAAGGTCGCGGACCTCGCCGGCGGCATCAAGGTCGCCAAGACCGCTGCCGACACCGGCAAGCCGCTCGCGAACGTCGAGTTCGAGATCAAGGACCGCGACGGCAAGGTCGCCGCGAAGGGCAAGACTGACGCCGAGGGCCTCTGGCAGGTCAAGGACCTCGCCCCCGGCGAGTACACCGTCCACGAGACCCGCGCCGTGGAGGGCTACCAGCTCGCCCCGGACCAGACCGTCACCGTCACCAGCCGCAAGGCCGTCGACGTCGCGGTGAAGGACGCCAAGATCCCGGCCCCGCAGACGCCCAAGCCACGGCCGGTGACGATCAAGGTGCTGCCGCAAACCGGCGTCTGACCCACGTTGGCCTGCGGTCTCTAGCCGCACAACGACGTGATCTCCGCGGCGGGGCGGGGGCCCTGAGCTGGTCCCCGCCCCGCCGCGTACCTCCATCCCCTCATCCTGCGCTCTGGATACACCCATGCCTAAGCCCCCCAACGCGCCCAGCAGCAATCCGAGTCCGGAAGATCGCGCTCACGGCCGGACGCCCTCCAACGGTGTTTCCCCACACGCACGCGCTCGCCGTCCAGCGAATCGCCAACGAGGCGTTCTTGCCGTCGGCGCCATCGCCGTAGCGGCACTGGCCGCGACCACCGTCTGGACACAAGAGTCCGAGGCCGAGAAGGGGCAGCCCTCTACGCCTTCTCAGGCAAGCCCGTCCCTGCACGCCTCCGACGCTTCCAGCCCCGCCCCGGCAGCCGTCGAAGCGGCTCACGCGCTCGCTGACTGGGCCGATTACGTCTCCGCCTCCGGCGAACGCACGGTGTCGGGGCCGGGAGGGCCCATCATCGACGTCGTGCGCATTCCCGCCCTGGGAAGAGACTGGGCACAGCCCGTTTACCAAGGCACCGGCTCTAACCAACTCCGTGCCGGACTTGCGCACTTCGACGGCACTGAAGCCGCGGGCCAGATCGGCAATTTCGTCCTCGCCGGCCACCGCTCTGGCATGCCATCGCCTCCCCTGCGGGACATCGACAACATCAGGCCGGGAGCCTCGATCACCGTGTCGACCCCGGAGCGGATCACCTACACCTACATCGTCACCGGCGTCTCCACCGTCGACCCGACCGACGTCGCGGTCACGGCGCAGGTCCCAGGCCGCCCCAGCGCAACACCCACCAAGGCGCTGCTGACGCTGGTGACGTGCTGGCCTGCGGACGGCCACAGCAAGCGGGTGGTCGTCCAGGCCGCGCTCGCCTCATCCCGAGGTGGCGAACGGTGAACTCCTCGACGACTGTTCGCCGAGCACCGCTGTGACCTGTGGAGAGTTCTTTAGCAAGGTCTGGATCTTGAGGCAGGGCGCGCATATGTTCGTCGTTCCCCGCCGGGCGCCCCGTCTGGCAGTCGACGTCGCAAGGAGCGGTATGCGCAACGCGCGATCCAACCGGACCGCGTAGGCCCGGGAAATAGCGACGGCGCCCAGGAGCGGCAACTCCCGGACGCCGAACGCTGAATGGAACTCCCGCCTATGCAAGGGCTGGAGATTTACCCACCTTCACCGCACCGGCCCTTTCCACGGGCATACCGGAGCGTGATCACTTCGAAGGAGAGTGTCGCATGCCGACTGCTCTGCGCAAAAGGCCGGATAACACGGCCCGCGCGGCAGGCTGCTTCCCCTACCCCTCCGCAAGCCGAGGGCCGGCATCCCGGCGACAGCCAGGACAGCTGGCGGGGGGTGATGTCTGATGGCGCGTATCCGCACCATCAAACCGGAGGCTTTCTGCTCCGAGTCCCTGGCCGCGGTGAGTATCACGGCGGAGCGCACCTTCTTCGGTCTGCTGACTCAGGCCGATGATCACGGCCGATTCCGGGACCAGCCTGCCGTGATCGCCGGGCTGCTGTGGTCCCTGCGCCCGGAGCACGGCCCGCTGGAGGTCGAGGAGGACCTGAGCCAGCTCGCCGACGCCGGGCTGATCTGCCGCTACGAAGGGGCAGAGGGCAAGCGGTACCTGCATATCGTCACCTGGCGCCGCCACCAGAAGATCAACCGGCCCAGCGGCGTCCGTCACCCTGCTTGCCCGCACCACGACGACAACGCGTCCAACGTGTCCTCCGCAGCATCGCGGGGAGCCGTCACGGCCACCCCGGTGAGCGATCAGGGAGGGCTCACTGAGGGCTCCCGCCAAATACGCGAGGCCCCCCACGATCGGAAAATCGCAGGTCATAGCGGTTTCAGTGAGTCTTCATGGAGTGCGCACGGAGGACTCACTGAGGCGTCGGTGAACCCTCACGGTCCGGATCTAGGACCTAGGAACAGGGATCTAGGAGATAACCCGTTGGGGGGCGCAAGCGCCCCCGCGCCACACACCGCCCCGGTGACGGCCTCGGCGAAGTCGCTGGTCGCCGAATACGTGGCAGGCTGCCACCACCGCCCGCCGGAGGACGTCCTCGGGCTCCTCGGGCGCAAGGTCAAGACGCTGCTGGAGGAGCGCTTCGACGCGCAGGACATCCGCACGGCACTGGACCGGCTCCGCGCGCGAGGACTGCACCCGAGCGTTCTGCCGAGCCTGGTGAACGAGGTGGTCAACGCCCAGCCCCAGCAGGACGGTTCTCCGGCCTCGTCCGCCTCCGGCGCGGGGCCCTGGGCCAGCAACCGCTCCTCCTACACCCCGTACCTCAACCCGACCGAGCCGACCACGTTCGGAGGCCGCCTGTGACCCGCGCCCGACTCGCCGACCCTCAGCCGGCCGTGTCCGACCGGCTCCGTGCACGGCTCGTGGCGAAGCTCGCCGAGCGGGGCATCGATCCCGCCTCGCCGGTACCGGATACCCCGGAGCCGATTCCCGCCCTCGAAGCGGCGCAGGCCCGGATCCCCGTGGACTACCGCGACGCGACGCCCGCGCACCCCGACGTGATCCGCTGGGTCCGCACGATCGCCGACTCCTCCGCAGTCCCGTACGCCACGGGCCTCAACCCGCACTACGGCAGCGCGGGCCGACGGCAGGTCGCCCATGGGCCATCGCTGCTGCTGTGGGGCTCCACGGGTGTCGGAAAGACACACGAGGCGTACGGGGCGATCCGGGCCCTGACTGCTGCGGGGTGCGGCGTGCGGTGGCACGCGGCTACCGCCGCCGACCTGTACGCCGAGATGCGGCCGCGCGCCGGAGTGGACCCCGAGCACATGCTCCGCCGGATCGTCCGCGTGCCGCTGCTGCTCCTGGACGACCTCGGAGCCGCCAAGGGCTCGGAGTGGACCGAGGAGCTGAACTTCCGGCTGCTGAACTGGCGGGCGCAGAACCACCTGCCGACGATCATCACCAGCAACCTGCCGCCGGTGCGCACCTCGGCGATGGACCCCCGCCAGCCGGTGCTGCGGGACAAGGTCGGCGACCGGGTGCTCTCCCGCTTGTCCGGCATGTGCGTCCCCATCGAGTTCACCGGCCCGGACCGCCGCTTCCTGCGCCGCTGACCCGGCCCCGCCCGATCCCTTCCAGGCACAGCAACCAGCGACGCCTGCGCCCCCTGCCACTCCTCACCGACCCTGCGTACGCGCGCCGCCGGCACCCACGACCGGTGTGACGCGCCATCCGCCCAAGGGCCGTGAGGCGTACCCGGAGACCACCTTGCGCTACATCACCACCGACGACGCCCCGCCCACGCCGCTGCGCGGCATCGCCGACCACAGCTGGCACGCCCGCGGCCTGTGCCACGGCATGGCCCCCGAAGACGCCGACGAGCTGTTCTTCCCCAAGCCGCGGGACCACCGGGCCATCGCCGAGGCCAAGTCCATCTGCGGCAGGTGCCCGGTCAAGCGCGACTGCTTCAACCACGCCCTGGACAACGAGATTCGCCACGGGATGTGGGGTGGCCTGACCGAAGCCGAGCGCCGCCCCTGGCAGGCCAAGATCAACAAGCGGCTGGACTACGCCCGGGTCCGCGCCGCCTTCCAGGGCCGCGACGTCCACCTCAGCGACGCCGAGCGCCAAGCCGTCACCCGCCACGCCTACGTCCGGGGCTGGACCCCCGAACGCCTGGCCTACATCCTCCAGCTCGACCTCGACTACGCCCGCGACCTCATGCGCGAAGCCGCCCACGCCGTGGCAGATCGCGACCGGTACTGGGGCCTGTACGGCGACGAGGACGAGCAGACCATCACCTGCGACGAGAGCGCAGGCACCGGCGCAGGCGAGGTCGTCTCCTCCCCTGTCCCCCGCCAGGTGCGCACCCCCGCTCTGATCACCGCGCTCGGAAAGGCCGCATGACCCGCCCCACCACCGCGCCCCTGACCGCCACCACCGTCGGCGCCTCGGACCGCACGGCCATCGTCGCCCTCGGGACGGCCGGATGCGCCCTGAGCTACGACGCCCTGCAGCAGATGGCCGTCGCCATTCACGTCCGCGGGTTCCTCACCTACCTCTTCCCGCTCGTGATCGACGGCTTCATCGCCTACGGTGTCCGCGCTCTGATCCTCACCCGCACCGCTCCCTGGCACGCCCGCGCCTACGTGTGGATGCTGTTCGGCACCGCGACCGCCGCGAGCATCTGGGCCAACGCCCTGCACGCGGTCCGCCTCAACCAGCAGGTCGCACACCACGGGCTCCGGCTGGGCGACACCGTCGTCGCCATCTTGTCCACCATCGCCCCGCTCGCCCTCGCCGGCGCCGTTCACCTGTACATCCTCATCACCCGCCACCACCCTCAGCCCGCTCCCGCAGCGGAAGCGGCGGCGGGCCTGCTCGGGGATGGTGATCGGTCGGTCCCCGAGCAGGCCGTCGATGAGGACGACGGTCCCCGTCGGCTCCGTCTGGTCCCCGAGATGGCCGCCGGTCCCGACACCGGCCTGCCCACGGCGGGGGACCGTCCCGCCGGAGAGGATGCGGGATCGCGTTCCGGGACCGCCCTCCCGATCGCGACCGGGGACCGGGACCGTCCTGCGGTCCCCAGCGTCCACGGGGACGGGGCGGCACCACGGCATCACCCCGCCGACGGGGACGGTTCGGCAGCTCGGCACCACCCTGCCGACCGGGGACGGGGCAGCGATGCCGTCCCGGATTCGGCGGGGGACGGTGCCCCGGTCCCCGGAGCTGACAGGGACCTGAACGCATCGATCCCCAACGCTCTGCGGAGCGAACGGGCAGGCGGGGTGGGCAGCCGGCGCGGCATGAACGATGCGTCCGACGCGGGCACGGGGCCGACGGTCGGGGAAGACGGGGCCTCGGCGGGACCCGAGATGGGCGATGCCACCGGTGATCGGACCGAGACGGGCTTGGTCCCCGGGTTCGGGCCCACTGGGGACCGGGCTGAACCGGTCCCCGGGACCGGCTGCATCGGTCCCGGCCCGGTCACTGGCTTGGGGAACGGGGAAGGGGGCGGCTCGGTCCCGGGGAC
>NZ_JAILXP010000129.1 GCF_020740895.1 Streptomyces sp. UNOB3_S3 | reverse complement strand
ATGTGCCCGATGTGCGGAGCGGCCTGTACGGTCGCACCGCACAGGTAGATCGAGACACAGCCCGGCACAAGCGGGGAGAAGTCACGGATCTGCCGGGCGCTGGTGTCGTACAGACGAATGCTCACGGTATCGGTGTCCAGGACGAGTTGACGGCGAGCGAAGAGCCGGGCGCTCCCGTGTGCACAGGAGCGCCCGGACTAGTCTCGCCTGAAGCGGACTTGCAGGCGCTGATGTTCAACTGCGCTGTCGTGCAGTCGAACCTGCGCGCCAATGGGGTTACTTGCTGATGTGGCAGCCCTGGGTGCAGACGCTCGTGGTGCAGCCGGCGGCCGAGGGGCAGCCGGGGGTGCACAGCGAGATGCTGGTGATCATCGGGCTGTTGGCGGCCTGCTCGTCGTTCAGAACCTTGGCGTCGAGGTCGAAGTCAGACATCGTCGTGTCCTTTCGTGGGGTACCCGTGCCGGGTCGGCGGGAACGGCCGGTCCGTTCGCCGAGACACAACTTGCCAGGGGGAATTCACGCCTCGATCACACGGCTTTCACGGGGGTCGGGTTGGCCGAAAACGACCCCTGAATGCACCGCAAATGGGGTGTCGGACGTCCGGTTCGCGAACAAACATGCCGCCTACACACAGTTGTTGGCTCATGTCTGGGTGTGACGTGGGCGATACCCCGTTGACCCAAGAAGCGACGTGTGAATAGCGTGTAACGTGCATGTGACCGCCCCATTTGATCAGGTCTGGTCGATTTTGGTGTACCGGCCGCTCTACGGGGTGTTCTGTCGCAACATAAACGGGGTTTGGGGGACGAGTGCCAAATTTGGCATCGGATTGCAAAGGATCATGGAAAGAATCTGAAATCTCCGCATCCACGGCATCGCCGCACTTCGATCTGGATGCGCAATTGACGGTGGACATTCCCGCCCGGCTGCGGGTCAGCGTCCTGGGCCGCTACGAAGTGGCCGGCCGGCCGGTCACCAGCAGCAAGACGATGGAATTCATCACGGCGCTGGCCGTGGCCGGGGGCTCGATGAGCCGCGACGGACTGCACCACCGCATCTACGAACGGGACGTCTCCGCCTCGACGCTGCCCACCCTCGCGTACCGCGCCCGGAAGCTCGGGGTCGACGTGCGCTACGACGCGCCGGTGCGCCGGTACGTCCTGCCCGGGCCCGTGATGGTCGACGCGCTGCTGGTGCTCGGCCTGCTCAAGGCGGGCCGGGTGAGGGGCGCGCTGACGCTCTATCACGGCCCCTGTCTGCCGGAGTGCGACAGTCCGTTCGCGGTCTCCTTACGGCAGACGCTGGAGGACCAACTGGTCCGGTGCGTCCTCGACTCCGGCGACCAGGAGTTGATCAAGGCCGCGAGCCGGCTGATCGACCGGTGGGAGCTGGCGGAGCCGACCGCCGCCGGTGACGATCCGTTCTCCGCCGTGCTGTCCGGCTCCTACCTCCGGAGCATCGGCCTGGCCTCGGTGGACCAGTGATGAAGCTGTCACTGCTGATCCCCACCGTGCCCGCCACCGTCGAACAGGCGGTGCCGTTCGCGCGCTACGTGGCCCACGACTCGCAGCTCTCCCGCCTGTGGCAGGGCCAGAGCTACGGGCTCGAACCCGCCGCGACCTTCGCCTATCTGGCCGGTGCCGGCTACCCGGTCCCGGCCGGGACCTGTGTGCTGGTCACCCCGCTGCGCCATCCGGCCCAGGCCGCGCTGGAGGCCCGTACCGTGGCGGCGGTCACCGGGCAGCCGGCCGTCATGGGGTACGGGCCGGGCAGCCGGGCGATGCAGGCGGCGCGGCTCGGCGCCGCCTACGACAGGCCCGTCGACGCGTCCGCCGAGTTCATCCGCGCCACCCGGAGCTGTCTCGCGCAGCGCTGGGACCCCCCGGCCGGGGATCCCGGACAGGGCGCCCCGCCCGGGTACTTCCATCCGGGCGGGGCGCTGCCGCCGGTGGCCCATCCGCGGGTGCGGCTGGGCCTGGGCGTGCTGCGGCCCGCGATGGCCCGGGCGGCGGGCGAGGTCGCCGACGCCGCGATCACCTGGCTGGCGCCGGCCGGCTACATCCGGGACACCGTGCTGCCGGAGGTGGCCAAGGGGGCGGAGTCCGCGGGCCGCCCCCGCCCCCAGGTCGTCGCGGCCGTGCCGGTGGCCGTGGCGCGGCGCGGGCGCAGCCCCGTCGAGCTGGCCCATCTGTCCGCGGGCGGGCATCTGGTCCTGCCGCACTACGCCGCCATGCTGGCGCGGGCCGGGGTGGACGTACCGGCGAACGATCCGGTGTCCGCCGCACGGGCCCTGATCTCCGGTGGCGGATTCCTCTACGGAAGTCCGTCGGACATCGCCGCCGGGCTGGCCGGATACGCGGCGGCCGGGGTGGACGAAGTGATTCTCAATCTGACCGGCGTGCATTCCTGGTACGGCACGGACGAAACACTGCTGGACCTCAACGACATTCTGGCCGCGACGGTCTCGGCGCATTGGTGACGGGGTACTCATATGGCAAGTTCTGAATACCGGATGGCGGATCGCGTGCTGATCCGCACTCCTGTTCATTCCACTGATTTCTATCCGGACCGGCCCGCGGAGGAAAACCCGCTCGACGGAATTCGCGCGCTCTGGGCGGACGATGTCTTCCGGGAATCCGTCCGGGTGGCCAGTTCGGTGCTGGCCGATCAGGTGGACGCGCTGCTTTCCACCTCCGCCGGGCCATGCGGAGGCGATGGGGACGGCGATCGAAAGAAGCCGGGCGGAAAAGACCGAAAAGAGGCGGACAAAAAGGCCGGGTCCCTGCACCGGGCCCTGCTGAAGTACGCGATCCGCATCGCCACGCGCACCACGCCCTTCGGCGTCTTCGGCGGCAGCACGCTGGCCGGGTTCGGGGACGAGCCGCTGGTCCTGGGCCGGCCCGGCGAGCACCGCAAGCACGCGCGCGTCGGATTCCCCTGGCTCAAACAGCTCACCGACCGCGCCGTCGCCGAACTCGGCGGCCGTATACGCGTGGTGGCCAACCCGACCACGCACCTGTCCGGGGACCGGATCGTGGTCATGGTGAACCCCCAGGCGGCGGACGGAAAGGTCCACGAGACGTCCAGCGTCCGGTACACGCCCCCGGTGCGGCACGTCATGGGGATGGCCGGCCGGCCCGTCACACTCACGGCGATCCGGGAGGGCCTCGGCGAGGCGTTCCCGGACGCTCCCGGTGAGGTCCTGGTCCGCTTCGTCGACGAGCTCGTCGAACGCGGCATCCTCATCCGCGAGTTGACCCCCTCGGCGTTCGACACCGACCCGGCCGCCCGCTGGGCCCGCGCCGGTCTGGACGCCGACGGCGAGGTGGCGGGACGGCTGCGCGCGGCACGGGAGGCTGTCGACGCCTACCGGGCCACTCGCGTCGGCGAGGGAATCGGTGAACTGAACGCCGTGTACGCGGCGTTGCGCACCGACGCCAACGCCACGCAGGAGCAGCTCCAGGTCGATCTGACCCTGGCGATGTCCGGACAGGTACCCGCCGGGGTGGCGCCCAAGGTGGAGGCCGCCGTGAGCGCGATGATCCGCATGTCGCTGCTGTCGGCGCGCTTCCCGGAGCTCCAGCGCCACACCGAACGGTTCGCCGAGGCGTTCGGCCAGACCCTCGTCCCGCTGCACCGCGTGTTCGATCCCGTGCGCGGCATCGGCGCCCCGGCCGGATACCCGGGCTCGTCGCACCGGATGAGCGAGAGCTCGTACGGGGAGGACGAGGTGTTCCTCTTCGGCCGCCGGCTGCGGGCCGAGCTGATCGACCGCGCCCGCCGCACGGGGGAGACCACGGTGCGGATCACCGAGGACGACCTCGCCGCGTTCCCGCCCGCTCCCGGGGCGCCGCCGACGAGCTACGACGTGTTCTTCCAGCTCGACGGAGGCCGGCCCGGCCTCGACGGTGGTGAGCTCGGTGGTGAGCTCGGCCAGGAGGGCGAGGTCCGCATCACCCTCTCCCCGATCGGCGTGGCCATCCCGGCGGGCAAGGCGAGCGGCAGGTTCGCGTACGGCGACCCCTCCGTCGACGCGCACGTCCGCGAGCTGACCGCGGCCGAGAAGGCGGCCCACCCCGACGCGATCCTGTGCGAGCTGGACTACGTCAGCAACCGGGCTCGGGTGAACAACGTGGTCGTCGCGCCCAGCGTCTACGACCACCAACTCAAGGTCACCACCGGCGTGTTCGACGACGACCTCCCGGCTCCCGAGCAGATCGCGTTCGCCGATCTGCTGGTCGGGGCCGACGGCGGCCGGTTCCACCTGGTCCACGCGCCCACCGGGAAGCCGGTGGCCATCCGCACGGCCAACCTCGTCAACCCGGAGATCGCCACCGGCGTCGTCCGGTTCCTCCAGGAACTCGCCCTCGACGGTTCCGTCCGCCCGGCCTGGACCTGGGGCGAGATGGAACCCCTGGTGGACTTCCTGCCAGGGGTGGAGTTCGGCGGGGTGACCCTGTCGCTGCCGACGTGGCGCGTCCCGCCGCTGTCCGGCACGCCCGACGAGCAGGACGAGCGGCTGCGCCGCTGGGCCGTCGAGGCGAAGCTGCCGCAGTACGTGTACATCGGCATGCTGGACAACCGCCTCCTGCTGAACCTGTCCGACCGGATCCACCGCGACCTGCTGCGCCGCGAGGTCGCCGACGGGCACGAGAGCGTCACGGAGGCGCCCGTCCCCGGCCGGATGGGCATCGTCCGCGACCATGACGGCCGGCGGTACGCCAGCGAAGGGGTCTTCTCGGCCGTCGCGCGGCGCCCCGTGCCCGTACCGCCGCCCCCGCCCGCGCCGCGCTTCGACGTCACGGCCGACGCCGTGCGCACCCTGCCGCCGGGCACCGAATGGTGGTATCTGCGGGTTTACGGAGACCGCGAGAAGCAACAGGAGATCCTGACCCGGCTGGCGGCGGGCCTGGCGGACGTCCCGGACCAGTGGTTCCACATCCGCTACGCGGACCCGGACGACCATCTGCGCATCCGGGTGCGTTCCGCGGCGGTGCCGCTCGACCGGGTGCGCGAGCTGATCGGCGGCTGTGTCCGCGACGGTCTGGCGCATCGTTTCTCCGTCGACACCTACGTCCGTGAGCTGGAGCGGTACGGCGGCGTCGACGCGATGCCGGTCGCCGAACGGGTCTTCTGCGCCGAGTCCCGTTTCCTCGCCGCCCACCCGGGGCTGTGCCTGGCGCCGGAGGCGATGGCGGCGGCGTACCGGCTGGAGGAGGACGAGAAGCTCGACGGCACGCTGGGCCGGATCCTGCGGGACGCCGCCCATCTCATGGACCACTACCTGGCGGCCCTGGAGCTCACCGCCGAGGAGACCGACGACCTGCTGGACATCGTCGCGAGCGGCTACCGGTCCGAGTTCGCCTCGGCCGACCCGGGACTCCGCAAGGCGGTACGACCCCTGGTACGACAGCGGCCGTCGGAGGCGGCGGTCGCGGCGGGCCCCCTGCTGCGCGACGCGCTGTCGCCCGACACCCGGGCGCTGAACCGGCTGCTCGCCAAGGACGACAGGCCGTGGCGGCTGCGGGCGATGACCCTGCAGAGCCTTCTGCACATGTTCGCCAACCGGATGGGCCTTCCCCGGAACCGCGAATACCAGGCGCTGTTCCTGCTCGGCGCCGTCAGACGATCCCAGGCCCACAGGGAAGGAGCCCGGCCGTGACCGACCAAGCAACGGTGACCCTCTCACCGCCCCCCTCACTCACCCCTTCACACGCGCCCTCAACCACGCCCTCACTCGCTCTCTCGCCGATCGGCGAGAGGGGCAGGACCGCTGCCGCGGACACCGGCTGGGAGATCCTCCACCGGATGCGCGACCACGCCGGCGACTGGACCGAGCTGACCGTCCCCGACCCGTTCACGGCGGAGCCCCTCAAGGCGTGGCACCCGCTCGGCACGGACCCGGGCGACCTCGGCATGGCCCTGGCGTACTCGGCCGCCGACGAACTGCGCCCGGACGACGGCTGGGACCGGCTGGCCTTCGGGCACGCCAAGCGCCTGATCGAGGCCTACACCCACGCGGTGGACCTCGGAGTGGGGCTGTTCAACGGCACGGCGGGCGTGGCGTACGCGCTGCGCGCCCTCTCGCGCGGCGGTGAGCGCTACCGGCGCGCCCTCCACGACGTGGAGGCCACCCTGATCACCCGCGTCGACGAGCAGCTGGCCGCGCTGCCGCCCTCCGGAGGGCTGGCCAGCAGCGCCTACGACGTGATCTCGGGCCTGGCCGGGGCCGCGATGTACCTGCTGGCCGCCGGGGACGCCGACGAGCGGCGGCGGGACGCGGCCGACCGCATCGTGGAGCAGTTCTGCCGCCTCGTCGTCGTGCCCGCGCCGCTGGGGCTGTGGACGCCGCCGGCCCGGATCACGGAGATCGAGCGCGCCCGGTCCCCCCATCTGCACGACGGTTACCTCAACCTGGGGTTCGCCCACGGCATCCCGGGCGTCGCCTCCGTCCTGGGCGTGGCGGCGGCGCGCGGCTCGGCCGTACCCGGGCTGCCCGAGGCGGTGAGCGCGCTGGGCGGGCTGATCACGGACTGTCTGGTGGAGACCGACTACGGCCCCGACCTGCCCTATTTCCAGCTGCCGCCGGAGCGGCAGGGCGAACAGCGGGGGCTGGCCCGGTCGGCGTGGTGCTACGGGAACCTCGGCGGGGCGGTCGCGCTGGCCAACTGCGCGAGCGTGGACCCGCGCTTCCTCGACACCGCGATCCGGTTGCTGGAGTCCGTCGAGCGGCGGCCGGTGGAGCTGCGGCACATCGACAACCCCTCCCTGTGCCACGGCGTCGCCGGGCAGCTCACCGTCCAGCGCTACATCGCGACGGTGGCCGCCAAGCACGGCCGCCACTGGGCGGGCCCGGACCAGGGGACGCTGGACCGGCTGCTGGCGATGGGCGACCCGGGAGCGGCCTTCGGCATGCGGAACGACAACGTTCCGGGCGCGCGGACGGACTCGCCCGGCTTCCTGACCGGTTCCGGCGGCACCGCGGTGGCCCTGGTGTCCCTGGGCGCCGGCCGGATCACCGGCGCGGAGTACATGCTGTGCGGAGGTGCCCCGTGTTGACCGTCTCCGGTATGTCGATGTCGTACCGCAAGGCCACCACTCCGGTGTTCAGCGAGGTGGACTTCACCGTTCCCGCCGGCCGGCTCGTGCCCGTGCTCGGGTCGAACGGGGCCGGCAAGACCACGCTCCTGAAGATCCTGTGCGGCCTGATCACGCCCGGCGCGGGCAGCGTGACCGTCCAGGGCGAGGACGTCGTGCGCCGGCCCGTGGCCGCGCGGGCGCACCTGGGCGTCTCCCTCTACCCGGAGCGCAGCTTCTCCTTCCGGCTGACCTGTACGCAGAACCTGCGGTACTACGCGTCGCTGCGCAATCTCTTCGGCGCTGAGGCCAAGCGGGAGATCGCCGGGCTGCTGGAGCGGGTGGGGCTCGCGGAGTACGCCGACACGCAGTTCATGCGGCTGTCGCTGGGGCAGCGCAAACGCCTGGGGATGGCACGGGCGTTGCTGGGGAGCCCGTTCCTGCTCCTGCTCGACGAGCCGACGGCGAACCTCGACACCCAGAACGTCGCACGGTTCCACGAGATCATCGCGGAACACGCCGAGGGCGGTGGCTCGGTGCTGTTCTCCACGCACACCGAGGGGGATCTGGAAAAGGCCACGGACCGGTTTCTGAGGATCGAGGACAGCCGCGTTCTTTCGCTGCCGAAACCGGAACCGGAAGCGGAGCCCGTGTCGGAGTCCGAGTCCGTGTCCGAGTCCGTGTCCGAGTCCGGGAACGTGGCGGAACCGAAGACCCTCCAGGAGGCGCAGTGAGCGCAGTGAACACCGTGCGGCAGTTCGGGGTCCACGTACTCCAGATCTATTGGGAGCGCCGCTCGTACAGGACCGCCATCGCGCTGGGCACCGTCACGTCCTTGATCTCCTTCGTGCAGTTCCTCCTCATGGGCAAGTTCCTCCAGGACGGCAACACGTTCGCGGGAATTCAGGGATACGGCGGCAACATCATCAGTTTCCTGATGTCCGGGTCGGTGTTCACCGGCTTCGTCGCCGTCAGTCTCGGCGCGTTCAGCAACCATCTCCAGACGGAGCAGCGGACGGGCACGCTGGAATCGGTGGTGGTGATGCCGGTGCCGCTGCCGCGGGTCATGCTGTACTCCGGCGCCGTCGGGCTGATCGGCACGACGCTCGGTTCCGTGGTCATGTTCGGTGTGTTCGGCGCGATCTTCGACATCCCGGTCTCGGTGAACCTGCTCGCCACGATCGCCGTTCTGGCGCTGCTGGTCGTCACGTTGGGGAGTTTCGGGCTGGCGGGCTGCGGGGTCCTGCTCATCACCAAGCGCGGTGATCCGGTGCGCTGGGGCATCACCACGCTGACGACGCTGCTGTCGGGCGTGATGTACCCGATCTCGATCCTTCCCGGGTGGCTCCAGTCCGTGGCGTGGGCGCTGCCCACCACGCAGGCGCTGGACGGGATCCGCAAGTCGCTCCTGGTGGACGCCGGTCTGTCGCAGGTGGCGCCGTCGCTGCTGCACATGGCGATCTGGTCGGCGGTGATGCTGCCCATCGGGCTGATCACGTTCTCCGTGGGCATGTCCCGTGCCAGACAGGCGGGTTCGATCGGCGAATACTGATCGCCTACGCATGTCATGAACTGCTATGGTGCGTAGCATGTCGTCGTGGAGAGGTACTCGGGGCCAGGGCCTGGCCGGGCACTTCGGGCCGCTTGAGCTGGCGATCCTGGATGTCATGTGGTCGTCGGGTTCGTCGAGCTCGTCGGGCGAGATGGATGTGAGCGCCTGCGCCCGGCGGCTCGACGGCGGCCAGGCGTACACCACCGTCAAGACGGTGATGGAGCGCCTGGTGATCAAGGAGCTGCTGGCCCGCCGCAAGGAAGGGCGCCAGTACGTGTACTGGGCGCGTTCCTCCCGGCGCGAGGTCGAGCAGCGCGTGGCGGCCGAGCAGGTGCGCCAGGTGGTCGACGGCTTCGGTGACCTCGCCGTGGCGAACTTCGTCCGGACGGTGAGCGGCGATGCCGACCAGCTCGCGCAGGTGCGCGCGTTGCTGGCCGGCATCGCCGACCCGTCCGGCGCCAGCAACGATGAATCCGAGGGCACGGCGGGGGTTTCCGCGTGAACATGAGCTGGCTGGGCTATCCACAGGTGCTGCTCGCCTGGTGGTGTCCCCTGGTCGCCGTCGGTCTGTGGCACGCGCTGCGCCGGCTGTCGGTGCGGTTACCCGCCAGGGAACGGTTCGTCCTCGCGGTGGGGCTCGCGGTGACGCCCCTGCTGGCGACGGCTGTTCCCTATATGCCGCACAGCCCGTTGCGCGACGCGCTGCCGTGGCGGGCGCCGATGGCCTGGGGCATCAGCAACGGCATCACGGACATCGACGGACAGCATGTGCTGCAGGCCCTGGGGGCGCAGCTGATGCTCGCGGCGTCGGTCGTGCCGCTGGCCTCGATCGCCGTGTCGTTCGTCGCCGGGGCGATCCAGGTGGCGCGCACGGGGCGGACGGTGGCGCTGCTCGCGCCGCAGCAGTGCGGCGACGTCTGGGTCGTGCACGGCGAGGGCCAGGTCGAGCAGAGCCTGGCGAGCACGGTGGGCCTGGTGCGGCCCCGCATCATCCTCGGCTCCGCGGTGGCGGACTCCTCGGACGCCTCCGCGATCATCGAGCACGAACGCGCCCACGCACAGGCGCGCCACCCCCTGTGGATCTTCCTGGCCACCTGTGCTCTGCGGTCGTGGTGGTGGATTCCCGGCCGGAAGGCGGTCCTCGCCGAGGTGCGGCTCACCGCCGAGCTGTGGGCCGACCAGAACGCCCGCGAGGCCGACGGCGCCGCCGCTGTGGCGAAGGCGCTGTGCGCCCAGATAGAGGCCAAGTCCCGGCCGTCCCGCCCGGATCTCTCGTCCACGGGGATCGGCGGTGTCGGCGGTGTCGGCGGCGTCAGCACCGTCGGCACCGGGTTCCTCGACCCCGGGATCGAACTCGCCCATCGTGCGCGGGCACTGGCGGCGCCGCCCCGGGTGATGCCGGTGTGGCAGGCGTGGTCGGTGCGGATCGCGACGGCGGCGCTGGTGAGCACCGTGAGCATCCTGCTGTGAGGCCTGTGATGCCCATGGCGCCTGTGACGCCGTTTTCCTCAACAGACTTGAGCTTGTCGTAAAGAAAATCACGTGTGTGGCGGGGCATCCCCACACCCACAAGTGCTACGCCATGTAGCAGAAGAAGGGAGAGGTCATGTATTCGGCGGCGATTCCGGTGATCGAGACCCGGGGCCTGTCCAAGGCCTTCCGGCGCTCGACGGCGGTCGACTCCGTGGACCTCACCGTGCGGCCGGGCCGGATCTACGGCCTGCTGGGCCCCAACGGCGCGGGCAAGTCCACCACCCTGAAGATGATCCTGGGCCTGTTACCCCCCAGTGCCGGAGAGGTGCGGCTGTTCGGTCAGCCGTGGAGCCGGCCCGCGCTGTCCCGCATCGGCGCGAGCATCAACGGCCCCAGCTTCTACGGTCATCTGTCCGCCCGGCAGAACCTCATGGTCCACGGCCACCTCCTCGGCGTCCCCGAGGCCGAGGTCGACCGGGTGCTGGCCTCGGTCGAGCTGGACCCCTCGGACCGGAAGAAGGCCAAGAGCTTCTCCACCGGTATGAAGGGCCGCCTCGCCCTGGCCATCGCCATGCTGGGCAACCCGGACGTCCTCATCCTGGACGAACCGCAGAACGGCCTCGACCCGGAGGGCATCGCCGCCCTGCGCACGACGCTGCGCCGCTTCACCGACACCGGCCGCACCATCGTGCTCTCCAGCCATCTGCTGGGCGAAGTCGCCTCCGTCGCCGACGACATCGGCCTGATCGCCCAGGGCCGCCTCCGCTACCAGGGCCAGCTCGCCGACCTCGCGCCCGACGGCGACCTGGAACGCGCCTACTTCACCCTGACCGGCGCCGGGCACGGGGCTGGGGCGATGACCGCATGACCACCGCACTGTCCCCGGCCCCCGTACCGGGTCTGCCCGCGACGCTCCGGGCGGAGTTCGCCATCTGGCGGCGCAGCTCCGTGACGTATCTGCCCCTGGGCGGACTGGCGTTCGGGCTCGTGAACACCGCGCTGTACGTCTCCACCGGGTCCGCCCAGGCCGGTTCCGGAAAGACCTGGCACGACCTGCTCGGCTACCAGAACCTGTGGGCGATGTTCGTCGGCCCCATGCTCACCGCGCTGCTGGTGGCCACCGCCACCCGCGTCGACGACGTCTCCCGGGGCGGGTCCACCTGGTACCGGCCCGTGAACCCGCTCTACCGGCACGTCAGCCGGTTCACCGTCCTGGCCCTGCGCTCGCTCCTGCTCAACGTGCTGGGCGGCGCCACCCCGCTGCTGCTCGTCGGGCTGATGAACTCCGCGCAACGGGTCCCCTTCGGCCACGCGCTCCAGGCCGTCATAGTGCCCTGGCTGTCGCAACTCGGCATGCTGGCGCTGCTCTTGTGGGTGGCCCGGCAGACGCGGTGGGCGATCGTGCTCGGCGTGGGATTCGCCTGGACGATGCTGGCCGTCGTGAACGCCGAGTCCGCGGCCTGGATAGCCCTGCCGTTCACCTGGCTGGACCGCGGCGCGCTGCCGGTGATCGGCACCCACGCCAACGGCGTGGCCCTGGACGCCCATTCCGCGCTCGCCGAGGCCTCTCCGTGGCCGCCCACGATCCTGGGCGCGCTGCTGGCCGTGCCTTTCCTGCTGCTGCCGCACCTGCGCATGCCGGGTGCCCGGGGCGCGCGTACGGCTCGTACAGCCAGGCACCGTACGACGCCCGCGCGGGCGGCGGGTACGGCGTCGGACGTGGCCGCCGCCCTGGCCGTCCGCCCGGGCACCCCCAGGATCCTGCCGGCCGTCGCGGGCATGCTGCGCGGCACGGCGCTGACGTGGATGTGCCCGGCGACGGTCGGCCTGATCGCCCTGTGGCTGTCCTGGCACGACCCGAACGTGAGCATCCAGCTGTTCACGCTGCTGATCCTGCCCATCGGGACGCTGGTGCTGGGCCTGGTGGCGTGGAGCGCCGTCGGCCAGGGGTGGCGGGCGGTCGCCTCCCGCTCCACCGGCGCGGCGAGGCCGGCGCTCGCGCTCGCGGGCATCACGGTCGGCATCGCGGTCGCGATGTCCGTGGTGATCGCCCTCGTGTATCTGGCGGCGGGCATCCCGGGCGGCCACGCCTGGCCCCTCGCGCTCACCGGCGCGGCGGTCGGCGGCATGCTCACCTCGTTCAGCCTGTGGCTGGCCATCCGCACGTCGCAGGCGGTGGCGGTCGTGGTCGGGATCATCGGGATCCTCATCGGCGTGCTGGTCGGCGGCACGACCATGCAGCAGACGCTGTGGCCGGTGATCCCCTACTCCTGGGCGAACTACCTCGACCTGCACCGCATGTCGCTCACCGTTCCCGTCAGCATCGCGGCCATCGCCCTCTTCACCTTCGGCATCACTCACGCGGCACGAAAGGCGGCGGGAAACTCATGATCACTCGTACTCGCGGGACGAGGGTCCGCGCACTGGCCCTGGCGGCCGGGGTGCTGACCGGCGCCGTACTCGTCACGGGCTGCTCCGAGGAGCGTGACGCCGTCCTGAAGTGGCCGGGCGCCGAGAGCAACCCGCAGGCGGTCACCGCCGACCAGTTCGGCGCCGCGTGGCCGCTGAAGCCCGACAAGGGGAAGGTGGCCTGCAACACGACGCCGTACAGCGGTTTCGCCATCACCTTCACGGCGCCCGACGGCAAGGTCTACGCCCTCAACAACGTCGCCCACGACGAGAAGGGCTACCCGAGCGTCGACGAGATCAAGGGCAACTCGGGAAAGATGTGGCGCCTTCGTTCGTTCGGCATGCAGATCTGTTCCCTCGAACGCGCCCGCAACATGCGCTCGACCCCACCGGCGACCCCGCCGCAGACCCACGCCCCGACCCCGCCCGCCACGACGAACCCCTGAGGTCCGGTCCCTGAGCCACCACCCCAGGCGGTGACCCCGGAGAGAGCCCACCGACCGGGCACCCCCGTCTCTCCGGCCCCGCCCGTGGAAGCCCCCTCCGCCCCGTCACGACGCGGGCGGAGGGGGCTTCCTGGCACGGCGGTGTTCGTGCTGACGACGTTTTTGTTATGGACTAGTAAACCTCGGGGATCTTCTCCTTCATTCCAGTTGACCCGCGCCCGGAGCTCACAGGGAGCATGTCGTCGGTTGACTTCCCGTCATACGTGAAGCGGAGGAACTTTAGCCGTTCGCCCTTGGCGTGAGCGTTCCACGCTTTTACTGTGGTTCCATAAAGAACGGTTTTATCGCGGTAGGTGAGGGATCGGTCCATGCGCGCAATGGCCCTGTTTCGCAGGAGGAGGACGGGGTCACCCTTTGTCATGTCCTCTCCGGTGATCATTTTCTCTGCGAACGAGTCGATGGCCTCCGGGGCCTTTCCTCGAGAGGCCTGAGCCAATACTGCCAGCATGTTTGTCGAAGAGCTCCCGCAAGCTCTGTAAATGCGAGTTGCGATGCTGGCGTATTCCTTCAGCTCGGGCCATTGGTCGACGGCCTCGAAGATCACGTCGTTGTCGAAGTTCCCGCGATACATGAGCGAGGCTTCACCTCCCTTCGCTCGGCAGGATTCAGCGAAAAGGATGATTCTTGCCGCGCCCATGATGATATTGGCATTGGACACGTGCATGAACTGTGAGGCGACTCGCCCGTATCCCGTGTCGATTACGGAGAAAGTCGACGGGTCGGCTCCTACGTCAACCCTCATTGGAACCACGGTCTTGGACTGTACGACAGCGTGAAGCCGATGCTGGCCGTCGATCAGGTTGTCGTTTTCGTCGAAGGCGATCGACTGGTGAGTGAGCTTCCAGCGACCTTCGGACATTGCCGCAGCGTATCGCTTTACGCGGGGTGCGGACCGTTTTCTGTTCTTGGTCGTGTTCCTCCCCAGCCACTTCGAAGCCAGATCTGCGTCGATCCAATATTCGCCGGATCGTACCGGCACGCCGTTTTCGTTGAGGATGGGAACGCGGAATGAATACTTATTTTGGTCGCTTTCGTCTGCCGTCATGTGCACGAGTGAACCACGTGTCAGGAATGAGAGAAGCGATTCTTTGGCGGAAGTCCGGTGGCTATGACCCTATTTCCGGCAATTTAAGACGCCTGATATTCAGTCGTTCGAGTGACTCCCAGATGGTCAAGCGCTGTGGCTGGTGGCAGATGCGAGGTTCGCGCAAGGCTCGACAATCTTTGGTCAGTAGTCCAGCAGCGGATACCAGTCGCCGCGGCCGCCCGGCGTCAGGTCCAGGAGGTGCCAGACGGGGCTGAGGAGGTCGATGCCGCGCTCCTGGATGTCCTCCGCCAGCCGGGGGTGGGCGGAGTAGGCGTGGCGGACGGTGCCGTCGGCGTCCCGGGTGAAGACGGAGACGGTCGAGTCCTGCGCACCGTCCTCGTCCTCGCTGCCGAGGTCGTATTTGAAGGCGCTGTCCCCGCAGCTCAGCAGCCGCAGCCGGGACCAGCCGCGCCGGCGCGCGTGCTCCCGCAGAACGGGCGGGTCGGCGGCCGCCGCGATGACGAAGTCGGCGTTCCGCGCGATGTGGTGGGCGACGCCGTTGTAGCCGTCGATCCACATGGTGCACATCGGGCACGGCTCGGTCTGCCGTTTGCCGTACATGAAGTGGTAGACGATCAACGGCCGTTCCGGGGCGCTGAACAGATCGCTCAGGGCGACCTCCCGGACGGGCGCGTCACCCGCGTCCAGATCGGCGGGGCCCTCGATGAAGACGTAGTCGTCGACCGGCGTCCCCTGGGGGAGCGCCCGTCGCTGGGCCGCGACCCTCTCGCGGTGACGCATGAGCTCGATCTCGGCGAGCCGGAGCTCCTCCCGGGCGGCGAGGTACTCCGCGGATTCGCCGGGCAATCGGGTGTGCCGCAACATCGGGTCCTCCTGGGTGGATGCCCCGAGGCCCAAAATTACCGGTATGTGCCGCCCGCCACATTTCGACAGGCAGACGGCCATGCGGAACGCCGAAGGCCCCGACCGGTGGACCGGTCGGGGCCTCGCGCCGGCCCTGGTCGGGCCGGTCCGTCAGGTGAAGCGGCGGAGCCGGAGGCTGTTGGTGACGACGAAGACCGAGGAGAAGGCCATCGCGGCGCCGGCGATCATCGGGTTGAGCATGCCGGCCGCGGCCAGCGGGAGGGCGGCGATGTTGTAGCCGAAGGCCCAGAAGAGGTTGCCCTTGATGGTGCCGAGGGTGCGGCGGGAGAGGCGGATGGCGTCGGCGGCCACGAGGAGGTCGCCGCGGACGAGGGTGAGGTCGCCGGCCTCGATGGCGGCGTCGGTGCCGGTGCCCATGGCCAGGCCGAGGTCGGCGGTGGCGAGGGCGGCCGCGTCGTTGACGCCGTCGCCGACCATGGCGACCGAACGGCCCTCGGCCTGAAGGCGCTTGACGACATCGACCTTGTCCTGCGGCAGGACCTCGGCGAACACCTCGTCGATGCCCACCTCGCGGGCGACGGACTCGGCGACGGCCTTGTTGTCACCGGTCAGCAGGACGGGGGTGAGGCCGAGGCGGCGCAGTTCGGCGACCGCCCGGGCGCTGGTGTCCTTGACGGCGTCGGCGACGGTCAGGACGCCACGGGCCTCGCCGTCCCAGGCGACGGCCACGGCGGTGCGGCCCTCGGCCTCGGCGGCCGCCTTGGCGGCGGCGAGCTCGGTGGGCAGCTCGATGACCCTCCCCCAAGGACCTCCGACAGGCTCCGGTCCAGGGGGTGCCCCCATGGCCAGGAGCTTCTCCCGCCCGACCAGGACCGCGTGCCCGTCGACGACGCCCTGGACGCCGAGCCCGGCGATGTTCTCGAAGCTCTGGGGGACCGGCAGCGTTCCGGTGCGGGCGGCGGCACCGTCGGCTATGGCACGGGCGATGGGGTGCTCGGAGGCGTGCTCCAGGGCCCCGGCCAGCCGCAGGAGGTCGTGCTCGGTGACGCCGGGGGCGGTGATGACGTCGTGGAGGGCCATGCGGCCGGTGGTGACGGTGCCGGTCTTGTCGAGGACGACGGTGTCGACGCGGCGGGTGGACTCCAGGACCTCGGGGCCCTTGATGAGGATGCCGAGCTGGGCGCCGCGTCCGGTGCCGACCATGAGGGCGGTGGGCGTGGCCAGGCCCAGGGCGCACGGGCAGGCGATGATCAGCACGGCGACGGCGGCGGTGAACGCGGCGGTGGCGTCGCCGGTGGTGAACAGCCAGGTCAGCAGCGTGCCCAGGGCGATGAGCAGGACGACGGGGACGAAGACGCCGGAGATGCGGTCGGCCAGGCGCTGTACGGCTGCCTTGCCGTTCTGCGCGTCCTCCACCAGCTTGGCCATGCGGGCCAGTTGGGTGTCGGCGCCGATGCGGGTCGCCCGGACGACGAGGCGGCCGGAGGTGTTGACGGTGGCGCCGGTGACCGCGTCGCCGACCGTGACGTCGACGGGCACGGACTCGCCGGTCAGCATGGAGGCGTCGACGGCGGAGCCGCCTTCGACGACGGTGCCGTCGGTGGCGATCTTCTCGCCGGGACGGACGACGAAGCGGTCGCCGACCGCCAGCTCCCCCACGGGCACCCGGACTTCACGCCCGTCGCGCAGGACGGCCACGTCCTTGGCGCCCAGCTCCAGCAGGGCGCGCAGCGCGGCGCCCGCCTTGCGCTTGGACTTCGCCTCCAGGTAGCGGCCGGCCAGGATGAAGGCGGTCACGCCGGCCGCCGCCTCCAGGTAGATGGAGGAGGCGCCGTCGGAGCGGGAGACGGTGAGGTCGAAGCCGTGCCGCATGCCCGGCATCCCCGCGTGACCGAAGAACAGCGCCCACAGCGACCAGCCGAGCGCGGCGAGCGTGCCGATCGACACCAGGGTGTCCATGGTGGCGGCGCCGTGCCGGGCGTTGGTCCAGGCCGCCTTGTGGAAGGGGAGCGCGCCCCACACCACGACGGGCGCGGCGAGCGTCAGCGAGAGCCACTGCCAGTTGTCGAACTGGAGCGGCGGCACCATGGCCATCAGCACCACCGGCACCGACAGCAGCAGCGACACCAGCAGCCGCTGACGCAGCGCGCCGGTCTCCCCGCCGCGGTCGTCGCCCGCGCCGTCGCGGGCCTCCGCGGGAGCGCCCGCCTCGGCCGCGGCGGCCGAGGCGGCCGGCTCGGGCGGCTCCTGGGCGGTGTAGCCGGTCTTCTCGACGGTCGCGATGAGGTCGGCGACCGCCACCCCCGCACCGTAGGAGACCTTGGCCTTCTCGGTGGCGAAGTTGACCGTCGCGGTGACGCCGTCCATGCGGTTGAGCTTCTTCTCGATGCGCGCGGCGCACGAGGCGCAGGTCATGCCGCCGATGGAGAGCTCGACCGCGGCGGTGGCCGTGGTGGCCGCCGCGGCGGCCGTTGCGGTGGCCGTCGTGGCGGGCGTCGGGGCGGGTGCCGGGGCCTTCTCGGGAGCGGTGCTGGTCATGGCTGTGGGTCTCCTGGAGGAGGGCCGGGCCGTGCGGCTGCCATATCAGTGGGGCGGCACGACCCGGCGGGGAAATACCGGGGAGGGGTACCGGGTGACTCAGACGCGGCCGGCGAGCTCGTAGCCCGCCTCGTCCACGGCGGCGCGCACGGCCTCGTCGTCCAGCGGGCCGGTGGAGGCCACGGTGACCAGGCCGGTGGCGGCCACGGCCTTGACGGAGACCACGCCGGCCAGGGCGGACACCTCCTGCGAGATCGCGCCCTCGCAGTGGCCGCAGGTCATGCCGGTCACCTTGTAGACGGTGGTGACGCCGGAGTTCGTCTGGGAGGTCATGGCCACTTCCTTCGGGACGGGACGGGACACGGGGTGCGTGCGATGCCTTGCGGGGGAGATGTTGGGCGGGTGCCCGGCATCTCCTTCCGACGAGAAGAACGATATACCCCCCAGGGGTATTTCGGAAGGGTGAATGTGCGGTGCGAAGGCGAAGGCGAAGGCGAGGGCGGGGGCGGGGGCGGTG
>NZ_JAILXP010000128.1 GCF_020740895.1 Streptomyces sp. UNOB3_S3 | reverse complement strand
ACCGAAAGGTGGGGGTTTCCCCACCCGGAGGACACCCACCCGCCTCATGGTCCCCGGCTCCCCGTCCGGAGAGCCTTGAAGGGACACAGCCGCCCAGGCGGACGCAACCGCCCCACGAGGACAGGACGACATGGCCATCGACCACGCAGCCGGGACCCGCCACCGGGTGCCCGCCGTGCTGCGCGCCCCGCTGGAGGGACGCACCTGGCGGGAGTTCCTCTATCTGCTGACGAGCCTGCCGATCGCGGCCGTCGCCTTCTCGTTCGCCATCGCCCTGACCGCCGCGGGCGTCGGCACCCTGGTCACGTTCGTCGGGGTGCCCCTGCTGGCCGCCACCCTCGCCGCCGCGCGCGGGCTGGGCGTCCTGGAGCGGGCGCGGGCCCGGGGGCTGCTGCGGCTGGAGATCGCCGAGCCCGAGCCGGTCCGCCCCCGGCGGCGCCGCGACGGGCGGCCCGCCGGCCCGATGGCCTGGGTGGGCGCGCTGTTCAAGAGCGGCACGTCCTGGCGTCACCTGCTCTACGCGGTGGTGCACTTCCCGTGGGCGCTGTTCACGTTCGTCCTGTCGCTGGTGCTGTGGTCGGTCGGCTGGTCCCTCTTCCTCTACCCGGCCTGGCAGTGGACGCTGCCCGCCTACGCGCACCAGCCGGGGATCCAGCTCTACGGCGACTCGAACGGCCACTCCTTCCACCTCGACAGCTCCTTCGAGATCGGCCTCACCTGCGCCATCGGTCTCGTCCTCGTGCTGTTCACCCCGTGGGTGATCCGGGGCCTGGCCCACGTCGACCGGCTGCTGGTGCGCGGGCTGCTGGGGCCGTCGCGGCTGGCGGAGCGCGTCTGGGAGCTGGAGGAGGACCGGGGCGTGGTCGTGGACACCGCCGCCGCCGACCTCCGCCGTATCGAGCGCGACCTCCACGACGGCGCCCAGGCCCGTCTCGTCTCCCTCGCCATGGAGCTGGGCCTGGCGAAGGAGCTGGTGGAACGGGACCCGGAGAAGGCCGCCCGCATGGTCGACGAGGCCCACGGCGAGGTGAAGATCGCCCTCCAGGAGCTCCGCGACCTCGCCCGCGGCATCCACCCCGCGATCCTCACCGACCGCGGCCTCGGCCCCGCCCTCGCCTCGCTGGCCGGGCGCTGCACCGTCCCGGTGACGACCGAGGTGGACCTGGACTCCCGCCCGGCGCCCGCCATCGAGGGCATCGCCTACTTCACCGTCTCCGAGCTCCTGCAGAACATCAGCAAGCACAGCCGGGCGCGCTCCGCCCAGGTGGACGTCTGGCGCTCGGGCGACCGGCTGATGCTGCGGGTGTGGGACGACGGGCGCGGCGGCGCCGGGACCACGAGCGGCAGCGGACTGGCCGGGCTCGCCGAGCGGCTGGACTCGGTGGACGGGCTCCTGGCGATCGACTCCCCGGCCGGCGGCCCCACGACCGTCACCGCCGGGCTCCCCTGGCGCGCCCGGGGGTAGCGCTCCCGGCGGCCGGCGCGCGTCCCGCGCCGGCCGCCCCGGCCTCGCGCCGCCCGCTCCGGCCCCGGATGCTGCGATGCTGACGCTGTACGAACCACGTCGGCAGATGCCAGGGGGCAGGAGAAAACGTGATCGTGGACGACAGCGTGCGGGTGGTCATCGCCGAGGACTCGGTGCTGCTCAGGGAGGGCCTGACCCGGCTGCTCACCGATCTGGGGCACGAGGTCGTGGCCGGCGTGGGCGACGCGGAGGGGCTGCTCAAGACGATCGCCGAGCTCTCCGCCGCCGGCGCCCTCCCCGATGTGGTCGTCGCGGACGTCCGGATGCCCCCGACCCACACCGACGAGGGCGTCCGCGCGGCGGTGCGGCTGCGCCGCGACCACCCGGAGCTGGGGGTGCTGGTCTTCTCGCAGTACGTCGAGGAGCAGTACGCGACGGAGCTGCTGGCGGGCAGCACCCGGGGCGTCGGCTATCTGCTGAAGGACCGGGTCGCCGAGGTGCGCGAGTTCGTGGACGCGGTGGTCCGGGTCGCGCGCGGCGGGACCGCGCTGGACCCCGAGGTCGTCGCCCAGTTGCTGGGCCGCAGCCGCAAGCAGGACGTGCTGGCCGGGCTCACCCCGCGCGAGCGGGAGGTCCTCGGGCTGATGGCCGAGGGCCGGACGAACTCGGCCATCGCCAAGCAGCTCGTGGTCAGCGACGGCGCGGTGGAGAAGCACGTCAGCAACATCTTCCTGAAGCTGGGGCTCTCCCCGAGCGAGGGCGACCACCGCCGGGTGCTGGCGGTGCTCACGTATCTGCGGTCCTGACCCCTTCCCGGGCTCCCGGGTTCCCGGGCGGCCGTCCGGGAACCCGGGAGCCCGGGAACGGCGTGTCCGAAAAGGAAGGGCACCTCCTGGAGCATTACCGTCCGCTGTTGATTCGTTGATCCCCCCGGGGAAGGCTGCCCTTGCCCACGTACGATGGCCGTGGGATCGCCGGTCGGCGCCATCGTCCGGCCGGCGCCGCCACGAGGGAGGTCCGAAGCAGTGACCAGCCAGGTCAGCAGCCCGGCCGAACAGGCCGCATCAGACGGTCCGGGCGGCGAGGCCGACGCCCGTGAACGCCTCGCCGGACAACGCGGCCCGACCGACGGCCCGGACACCGGCGGCCCGGACGGCGCCAAGGAAGTCCGGCGCCTGGACCGGGTGATCATCCGTTTCGCGGGTGACTCGGGTGACGGCATGCAGCTCACCGGAGACCGGTTCACCTCCGAGACGGCGTCGTTCGGCAACGACCTCTCCACCCTGCCGAACTTCCCCGCCGAGATCCGGGCCCCCGCCGGCACCCTCCCGGGCGTGTCCTCGTTCCAGCTGCACTTCGCCGACCACGACATCCTCACCCCCGGCGACGCGCCGAACGTCCTGGTCGCGATGAACCCGGCCGCGCTCAAGGCCAATATCGCGGACGTGCCCCACGGCGCGGAGATCATCGTCAACACGGACGAGTTCACCAAGCGCCCCATGGCCAAGGTGGGTTACGACAGCAACCCGCTGGAGGACGGCTCCCTGGACGCGTACAACGTCCACCCGGTGCCGCTGACGACGCTGACCATCGAGGCGCTCAAGGAGTACGGCCTCTCCCGCAAGGAGGCGGAGCGCAGCAAGAACATGTTCGCGCTCGGCCTGCTGTCGTGGATGTACCACCGGCCGACCGAGAGCACCGAGGCGTTCCTGCGGAAGAAGTTCGCCAAGAAGCCGGAGATCGCGGAGGCCAACGTCACCGCCTTCCGGGCCGGCTGGAACTTCGGCGAGACGACGGAGGACTTCGCGGTCTCCTACGAGGTCGCCCCCGCCACCGCCGCCTTCCCGCCCGGCACCTACCGCAACATCTCCGGCAACCTCGCCCTGTCCTACGGCCTGATCGCCGCCGCCCGCCAGGCGGACCTGCCCCTCTACCTGGGCTCGTACCCGATCACCCCGGCCTCGGACATCCTCCACGAGCTGTCGAAGCACAAGAACTTCGGCGTGCGCACCTTCCAGGCCGAGGACGAGATCGCCGGCATCGGCGCGGCGCTGGGCGCGGCCTTCGGCGGCGCGCTCGCCGTGACCACCACCTCCGGCCCGGGCGTGGCCCTGAAGTCCGAGACCATCGGCCTGGCCGTCTCGCTCGAACTGCCGCTGCTGATCGTCGACATCCAGCGCGGCGGCCCCTCCACGGGTCTGCCCACCAAGACCGAGCAGGCGGATCTGCTCCAGGCGATGTACGGGCGCAACGGCGAGGCGCCCGTGCCGATCGTGGCCCCCCGGACGCCCGGCGACTGCTTCGCCGCCGCCCTGGACGCGGCCCGGATCGCGCTCACCTACCGGACCCCGGTCTTCCTGCTGAGCGACGGCTATCTGGCCAACGGCTCCGAGCCCTGGCGGGTCCCCGAGCCGGACGAGCTGCCCGATCTGCGGGTCCAGTTCGCCTCCGGGCCCAACCACACGCTCGCCGACGGCACCGAGGTCTTCTGGCCGTACAAGCGCGACCCCCACACCCTGGCCCGCCCCTGGGCCGTGCCCGGCACCCCCGGCCTGGAGCACCGCATCGGCGGCATCGAGAAGCAGGACGGCACGGGCAACATCTCCTACGACCCGGCCAACCACGACTTCATGGTCCGCGCCCGCCAGGCCAAGACCGACGGGATCACCGTGCCCGACATGGAAGTCGACGACCCCACCGGCGACGCGCGCGTCCTCGTCCTCGGCTGGGGCTCGACGTACGGGCCGATCACGGCGGCCGTACGGCGCGTGCGGGCGGGCGGCGGCGCCGTCGCCCAGGCCCATCTGCGCCATCTCAACCCCTTCCCCGGGAATCTCGGGGAGGTCCTCGGGCGTTACGAGAAGGTGGTCGTACCGGAGATGAACCTCGGTCAGCTCGCCACTCTGCTGCGGGCGAAGCACCTCGTCGACATCCGCTCGTACACCCAGGTGAGCGGAATGCCGTTCAAGGCCGAGCAGCTCGCCACCGTGCTCAAGGAGGCCATCGATGACTGAGGCGCTGAAGCTGGTGCCCAAGGCCGAAGCCCGGCAGACGATGAAGGACTTCAAGTCCGACCAGGAGGTGCGCTGGTGCCCCGGCTGCGGTGACTACGCCATCCTCGCCGCCGTCCAGGGCTTCATGCCCGAGCTCGGGCTGGCGAAGGAGAACATCGTCTTCGTCTCCGGCATCGGCTGCTCCTCCCGCTTCCCGTACTACATGAACACCTACGGGATGCACTCCATCCACGGCCGCGCCCCGGCCATCGCCACCGGCCTCGCCACCTCGCGCCGCGATCTGTCGGTGTGGGTCGTCACGGGCGACGGCGACGCGCTGTCCATCGGCGGCAACCACCTCATCCACGCCCTGCGGCGGAACGTCAACCTGAAGATCCTGCTGTTCAACAACCGGATCTACGGGCTGACCAAGGGCCAGTACAGCCCGACCTCCGAGGTCGGCAAGATCACCAAGTCCACGCCCATGGGCTCCCTGGACGCGCCCTTCAACCCCGTGTCGCTGGCGCTCGGCGCGGAGGCCTCCTTCGTCGCCCGCACGGTGGACTCCGACCGCAAGCACCTCACGGAGGTCCTGCGGCAGGCGGCCGACCACCCGGGGACGGCGCTCGTGGAGATCTACCAGAACTGCAACATCTTCAACGACGGCGCGTTCGAGGCCCTCAAGGACAAGCAGCAGGCCGAGGAGGCGGTGATCCGCCTGGAGCACGGCGCGCCCATCCGCTTCGGCGTGGACGGCGCCAAGGGTGTCGTGAGGGACCCGGCCACGGGCGATCTGAAGGTCGTCGCGGTGACGCCGGAGAACGAGGCGTCCGTGCTGGTCCACGACGCGCGCACGGCGTCCCCCACCACGGCCTTCGCCCTCTCCCGCCTCGCCGACCCGGACACGCTGCACCACACGCCGATCGGCGTCTTCCGCAGCGTGGACCGGCCGGTGTACGACACGCTGATGGCGGATCAGCTGGAGGCGGCGGTCGAGCAGAAGGGGAAGGGCGACCTGGCCGCCCTGCTGGCGGGCCAGGACACCTGGACGGTCGTCGGATAGATCCGCGCCAAACGCCGGACGGGCTGTTTTCGGCCCGTCCGGCGGGGCGTCTGACGCCCCGGCGGCTGGGCAGCCGCTCTCATATGAACATGGTCGAGCCCGAACCACCCGTCGTCCGCGACCGCCCCGCCTACCGCCTCAAGCGCGCGATCCTCGGCCCGCCCCTGGTCACCGAGCGGCTCTCCCAGGAGAAGCTGTCCAATCCGATGGCGCTCGGCGTCCTCGCCTCCGACTGCATCTCGTCGACCGCGTACGGCACCGAGGAGATGCTCCGCATCCTCGTGCCCGTCGTCGGTCTCGCCGCCTTCACGCTGCTCATGCCGGTGACCGGCGCGATCCTCCTGGTGCTGCTGCTCCTGACGCTGTCCTACCGGGACGTGGTGTCCGTCTACACCCGCGCGGGCGGCTCGTACGTCGTCGCGCGCGAGAACTTCGGGCCGCGCGTCGCGCAGATCGCCGCCGTGGCGCTGCTCGTCGACTACATCGTCACGGTCGCCGTGCAGACCTCCGCCGGCACCGACGCCCTCATCTCCCTCGCCCACCTCGCCGGCAACGGCTACACCGGCCTCGACCACCTCAAGCTCCCCATCACGGCGGGAGTGGTGGTGCTGCTGATGTACGGGAATCTGCGCGGGCTGCGGGAGGCGGGACGGGCGTTCGCCGCGCCCGCGTATCTCTTCATGATCGCCGTGGCGGCGATGCTGGTCGTGGGGCTGCTGAGGGCGCTGGACGGCGGGCTGCCGCACGCGGACGTCCACGCCCAGGGCGCGGTCCCGCTGGGCGAGCCCGGGCACGGCTGGCTGTACGGGGCGTCGCTCTTCATGGTGCTGCGCGCCTTCGCCAACGGCGGCTCCTCCCTGACCGGCCTGGAGGCCATCTCCAACGGGGTCTCCGCCTTCCGCCGCCCCCAGGGCGTCAACGCCCGGCGGACGCTCACGGCGATGAGCTGCGTCCTGGGCGTCATGGTCTTCGGCGTCTCCGCGCTCGCCCACTTCACCCACGCCGTCCCCTACGCCGACGGCAACCCCACCGTCATCGCCCAGGAGGCCCATCTGATCTTCGGCGACGGCTGGGCGGGCACCGCCGGGCTCGTCTACGTCCAGCTCGCGACCGCGCTCATCCTCTACACGGGCGCCAACACGCCCTTCACCGGCTTCCCCTTCCTCGCCAGCTTCGTCGCCGAGGACCGCTTCCTGCCCCGGCAGCTGATGCGGCGCGGCCACCGGCTCGCCTTCTCCAACGGGATCATCAGCCTCACCGTCGTCTCGCTGGCGCTGCTGCTGGTGACGCGCGCCAGCGTCGACAAGCTCGTCGCGCTGTACGCCATCGGCGTCTTCACCGGCTTCACGATGGCGGCGGCCGGGATGACGGCCCACTACTGGCGGCGCCGGGAGTCGCTCTGGAGGACGGCGGTGAACCTCGCCGCGGCGGTGGTCTCCGCGCTGGTGGTCGTGATCTTCGCGATCACCAAGTTCACGGAGGGCGCCTGGCTGGTCGTGGTGGTCTTCCCGCTCGGGGTGTGGGCGCTGATCCGCATCAACCGCCAGTACCGGGAGGAGGCCGCGGCCCTGGAGAACGTCCCCGCGTACACCTCGGACCGCCCCCACTGGCGGCGGCACGTGGTGCACGTCCTCGTCGAGAACCTCGACCTGGCCACGATCAAGGCCCTGCGGTACGCGCACGAGCTGCGCCCCGACGAGGTGCGCGCCCTCCACTTCGTCATCGACGAGCCCCGGGCGCGGCGGCTGGTGGCCCGCTGGGACGAGTCGTCCGGCACGACCGTCCCGCTGGAGCTCGTGGACTGCCCCGACCGCCGGCTGCGGCACGCCGTGGCCGCGCACGCCGCCCGGACGACGGCCGACGGCACGACCGCCCTCACCCTGCTGATCCCCCGCCGCACCTACTCCTCCCTGGGCCGGCTGCTGCACCGCGGCACGGCGGAGGAGATGGCCCGGGTGCTGGAGCAGCTGCCGAACGTCGCGGTGACGATCCTGCCCTTCGATGTCACCAGCGCGATGGAACGTGTCCGCGCGGGACACGCACCACGACCGTAATGCGATACGGGCATGACATCCCCTCTCGCCTGGGACTACCGTCGCTAGGTCGCCGTCGCCGCACCCCAGGGAGGGACCCGTGTCACCCGAGCCAGCACGTACCGAAACCCGGGCAGGACTGCTCTACGGGGTGGCCGCCTATGGCATCTGGGGGCTGTTCCCCCTCTTCTGGCCACTCCTGGAGCCCGCCGGGGCGATCGAGATCCTCGCGCACCGCATGGTGTGGTCCCTGGTCACGGTCGCGGCCGTGCTGGCCCTGACCAAGCGCTGGAGCTGGATACGCCCGCTGCTGCGGCAGCCGAAACGACTGGCGATGGCGGCCGTGGGCGCCGTCGTCATCTCCGCGAACTGGTGGGTCTACATCTGGGCCGTGAACTCCGGCCACGTCGTGGAGACCTCCCTGGGCTACTTCATCAACCCCCTCGCCACCATCGGCCTGGGCGTCTTCGCGCTGCGCGAGCGGCTGCGCCCGGCGCAGTGGGCGGCGGTCGGCGTGGGCGTCGCCGCCGTCATCGTGCTGGCCGTGGGCTACGGCAAGCCGCCGTGGATCGCGCTCGCCATCGCGGCGACCTTCAGCACCTACAGCCTGGTGAAGAAGAAGGTGGGGCTGGGCGGCCTGGAGTCGATGGCCGTCGAGACCGCCGTGCAGTTCCTGCCGGCGCTCGTGGTGCTGATCGTGCTCGGCGCCCGTGGGCAGTCGACCTTCACCTCCGAGGGCGGCGGGCACACCCTGCTCCTGCTGTGCACCGGTGTGATCACCGCGATTCCGCTGGTCTCCTTCGGCGCGGCCGCGGTGCGGCTGCCGCTGTCGGTGCTCGGGATGATGCAGTACTTCGCCCCCGTCTTCCAGTTCGCCCTCGGGCTGTTCGTCTTCCACGAGGCGATGCCGGCGGAGCGCTGGGCCGGCTTCGCGCTCGTGTGGCTCGCGCTGGCCGTGCTCACCTGGGACGGACTGCGCACGGCGCGTCACGCTCAGCTGGAGCTGAGGGAGGCCAAGGAGCGGGCCTCAAGTGGTAACACAGAAAACACAATTGCCCCCGAGACCTCCCAGGCCACAGAAACCACAGCTCAACGCGGTTGAGCATCCGACCGATATCCGGAAACCGGTGATCGGTGTCCGAAAGCCGCTCTTGACGCGCTTTCGGGGGGCCCTCAACATCATGGCCACGTCAAACAGAGTTGGGAGCCCCCCATGCTTGCACTCAACGGACCAGCCCTGCCCCCGCCCCGAAGAGCACGTACCGCCACCGCCCTGCTCGCCTCGGGCGCGGCCGTCACCGCGGCCCTTCTGGGCGTCTCCTCCGTCCCGGCGACCGCGGCTCCCACCACCGCGACCGCCGGGCGGAGCACCGCCGCCAAGTCCGTGGCGGCACCCGACATATCCGTGGCCAACGTCAAGGCCCACCTCAACCAGCTCCAGTCGATCGCCACCGCCAACGGCGGCAACCGCGCCCACGGCCGCAGCGGTTACAAGGCGTCCCTCGACTATGTGAAGGGCAAGCTGGACGCGGCCGGTTTCACCACCACCGTCCAGCAGTTCACCTCCTCGGGCGCCACCGGCTACAACCTCATCGCCGACTGGCCCGGCGGGGACGCCAACCACGTGGTCTTCGCCGGATCCCACCTCGACTCCGTCGGCCGCGGCCCCGGCATCAACGACAACGGCTCCGGCTCGGCGGGCATCCTCGAGGTCGCCCTCACCGTCGCCAAGCAGAACTACAAGCCCGACAAGCACCTCCGCTTCGCCTGGTGGGGCGCCGAGGAACTGGGCATGGTCGGGTCGAAGTACTACGTCAACAACCTGCCCGCCGCCGAGCGCGCGAAGATCGACGGCTATCTGAACTTCGACATGATCGGCTCGCCCAACCCGGGCTACTTCGTCTACGACGACGACGCGCGGCTCGAAGGCGTCTTCAAGGACTTCTTCGCCACCCGCAACATCCCCACCGAGATAGAGACCGAGGGCGACGGCCGCTCCGACCACGCGCCCTTCAAGAACGCGGGCATAGCCGTCGGCGGTCTCTTCAGCGGCGCGGACTACATCAAGACCGCCGAGCAGGCCCAGAAGTGGGGCGGCACGTCCGGCCTGGCGTTCGACCGCTGCTACCACGCCTCGTGCGACTCGATCTCGAACATCAACGACACGGCGCTCGACAACAACAGCGACGCGATCGCCCACGCGATCTGGACCCTGAGCGGCGGCTCCACCACCCCGCCCGGCGGCACCGTCTTCGAGAGCAAGGCCCAGGTCGCCATCCCCGACGCGGGCCCGGCCGTGGAGTCCCCGATCACCGTCTCCGGCGTCACCGGCAACGCGCCCGCCGCGCTCAAGGCCGGCGTCGACATCAAGCACACCTACCGGGGCGACCTGGTCGTCGACCTCGTCGGCCCGAGCGGGCGCGCCTACCGGCTGAAGGCCTCCGACCCGAACGACTCGGCGGCCGACATCAGCACCACCTTCACGGTCAACGCCTCGGCGGAGACCGCGAACGGCACGTGGAAGCTCCGCGTGCAGGACGTCGCCGCGCAGGACGAGGGCTACGTGGCGGGCTGGAAGCTCACGTTCTGACCGGGACTCCGCCCCGGACCCGGTCCGGGGCGGAGGCTCACACCGTCACGTCCCGCGACGTGAAGCGCGCCCACGCCGCCGAGCCGAAGACGGCCACGTACAACCCCTGCAGCCCCAGGTTGCGCAGGATCTGATCCCAGTACACCGGGTCCCGCAGCAGATCCGCGAAACTCAGCCAGTAGTGCGGAAACAGATACGGCTGAACCGCGCTGAGCTGCGGGAACTGGTCCAGGATCTGCACCGTGATCAGCAGCCCCACCGTCGTGGCCATCGCCGCGATCCCGCTGTTGGTGAGCGTCGAGACGAACAGGCCCAGCGCCGCGAGCCCGGTCAGCGACAGGGCGACCGTCCCGGCGATCGCCAGCCCGCGCAGCAGCCCCTCGCCGAACGACACCGTCGTCCCGCTGATCAGCGTCACATCGCCGACCGGGAAGAGCAGCGCGCCCACCGCCAGCGCCGAGACGGCGACGACGAACGTGGCGGCGAAGGCGAAGAGGACCGTCGTCGTGAACTTGGCGAGCAGCAGCCGGGTCCGCCCGGCCGGGGCGACCAGCAGATAGCGCAGCGTGCCCGCGGAGGCCTCGCCCGCCACGGAGTCGCCCGCGATCACCCCGATCGCCATCGGCAGGAAGAACGGCAGGGTCGCGGCGAGCGAGGCGAAGACGAGGAAGAGGCCGTTCCCGGCGACCTGCCCGATGAAGGCCGGGCCGCCCCCACCCCCGTCACGGCCCGCCGACCCGCCGCGGCCCGTCTCGATCCGCACCGCGACGCCGACGAGGACCGGCACGGCCGCCAGCACGCCCAGCAGGGCGAGGGTGCGCCAGCGCCGGAAGGTCGTCGTCACCTCGCTGCCGAACAGCGACAGCGACGGCATCCGGAACGGCAGCGCCTCAGCCCGCGACATCGAAACCCTCCCCCGTCAGGGCGACGAACGCGTCCTCCAGCGAGGCCCGCTCGGTGCCGAAGGACCGTACGCGCACGTCCGCCCGGACGAGCGCGGCGTTGAGACCGGCGAGGTCCGTGTCCGGGCCGCCGGGCGGGAGTTCGCCGGTGACGCGGTCGTCGATGACCGTGAGGTCGTTCACGCCGTGCTCCTTGAGGACCCGCACGGCCTCCGCCGTGTCGGGAGTGGTGACGGCCAGCCGGCCGCGGGCCGAGGCGGCGAGCTCCCGGACCGTGCCCTGGGTGAGGAGCCGGCCCTGGGCCATGACGGCGGCGTGGGTGCAGACCTGCTCGATCTCGTCGAGGAGGTGGGAGGAGAGGAAGACCGTGGTGCCCTCCGCCGCCAGCCCGCGCACCAGGGCGCGGATCTCGCGCATGCCCTGCGGGTCGAGGCCGTTGGTGGGCTCGTCGAGGACGAGGAGCTCGCGCGGCCGGAGCAGGGCGGCGGCCAGGCCGAGCCGCTGCTTCATACCGAGGGAGTAGGCGCGGGCCTTCTTGCCCGCCGCGCTCGTCAGCCCCACCCGTTCCAGCGCGGCGCCGACGCGGGCGGCGCGGGTGCGGGGGTCGGTGGTGGGGTCGGCGGCGTCGAACCGTACGAGGTTGTCGCGGCCGGAGAGGAAGCCGTAGAGCGCGGGGCCCTCGATCAGGGCCCCCACCCCGGGCAGGACGCGCCGCCCGGCGCGCGGCATCTCCTGGCCGAGCACCCGGGCGGCACCGGACGTGGGCTCGATGAGGCCCATGAGCATCCGGATGGTGGTGGTCTTCCCGGAACCGTTGGGACCGAGGAAGCCGAAGACGCTGCCGCGCGGCACGACGAGGTCGAGCCGGTCGACGGCGAGCTGACCGCCGAAGCGCTTCGTCAGCGCGACCGTCTCGATCACGGCGCCCTCCACGGTGTCTCCTCTCGCCCTGCGGCCCAGGGCCACTCGGAGGCCCGGAGGCGCCGCGTACGCGCGCGCTCCGGGCCATGGCGGGGCGGCAGCCCGCCTACTTCGCGTTCGCCGCCTTGACCAGCGCGTCCTTGGTGACCGCGCCGATGTAGACCTTGCCGTCGTCCGTCATCAGGGCGTTGACGATCCGGGTGCTGTAGACCCGGCCGGAGCCGAAGTCGCCCGAGACCTTGGTGCCGAAGCCGTCCAGCAGGGCCTGGGCGTCCGCGCCGCCCTTGCCGCCGGCGCTCTTCTTCCCGCCGCCGGCACCCTTGCCGTTCAGCGCGGCCGAGGCGTCCTTGCCGGCGTCGAACTCGGCGATGGAGCCCCAGCCCTTGCCGATGACCTTCGACTTGGCGGCGTCGCCCCCGTCGACGCCGGGCATCCCCAGCATCCCGGGGAGGCCGCCCTCGTGGTCGCGGCCGGCCGGGGCCTTGCCCTTGGCGTCGTGCCCGTCCTCGGTCACCTTTGCGCCCTTGGGCGGGGTGAAGTCGAACGTGCCGGCGCCCGGCTTGCCGAAGTCGACCTTGGTGAAGCCCGCGTCGACGACCGCCTTGCCGCCGCCCTTGGGCGCGAGGGTGAACTTCAGCGGCACGCCGGTCTTCGCGTCGACCGCGATCCGGATCGAGCCGACCGTCGTGTCGTCCGCCTTGGGCTTGATCAGCAGCTGGTAGGCGTCCCGGCCGGCCACCTTGGCCGTGCCGTCCACGGTGACGGCAGTGGTCTCGTCGGCGGCGGCGAGGACCTTCTTGGCCAGCTCCTGCGGCGAGGCGCCGCCCAGGTCCTTCGGCAGCACGTCGCCCTTGGCGTCCTTGCCGCCCTTCGCGTCCTGCTGCGGCGCCTTGGAGTGGTGCACGGTGTTGCTGGAGCTGTCGTACGCCCAGACGTCGGCGCCGTTGCGGACGACGCTGTACTCGGCGGCGCGCTCGACGATCGACACCCGCTGCTTGTCGGGTCCGTCGACGGCCAGCCGCAGCGTGTGCGAACCGGTGGCGAGCTCGGTGAGCTTGGACTGCGGGGACGGCGCGGAGCCGTCCTTCTTCCCCTCGCCCTTCTTGCCCCCGTCGCCGAAGGAGAGGCCCGACGGCAGCGAGGGGAGGCCCAGATCGGTATTGATCTTGATCGATCCGGACATCCGCTGGGTGTCCGACCGGGCCATCTTGGCTATGAGGTCCTGCGCGCTGATCTTCGGAAGGTCCGGGTCACCGGTGCTGGCGAGGGCGGACCCGATGCCGATCGTGGCCGCCGCGACTCCCGCCACCGCGACGGGCACGGCGTAGCGGACGGCCTTGCGGCGGCGCCGGGCCGGGCCCTCGAAGTCCTGCGCCTCTGGTGTGGGCTGGTTCCCTGCCATGTGCTCTACCCTCCGTCGTCGGCAGCGGCCTTACCCTTCGATTCCATCAGGGCGGCGGCTTCCCGTCGTCAGCCGACGGGATCAACTGCCCGTACGCCTTGGGTATGACGCGATAACCACGAGGCTGAGTTCCCCAGGAGTCCTCAGGGGTCCTCAGGGGCGGTCGCTAGCCCGCGCGGTGGACCACCGCGTCGCACAGCTCTTCGAGCGCCGCCTTGGCGGAGCAATCGGGCAGCGGGGCCAGGGTCGCGCGGGCCTCCTCGGCGTAGCGGACCGTGTCCCGGCGGGCCTGCTCCAGCGCCGGGTGGGCGCGCAGCCGGCGGAGCACCTCGGCGTGGAGGGCGTCGTCGGCGAGGTCGCCCTCGAGCATCCGGCACAGCTCCAGGTCCTCGGGGTCGCCGGTGGCGGCGGCCCGGGCCCGCAGATGGAGCACGGGCAGGGTGGGGATGCCCTCGCGGAGGTCGGTGCCCGGGGTCTTGCCGGACTCGTGGGAGTCGCTGGCGATGTCCAGCACGTCGTCGGCGAGCTGGAAGGCGATGCCCAGGCGCTCGCCGTAATGGGTGAGGATCTCGACGACGCGCTCGTCGGCGCCGGACATCATGGCGCCGTAGCGGCCGGCGACGGCCACCAGCGAGCCGGTCTTGCCGGCGAGGACGTCGAGGTAGTGCTCGATGGGGTCGCGGCCGTTCTGCGGGCCGGCGGTCTCCAGGATCTGGCCGGTGACGAGGCGCTCGAAGGCCTCGGCCTGGATCCGCACGGCCTCGGGGCCGAGGTCGGCGAGGATCCGCGAGGCGCGGGAGAAGAGGAAGTCGCCGGTGAGAACGGCGACGGAGTTGCCCCAGTTGACATTGGCGCTGGGCACGCCACGGCGGACGTCGGCCTCGTCCATGACGTCGTCGTGGTAGAGGGTGGCCAGGTGGGTGAGCTCGACGACGACGGCCGAGGGCACCACACCGGGGGCGTAGGGGTCGCCGAACTGCGCGGCGAGCGTCACCAGCAGGGGGCGGAACCGCTTGCCTCCGGCCTTGACCAGGTGCTGGGCGGCCTCGGTGATGAAGGGGACGCCGCTCTTGGTGGCCTCGATGAGGCCCTCCTCGACAGCGGCCAACCCGGCCTGGACATCGGCTTCAAGAGCCTGGTCCCGCACGCTCAGCCCAAAGAAAGGCCCGACGACGGTCACGAGGGGTACTCCTGTCTGCCTGCGAACACGGGGATTGTCGATGTGTCGCTGTCTTCACCAAAAGTCAGCGTATCCGGTCGGCTGTCGATCACCGTGGGCACCCTCAGCCCCCATGGCAGGACAGTGGCCCCGGCTCCGCCGTGCGGCGGCGCCGGGGCCACTGCCCCCTTTCCGGCCATACTCCCCTAAAAGGCACAGCCCCTTAGATCGCAGTCCCTCACTCCAGCCCCGCCACCGCCCTGGCCAGCCGCGGGGAGGCGTACTCGGTGCCGCAGACGAAGCGCATGACGGGCCCGTAGCTGGCCGCGGCGGGCAGTCCCGTGAAGTGCAGACCGGGTACGGAGGAGCGATATCCGGCCGTCAGCCGGGGGCCTCCGGCGCTCACGGCGAGGCGGGTGCGCAGCCCGGTGCCGAGGAAGTCCATGGCCGCCACGTCCATCCGGTAGCCGGTGGCGGCGATGACGTGGTCGGCGCGGAGCTCGCTCTCGGCGCCGTCCCGGTCGGGGCCGTCGCCCGACGCTGTCAGCGTAAGAACCGGACGGCCTGATTCCACCCGGGCGCGGACGATCCGCTTCCCCTCCGTGACCCGCACCCGGCCCACGAAGCGCTCGCGCAGCCACCACGCGCCCAGCGGCCCCAGCACCCGGCGCACCAGATACTGCCGGGTCGGCGCGGGCAGCCGGCGGAAGCCGTCCGCGTAGTACGAGAAGGCATACAGCGACCAGGCCCGCCCGAACGGTGTGTCGGGCTTGAGCAGCGACTGCCCGTCGGGGGCCGCGCCGAAGCGGACCGCGCCCCGGCGCCGCGCCAGCACCCGTACCGACGCGCCCGCCTCGGCCAGCAGCACGGCGCTCTCCAGCGCCGACTGCCCGGCGCCCACGACCACGACGTCCTTCCCCGCGAAGACGGAGAGGTCCCGGTGCTGGGAGCTGTGCGAGACCGGCCCGCTCGCCGAGGGCCCGCCCGGGACGGCCGCCGCGAGCTCGGGCGGCAGCTGGGCCAGCCCGCTCAGCCCCGTGGCGACGACCACGGCCCGCGCCGTGAACTGCTCCCCCGAGTCCAGCTTCAGCTCGAAGCCCCCGCCGGGGCCGCGCCGGTCGACCGACACCACCCGCTCCCGCTCCAGCTGGGGCACCAGCCGCTGCTGGAACCACATCCCGTACCCGGCGAAGGTCTCCACCGGAATGGCGTCCCAGTCGGACTCGAAGCGCCGCTCGCCCACGTCCTGGCAATAGTCGAAAAGGGTGTGCCCGGGCTGGGGGGCGTCGATGTCGGAGGCGGCGGGAGTGGATTTCAGCAGCATCCCGGCGGGCATGTGCTCCCGCCAGCTCACCATCGGCGAGCCGAAGACACGTGTCGGCACGGCACGCGCTTTGAGGTGGGCTGCGGTCGAGAGGCCGTACGGACCGGCCCCGATGACGGCTACGGGAAGTGTCACGGATCCCCTCCCAGGGCACGCGGGGTGTTCGGTGTGGCGAACAGCGGCGTTATCAGTGGTGCTCTCGGGCGTTAGCGGTGGTGCTCTGCGGCCGAGGCGGCCGAGGCGGCGCGGCGCCGGGAGCGCCACAGCTGCCACAGATGACGGGCGCCCGGCCGTACGAACCGGGCGAGCATGGTGAAGAAGGGCTTCATGTCGTCACGGGCGGCCCACGCCAGCTCGGTGCCGCTGGCCCGGACAGGGGCGTGCGGGGTGGTGTAACCGCTGCGCCGGTAGGCGGCGAAGGCGGGCAGGTCGATGTTCTCGACGATGAAACGGCGGCCGGTGAGCTGCTCGGCCTCCGGGACGGCACGGCCGGTGAGGTCCAGGTGCTGGGCCCGGACGACGTCGATGCCGGCCTCGTTCTCGAAGAGGCGGAACTGGGCGCCCATGCGGGGGTTGAAATCCAGCAGCTTGTACCGGCCGTCACGCCGGTCGAAGCGCCAGTCCAGGTCGATGATCCCGCAGAAGCCGATCTGCTTGATGAACTGCGCGGCCATCGCCGCGAGTTCCGGGTTGTCGACGACATAGGCGTTGGCGGTCATGCCCGCGTGCGGCGGCCAGGAGCGCACCTTCACGCCCGTGAACATCGCCAGCGGGGTGGACTCGGCGTCGAAGTAGGCGTGGACGATCCAGTCCTCGGCGTGCTCGCGCGGCAGGTACTCCTGGAGGATCACCCCCGGGGAGGGCCCCCAGCCGCGCGCCAGGTCCAGCAGCTCCCGGGGCCCGCCGATGCGGGTGGTGCCGTGCACCGCGGGGCGCAGCCGCCTCTCGAACGCCTCGCGGTTCTTGGCGACGACCGGGAACGTGGCGACCGAGGCGTACTTCTCGATCTCCTCGAACGACGCGGGGAACAGCGTCACCGGGGCGGGCACCCCGTGCTCCACGCACAGCTCGTGCAGCCCCTGCTTGCTGGCCAGCCGGCGCGGCAGCGCGGGCTCCACGGGCGGGAAGAGGAAACGGCCCGCGAGCGCCTCGGCGTGCTCGGCGATCAGGACCGCCGCCTCCTCGTCGGTGGGGATCAGCACGGCCGGGCGCCCGATCCGCCGCCCGATCCCCAGCAGGCCCGCCACCAGCTCCTCCGCCCGCTCCGTGCCGGTCGTCGGCCAGACGAAGCCGGAGCGCAGATAGCGGGAGACGGCGGCGGGGGTCCATCTGTCCTCGGTGACGGCGTACATCGGAACGCCCAGCCTGCCGAGGCTGCGGATGGCGCCGACGCCGCCATGGTGCAGGGGATAGTCGCCGATCTTCACAATCAGCCCGGGTACGGACCGGTCCGCCGCCACGGGCGCGATCCTGCTCGCCACCAGCACCCCCCTCGGCCACCCAGCCTCAGCGGCCCCCCACTGTGTGTGACCCGACTTAGGACGCTACTTCGGAATCGACGTCTCCAGCAAGGAGTTACCGGACATTGCCCTCCCTTTAGCCAGCGGTCGGACACCTGTCGGACACCTCTTGCCCGAACGGACGCAGCCCGGCCGCCTCTCCCGGGGGACAACCCCCGGACCCCCGGCCGGAACCGCGGGCCGGCGGGGTCCGCCGAACCTGTATCGCCCAGGGAAACGTAAGTACTGTGTGGATCAGGTCACCGGGCCGACCAGGCCCCTGAGCTCACCGGAAGGCGAGGCAGCGTCCCATGCCCCAGAACCGCCCCGAGCTGCCCGAAGGCGACCCCTTCGGCGCGGACACCCTCCCGTACGGCGTCTTCACCACCGCGGACGCTCCCGACCGCCCCCGGATCGGCGTGCGCTACGGCGCGTACGTCCTGGACGCCGCCGCTGCCGCCGCCGACCGCGGCTCCGCCCACGCCGGTCTGCTGGCGGCGCCCACGCTCAACCCCCTGCTGGCCGCCGGCCGCCCCACCTGGCAGGCCGTGCGCGCGGAGGTCCGCGGCTGGCTGGACGGGCCGTACTTCCACCCGCTGGAGGAGGTCACCCTGCGGCTGCCGTTCGAGGTCGCCGACTACGTCGACTTCTACGC
>NZ_JAILXP010000127.1 GCF_020740895.1 Streptomyces sp. UNOB3_S3 | reverse complement strand
TATAAGAGACAGCGGGGCGTACGGCGACGCCGATGGTGTCGCCGGCGGTGAGGCCACGGGCGCGCAGGGCGGCGGCGTAGGCGTCGGCGAGCTCGGCGAGGTCGCCCCGGGTGGCGCGGACGCGGACCGCTCCGGTGCGGGTGGTGGCGAGGACGGCGGGGTGGTGGGGCCGGCGGCGCAGGGCGTGGTCGAGGCGGTCGAGCATCAGCGCGGGTCCTCCCCGAGCGGGCCGCAGCCCTTGTCCAGGTACCAGCGGGCGGTGCCGGCGAGGCCGTAGGCGCGCAGGCGCCGGGTGGAGTTCTCGACGACCATGTCCTTGGCGTGGGTGATGGCCGTGGTGTGGCGGCGGACGCGGTTGAGGAAGGCCCGGTCGGTGGGCGAGGGGCGGCGGGGCATGCCGCCGACGGTCAGGTACAGCCCGGCGGTGATGGCCATGTTGTTGCCGGCGTGCATCCGGTACGGGGCGAGGTAGCCGTGGCGGCGGGCGTGGGCGGGGCGCAGCCGGCCGAAGGCGGCGGCGAGCGCGACGGCGGTGCGGAAGGCGGCGCGGCCGAGCGGGCCGTGCTCGTCGCGGCGGGCGTCGACGCGGCCGCACACCAGCCGTGGGCCCGGCCGCCGGGTGAGGGCGGCGCGGGCGGCGGCGGTCCAGCCGGGCCGGGGCAGGCAGTCGGCGTCGGTGCGGGCGAGGTAGGCGGCGCCGTGGTCGATGGCGTGGCGGAAGGCGGTGTCGACGGCGCAGCCCACGCCCTTCTCGGGCTCCTCCAGGACGTGGACGGGGAAGGGGGCGCGGGCGGCGAAGTCCCGGGCGATCCGGCCGGTGGCGTCGGTGGAGGCGTTGTCGACGACGACGAGTGTGAAGTCGCGGTCGTGCTGGGCGGCGAGGGCGCGCAGGGTGTCGCCGAGGCGGGCCTCTTCCTGGTGGGCGGGGACGACGACCCACAGTTCGGTGGTCACGCGGCCGCCTCCGACTTCTCCCAGACCATCGTCATGACGCTGATGCCGCCGCCGAGGCCGACGAACAGGACGCGGTCGCCGGGGGCGAGTCCGCCGTGGATCCGGTCGAGCTGGACGCCGAGGGTGGCGCTGGCGACGTTGCCGAGTTCGGGGACGGTGAGGACGAGCTTGTCCCGGGGGACGCCGCTGAGTTCGACGAAGCGTTCCAGGTAGGGCAGGGTCACCTGGTGGACGAGGACGTGGCGGTAGTCGTCCCAGGTCAGGCCGGTGCGGTGGCGTACGCGGTCGAGGACGGCGGTGCCGCTCTTCTCGAAGACCTCGCGCAGTTCGCGGCCGTCGCCGTGGAAGTAGGTGTGCTCCTCCGAGCGCGGGTGGCGGGAGCCGCCGCCGGGGATGCCGCCGACGGCCCAGTGCTCGGAGTGGGTCTCGGTGCCGACGTCGAGGATGCCGCCCCGGCCGACCGGTTCGACCACGACGGCGGCGCCGGCGTCCCCGAAGGTGTAGCCGGCGAAGCCGTCGCGGAACTGCCCGGGCCCGGAGGGGGCGCGGCGGATCGCGCGGCTGGGGGTCTCCCCGGTGACGACGAGGGCGCGCCGGGCGCGGCCGGCCAGGATCATGGCGCGGGCCGTGTCGATGCCGTTGAGGAAGCTGTTGCAGGCGTTGCTGACGTCGAGGGCGTGCGCGGTGGAGCCGAGGGCGGCCTGGACGATGTGGGCGGTGGCCGGTTCGGCGACGTCGCGCGTCGCGGAGGCGTATATCAGCAGGTCGATGTCGAGCGGGTGGAGGCCGGCGGAGCGCAGGGCGCGGCGGGCCGCGCCGAGGGCGAGGGTGGAGGCGTACTCGCCGTCGGCCGCGACGCGGCGTGTGACGATGCCGGTGGTCCGCCGGAAGAGCCCCCGGGGCAGCGGGAGCCCGGCGGCACGGGCCACCTCCTCCTGCAACCGCTCGGAGGTCAGGGTCCGTTCGGGCAGGTACGACCCGGTGGCGGTGATGCCGGCCCCGCCCCGGGGCCGGCACACGGTCTCGCTGTTCTCGCACATGCCGTCAAGCTTCCGGCCGCTTCCGGGTGACGGCGTGAGTACGCGTACTCAAGTGCGGCTGGGGAGATCAGGCAGAACGGCGGGCTCCGCTCTGAGCAGCGGATACGCGGCGGATACCGGTCGTGCGGGGGTCAGTCGCAGCGGGACGTGGCGCACAGCCGCCACTGGCCGGGCCAGTCGGGGGCGCCGCCGCCGGGCGCGTTCTCGGTGATCTGCCAGTAGCGGTCGCGGTTCCATTCGCGGGCGGTCACCTTGAGCCGCTTGTCGGGCAGTTCGGTGACGGTGCTGGGCTGGCTCAGGCCGACGCCGGTCTCGGGCACGGTGCCCATGGGGGCCGGCGGCTGCCAGACCCCGTCGGCGGGCGACTGGGTGCGCGACTCCATGGCGCGGCCGGTCGTGCTGGAGGAGGCCATGGCGACGAGCGTGCCGTCGGAGCGGGTGAAGAGCGTGAGGAAGCCGTGGTACGGGAACGGGGACAGGCCGAAGCCCTCGGGGGCGGACCAGGCGCCGCCGTCCGGGCCCTGGACGGCGTGGCAGAAGCCGCCGTGGTCGAGCCAAAACAGCTCCAGGCCGCCGGCGGCGTTCTCGGTGGCGGTGAGGAAGGAGGCCTTGGGGCCGACGGTGCCGGCGCTGACGCGCTCCCAGTCCTCGTAGGCTCCGCCGGGCTCCCGCTGCGCGCGGTGCCAGACAAAGGGCAGGCCCTGGGTGGCGGTGGGGTCGTAGAACGCCCGGAACTGGTCGACGCGCCCGTCGGACCGGGTCACGGAGACCGGGTCGCCCGCCGCGCCTCCGGTCACGCCCCGCGCTCCGCCGTCCAGGGAGCAGCCGCTCGCGGCGGCGGCCCGCGGGCCGGGCGGCGCCGCCGGGGCCGGCGGCGCGACCGCCAGGGCTCCGGCACAGGCGAGGGCCAGAGCGACGACGGCACGTAAGGAACCCCTCAGTGATCTCCCCATGGCCAACTCCTACCCCACCGGGGCCACTTCACACACCAGTTCGCCGGGGCACCGCCTGGGCACCGCCGGACCGCACAGCGGAATGTCTAATTCCCTTGGAATTCGCTATTTTGATCATGGATCGGGAATTCCGGGGGGACCGACTTTCTTCCTCCGCATGCCCATGCATTTTTGACACGTTTTTATCAAGCGTTCTCGCAAAGCGTTAAGGAAGACATATGTCTGGCAGAAGTTCACGCTCGGTGTGGTCGGCCGGTCTCGTCACCGCCACGGTGGCGGCGGGGCTCTTCGCCGCCGCTCCCGCGGGCGCGGTCACGGGCCCCGAGGCCAAGGACGGCGCCTACGCCTACACCGCCAAGCTCGACATCGGCGAGGGCAAGCGGTCCTGTACGGCCACGCTGGTCGACGCGCAGTGGGTCGTGACCGCCGCGAGCTGCTTCACCGACACCGCCCAGCAGGCCACCTCCCTGGCGCACGGCAAGCCGTCCCGGAAGACGACCGCCACCGTCGGCCGCGCCGACCTCGGCACCACCGCCGGTCTCGTCACCGAGGTCGTGGAGCTGGTCCCCCAGGCCGGCCGTGACCTGGTCCTCGCCCGGCTGGCCCAGCCGGCCACCGGCGTCTCCCCCGTGGCCCTGGCCGCCGCCGCGCCCGCCAAGGGCGAGGTCCTCAAGTCCGTCGGCTTCGGCCGGACGAAGACCGAGTGGGTGCCCAACAAGGCGCACACCGCCGCTGCCACCGTGGACGGCCTCGCCGCCACCACCGTGAACTTCACCGGCAAGAGCCTCGACGACTCGCTGTGCAAGGGCGACACCGGCGCCCCGCTGCTGCGCGAGAAGGACGGCAAGGCCGAGCTGGTCGGCGTCAACGTCGCCTCGTGGCAGGGCGGCTGCCTGGGCGCCGCCGCGGGCGAGACCCGCACCGGCGCGGTCGCCACCCGCACCGACGACCTCGGCGACTGGATCCGCACCACCGTCAAGAGCAACACCGGCGTGGTGGGCGTCGGCTCGGGCCGCTGCCTGGACGTGCCCAACGACAAGGGCACCACCACGCCGATGCTGTGGGACTGCTGGGGCGGCAACAACCAGAAGTGGACCTACACCGCCGACAAGGAGCTGCGCGTCTTCGGTGACATGTGCCTCGACGCGGCCGGCGGCGGCACCGAGGGCGGCACCCCGCTGATCATCTGGTCCTGCAACGGCGGCGCCAACCAGAAGTGGAACCTCAACGCCGACGGCAGCATCACCGGCGTCCCGTCCAACCTCTGCGTGGACGTCAGCCACGAGGCGACCGAGAACGGCTCCCCGGTCGGCCTCTGGTACTGCAACGGCGGCAACCACCAGAAGTGGAACCGCGTCTGACGCGGACCGCGCCACACACCTGTGCCCCCTGTCCCGTCCGGTGAACGCCGGACGGGACAGGGGGCACACCCCTGTGCGGGCTACGACCCGGCGGGCGCGGGGCTCCCGGCGGCGGCCTGCGCCGTCTCGATGTCCTCGTGGAAGTCGGTGGTCGCCTCGGCGGCGGCCGCGCCGGAGACCAGCAGGCACGCCAGCAGCACGGCCGTCACGCTCCGCGCCCGGGCGAGGGAGCCCCGCGCGGCCGGCGGCGCGGACAGCAGCGCCGCGACCCGGCGGGGCACCGGCCCCGCGGCCGCCGGCAGCGCGCCCGCCGGGCGGGCCCGTCCGGTGGGCGCGGCCGAGGCGGCCAGCGCCGCCCGCGCCACGGCCCGGGCCGCCAGCCTGCGGTCGCCGACCGCGGCGGCGGCCGTCTCGTCGGCCCACCGCTCCACCTGGAAGGCCAGCGGTTCGCGCAGGCCGCGCAGCGCGGGGTGCGCGCAGGCGGCGAGCCGCGCGAGCAGCAGCAGAAGGTGGTGCCGGCCCGTCAGATGGGCCCGCTCGTGGGCCAGCAGCACCGCGCGCTCGTCCGCGTCGAGGCCGCGCAGCATGCCGGCGGTGACCACCACGCCGCCCGGACGGCCGGGCAGGGCGTAGGCGTCGGCCCCCTCGACGGGCAGCACGGTGAGGTCGCCCGCGCGGGAGTGCCCGGCGAGCTCCCGGGCGGTCCGGGCCCGCGCGACGCGGTGGCCGTGGAGCACCCGGCCGACCGCGACGGCCACCGCCCCGGCGGCCAGGGCCGCCGCGATGCCGACGGGCACGGCCGCGGGCGCGAGGCGCTCCAGCAGCGGCACGGACAGATGGCCGAGCGCCGCCACCGCGGGCAGCCGCAGCACCGCCGCGCCCGCCAGCAGCGCCAGGGCCGCCCCGGACAGGAGGGCGAGGGTGACGGCGGTGGCCACGAGGAGCAGCGCGGCCGGGCGCGGCGGCAGGGCGGCGGCCAGCCGGCGGGCGGCCGGCACGGCGAGGAAGGGGATGATCAGCGGCGCCCAGACGGCCCAGGTCACGGCCGCTCCCCCGGCTCGGCGGCCTGCTCCAGCAGCTCCCTGAGCAGGACCTCGTCGGCCGAGGAGAGCCGGGAGACGAAGCGGGCGAGGACGCCCTGCCGGTCGTCGCCCTTGTCCAGCTCGGTGTGCATGCGCTGGGCGGCGAGGGCCGCGCGGTCCTCGACGGCCGGGCTGTAGGCGTAGGCGCGCCCGGCGCGGACCCGGCCGAGGGTGCCCTTGGCGTGGAGCCGGGCCAGGGTGGTGGCGACCGTGGTGCGCGCGAGGGGCTCGGTGAGCGCGGCCTGGACCTCCGGCGGCGTGAGCGGGCGGTCGGCCGCCCAGAGGACGACCAGTACGGCCGCTTCCAGCTCACCGGCCTGTCGGCGTATGTCCTCGGTCACCGGAACCGTCCTCTCCTCGCGATCGTCTACTGTCGTGTAGACCGTCTATCGGAATGTAGACGACGGCGTGCCCGTCGGCACGTCCGCCCGTCCCCGATTATGGGAGGCCCCGCGCCCCATGCTCGCACCACCCTCCGCCCTTCCGGCCGCCCCTGTCCCGGGCACGTCCGCGCCGGCGGGCCCCTCGCTCGCCTTCGACGGCTCGACGATCGACGGCGGCTGGTACACGGACGTCACCCAGCTGGCGCGGCGCTCCTCCCACCTGCTCAACGACGTCATGTCCGCGTGGTCCTCCTACGGCCTCGCCCTGTTCGCGCTGCTGATGCTGGTGGTGTGGTGGCGGGCGCGGCGCGCGGACGCCGCGACGATGGCCCGCGCCCTGGCCGTGCCCGTCGTGGTCGTCCTCGTCTACGGCGTGGACATGGTGCTGAAGTCGGTGGTGCGCGAGGTGCGGCCCTGCCGGTCGATCCCGCACAGCTTCACGCTGGAGTCCTGCCCGGCGCCGTCCGACTGGGCCTTCCCCAGCAACCACACGGTCATCGCCTTCTCCGCCGCCGCGGCGCTGTGGCTGCTGGACCGGAAGCTGGGGGCGCTCGCCTTCCTGGCGGCCGTGGCGATGGGCTTCTCCCGGATCTGGGTCGGCGCCCACTATCCGCACGACGTCGCCGCCGGCGCGGTGGTGGGCGTGCTGGTCGCCCTGCCCCTGGCGGCGGCCTCCGGCCGGGCGGCGCCCTGGGTGGAGCGAGCCCGGCACGGCAGGCTCCGGCCACTGCTGGCCGCCGACTGAACGAGGGCGCCGTCCCGGGACGGCGCCCTTTGTCACGCCCGGACGCGGTCGTACCCGGCCGGGCGGTCAACGGTCCCGGCCGCGCCGGGCGTCGACCTGGACGAGGGCGTGGGTGCCGCTGGTCCGCCAGGTCAGCCCGCTCCTCTCCAGCGTGGTCACCGCGGCCTCGTCGAGGCCCGTGATCACATCGGACTTCAGGGTGCGCAGGGCGGCGACGGGCCCCGGGAAGTGGGCGGTCCGCCCGGTGAAGGGCGTGGTGGCCGGCCAGTGCCGGTCGCCGACGAGCCGGCGGTAGTTCAGGTCGCCCTTCATGACGGTCACCGTGGCCGCCGCGAACTCGGCGCGCAGGTCCCCGGGCATCTCGTCGTACGGCAGCGGGGCGCAGAAGAACGCGTGGGCGCGCACCTCCAGTTCCCCGCCGGCCATCGCCCGCCACAGCCGCCCGCCCGTCTCCGCGGCCTCCCTTCCCGGTGCCCGGCGGAGCCGGCGCAGGGCGTCGGCGACATCGGCCGTGGTGGCGTCGGAGACGTAGTAGGGGTGCGGCTTGACGTGGAGGACGGCGCGGCGGGCCCGGCCGCTCCGCAGGAGGTGGTCGAGGAGGACCAGGTCGGGGACGAGCTCCGGGCCGGCGTTGTCCGCGACGAGATGGACCTCGGCCCCGCCGCCCTCGGGCAGCAGGGACCACAGCAGCGCGCTGTCGTCCGCGACGAGGGCCGGGTCCGTGCCCGTGGTGCCCATGTCGCCGGCGGTGATGCGGAAGCCCAGGTCGGCGCGGTTGCCCCAGAGCGCGGCCCGCAGCAGGGCCGCCTCGCGCGCGGCGGGGTCCGCCTCCCGGAGGTCGTCGAGGACGGCCAGCGCGTCGTCGACCGCCGGGCCGGCGAGCTCCGCGTGCTTGAACGGGGCGAAGGGGTCCACGCCCTGCCAGGGGCCCGGGGCGAAGTGGCCGACGGCGTCGAGGAGCCTGCGGTAGAAGTAGCTCTCGGCCCACAGGAACGGGGCGGCGAACCACGAGGTGCCGAGGTGGCCCCGGTCCCAGTCCCGCCACCGCTCACGGCCGGGGGCGCCGGCGGGCAACGGCTCGATCACGCCGTCGGCGAGCTCGGCCAGCAGGGCGTCCAGGGCCCGGTGCTGGTCCGGCCCGTAGGGAAAGGCGTCGCGCAGCCGCTGGACGAGCGCGGGGTGGCGCTTGGCCCACACCTCCCACGCGAACGAGCCGGGCTCGTCGCTCCGGATCACGGGGGCGTCGTCAGGTGCGGGCATAACCTTCACTTCTCCTCCACGGTGCGGCTGCTCCGCACCGTACCCGGCGGCGGGGCCGCCGGGCCGGACGCGTCAGGTCACTTGAGGGCGCTGCGCTTCTTCCACTGGTCCCAGTTCTCCTGCCAGACCTCCAGGCCGTTGCCGACGTCCGTGATCTTGGTGCTGGCGGTGTTCTTGACCTCGACGGTGGAGCCGATCAGCAGGAAGTCGTAGATCTTCTTGGCGTCACTGGTGGTCATGCCGAAGCAGCCGTGGCTGTTGTTCTCCACGCCGATGGAGTTGTTCCAGGGCGCGGAGTGGAGGAAGGTGCCGGAGGCGGTGAGGTGGGTGACCCACTTGGACTCCAGCATCCACTGGTTGCCGTAGCCGATGGTGGCGGAGTCCATGGTCTCGTCCGCGTTCTTGCTGCGCACGGTGTGGATGCCGCCCCGGGTGGGGTCCGTCGGGGAGCCGGCGGAGCCCATGATGTGGCCGACCTCCTTGCCGTCCTCGTACATCGTCAGCTTGTGGGCGGGGACGTCGATGACGGCCTTGCGGTCGGCGCCTATGGTGAAGCCGAAGTCGTAGTTCCGCGCGAACCAGCCGCCCTCGCCGGAGTCGACGCCGGACAGGTTGCCCTTGACGGAGACCTTGGTGCCGGTGGGCCAGTAGTCCTTGGGCCGCCAGTCGATGCGGTCCTGGCCCGACCAGTCCTTGACCCAGCCCCAGGCGCCCTCCACCTTCGGCTGGGTGGTGACGGTCAGGGACTTCTCTATCTGGGCCCGCTTTTCCTTGTCGACGGGGTGGTCGAAGAGGATGGAGACGGGCATGCCCGTGCCGACGGTCGTGCCGTTGCCGGGGGTGTTGGTGAGCTTGTTGACCTTGTCGGCCTGCTCGGTGGTGAAGGTCGCGGAGGCGGTGGACTCCTTGCCCTTGCCGCTCTTGCCGCCCTTGGCCTTGGTGTGCACGGTGTAGGTGGCGCCGGGGCCGGCGTTGCCGTCCGAGGTCCAGGAGGCGCCGTCGCCGGAGAGCTTCCCCTCGACCTTGTTGCCCTTGGCGTCCTTCACCTCCACCTCGGTGAGCCGCCCGCCGTCGGCCTTCACCGAGATCGGCGAGCCGAGTTTGACGGCCGTCCCGCTCCCGGGGGTGATGGTCACCTTGGCCTCCGCCCCGGCGTCGGCCCCGGAACCGGAGCCGCCCGAGCAGGCGGTGAGGACGAGGGAGCCCATGAGGGCGGAGGCCCACAGGGTGGAGCGACGGCCCGTTCCGACGTGCACGTGAATCAACCTTTCTCGTACTTTCTCGCAGTGACAGACACCTCTACAGATGATCTGCACGCTTGTACGGTTGCACGGAGAAACGAAACATTTGCGCGATACAGCCAGTGGGCGGCCGGACGCCCTGTTCGTGCGTCACATCACGGGCCCGGACCGGACCGAAACCTCCGGCCCGCGCGACGACCCGATCGACGGATCCCGCGCCGAATCGTTCCCCCGCCCCTGAAGCGGGCGCGTACCGTCCGGTCGTGAACGGTGTGCGGAGGGCACCCGCGAAAGCGCCGAGGGGGACAGGGACATGACCACAGCGGACGGGGTCACCACCGGATCCGGGCGGGTGCCCCGCCGTGACGTCCTGCGGTACGGGGCGGCGGGAGCGGCCGGCATCGGCGCCACCGGTCCCGCCCGTCCCGCCGCCGCGTCCGCCGCACCGCGCGGCGGCGGGAGCGTGCGACGGGGCGGCCGGCGGGTGGCCGTGCTGGGCGCGGGCGTCGGCGGGCTGACCGCCGCGCACGAGCTCGCCGAGCGCGGCTTCGAGGTGACCGTGGTCGAGCGCCGCGCCGTCGCCGGCGGCAAGGCCCGCTCCCTGTACGTCCCCCGCACCGGCACCGGAGGCCGCCGCGACCTGCCCGGCGAACACGGCCACCGAGGGGTCTTCGGCTTCTACCACAACCTCCCCGACACCCTCCGGCGAATTCCGCTGCCCGGCGGCGGCACCGTCTTCGGCCGGCTCACCCCGGTCACCTGGATCGAGCTCGCCCGCTCCGGGAACCGTCCGGACATCCCCCTCCCCGTCAGACCCGGTTCGCTCTCCCTGTCCGGCGCGCCGCTGCTGGTCGGCACGCTCGGCGGGCTGCTGACGGAGGGACTGCGGCTGCCGCCGTGGGAGGCGGCCCACTTCGCCCGGCTGGCCGTGACGCTGTTCACCAGCTGCGACGAGCGCCGGTTCGGCCAGTGGGAACGCGTGGGCTGGTGGGACTACATCGAGGCGTCCCGCATGTCGGAGGACTATCAGAAGCTGCTCGGCGGTGGGGTGCAGCTGCTCCAGGCCCTGCGGCCCCCGACCGCCAGCGCCCGCACCTGCGGCCAGGGCCTGGAGGCCATCTTCTACGACCTCCTCGGGCTCGGCAGCGACGGGCCCGCCGACCGGATCTTCGCCGGCCCCACGAGCGAGGAGTGGATCGGCCCCTGGGTCGCCCAGCTACGGACCCTCGGCGTCCGGTTCGCCTTCGGCCGGACGGTGGAACGGCTGGAGTACCGTGCCGGGCGCGTCGTCTCCGCGACCGCCCGCGACCACCGCGGTGCGACGGAACGCCTCGACGCCGACTGGTTCGTCGCGGCCGTCCCCGCCGACCGGGCCGTACGGCTGTGGAACGCCGCCCTGCGCACGGCCGATCCGCGCCTCGCGGCCATGGACGGGCTGCCGCACACCCGGTGCAACGGGATCCAGTACTTCCTCCGCCGCCCGGCGCCCGTCATCGCCGGGCACATCGTCCACGTCGACTCCCCGTGGAAACTGGTGTCGATCAGCCAGTCGAAGCTCTGGCGCGCGCCGTTCGCGCGGACGTGGGGCGACGGCCAGGCGCGGGAGTCGCTGTCCGTCGACGTCTCCGACTGGGAGACGCCGGGCATCCTCTACGGCAGGCCCGCCCGGCACTGCACCCGGGACGAGGTCGCCCGCGAGGTGTGGGCGCAGATGAAGGCCCACCTCGGCCGCGGCGGCCGGTCCGTCCTGGACGACTCCCTGCTGCACTCGTGGTATCTGGACGAGGCCGTCGGCGAAGGCCCGGACGGGCTACGCGACGACGACCCGTACCTCCTCAACAGCACCGGCTCCTGGGAGCTGCGCCCGGACGCGGCGACCGCCGTGGGGAATCTGTTCCTCGCCGCGGACTACGTCCGGACGTACGCCAATGTCGACTTCGCCTCGATGGAGACGGCCAACGAGGCGGGCCGGCGGGCGGCCGCCGGGGTGCTGGCCGCCGCCGGGGCCTCGGAGGCGCCCGAGGTGCGGACGTTCCGGGGGTACGAGGCGCCGGAGTTCGCCGTGCTCAAGCGCGAGGACCGGGAGCGCTGGCGGCGCGGGCTGCCGCACGTCCTGGACACCGGGCGCCGGTGACGGCGGGGCCGCGTGGCAACCGGGCCGTGCTCCCCGGCGGCGGCCCGGGCGGGGAGCACGGGCGGTATCAGGCGAGGCGCGCGGTGACGGCGGCCAGTTTCTCGACGCCGGCGGCGAACTCCTCGGGCGTGAGGGCCTGGAAGGGGAGGCGGAGGAAGACCGTGCCGGCGGGCGGGGCGGCGGACTCCGGGTAGAACGCCGAGCCCCGGGTCAGGAGCACGCCGTCCGCCTTCGCCGCCGCCAGGAAGGTCTTCTCGTCCGTGGGGACGGGCAGGTGGACGCTGACGTAGTAGCCGCCCTCGGGGACGGCGATCAGGGCGTCCTCCCCGAGGTGCCGGCGGACGGCGGCCACGGCGGCGTCATGACGGGGCTTCAGGAAGCGGCGGGCCCGCTCGATGTTGGCCGCGGCCAGCCCGGCGGCGAGGCTCCGGGCGGCGACGGCCTGGAGGAGGGGCGCGGGCGAGAGGTACGTGCCCTCGGCGAGGGCGGCGAGGGCGGTCACCGTGGCGGGCTCGGCGATGACGTAGCCGACGCGCAGCCCGGGGCTGAGGACCTTGCTCAGGGAGCCCACGGTCAGCACGCGTCCGCCGGGCGAGAGCTCGGCGAGCGAGGCGGGGGCGGTCCCCGTGAAGCGCAGTTCCCTGTAGGGGATGTCCTCGACGATGACGAAGCCGTGCTCCTCGGCGAGGCCGACCAGTTCGCGGCGCTTGTCCTCGCTGGTGGTGACGCCGCTGGGGTTCTGGAAGTCGGGGATGACGTAGACGAAGGCGGGCGTCCGCGCGTCGAGGCGCTCGCGCAGGACGTCGAGGTCGAGGCCGTCGTGGCGCAGGGGGATGCCCGTCACCCGGGCGCCGTGGCGCTCGAATATCTGGACGGCGCGGTCGTAGGTGGGGGCCTCGACGTAGACGTCCGGGCCGGTGTCGCGCAGGAGGTGGGCGGCGAGCAGGTCGAGGGCCTGGAGGGAGCCGTTGGTGACGAAGATCCGCTCGGGGTCGGCGGTGTGGAACTTCGCTAGCTCCTCGCGCAGGGCGAGGTCTCCGGTGTGGTTGCCGATGGGCGCGTACTGGAAGACGTCGTCCCGCTGGTCGGCGAGGACGGCCGCGGCCTGGGCGGCGAGTTCCTGGGCGGGGATGGCCTCGCGCGGGGGAATGCCACGGGAGAAGGGGAACATGGGTGCCTCCGGTCTCGGGGTATGGCTGTGGGAACGGGCTCTGGACGGGACCGCGCCCCCGTAAGGGGCGCGGGGAACTGCGCGACCGGCCACGACGTACCCGCGGACGGCGTACCGGACTTCCAGCAGAGCGCTCAGCCGTGGGCGGCGCGTACGACGAGGTCGCGCCCGATGTCCGCGACGCCATCGACGCCGAGCTGGAGCAGGGTGTCCTCGATCTCGTGGCGCAGCAGCTCCAGCACCGCGCGGACGCCGCCGCGCCCGGCGAGGGCTAGGCCCCAGAGGTAGGGGCGGCCCAGGCACACGGCGTCCGCGCCCAGGGCGAGGGCCTTGACGACGTGGACGCCGGAGCGGATGCCGCCGTCGACCAGGATCACGCCCCGGTCGCCCACGGCGGAGGCGACCTGGTCCAGCGCGACCAGGCTGGGGATCTCGCCGTCGAGCTGGCGGCCGCCGTGGTTGGAGACGATGACGCCCTGGGCGCCGAGGTCGAAGCAGCGGCGGGCGTCCTCGGGGCCGAGGATGCCCTTCACCAGCAGGGGAAGGGTGGTGTGCTCCCGGATCCGGCGCAGGTCGTCCCAGGTGAGGGCGAGGCGGTCGAGGCGGGCGTTGGCGGGGATGTCGCCTTCGAGGATGCCCAGGGCCCGCAGGGTGCCGAAGTCGACGAAGGGCGGGGTGCGGAACCCGGACCGCAGCGTGGAGACGCGGCGGGCCGCGTGGCTCGCGTCCACGGTGACGACGAGGGCCGACGCGCCGGCCTTCTCCGCGAGGGCGACGGTGGCGTCGACGTCGTCGAGGGAGCGGTAGGCGTAGAGCTGGAACCAGCTTCCGCCGGGCGAGGATTCGGCGATCTCGGGGTAGGCGTAGTGGCTGTCGGTGCTGACGACGGAGATCGTGCCGGCGTCCTCGGCGGCCAGCGCCGTGGCGATCTCGGCCTGTTCGTGGAGGAGCCGCTGGGGGCTGGTGGGGGCGAGCAGCACGGGCAGGGAGAGCTGCCGGCCGAGGACGCTCGTGCGGGTGTCGGGGGTGGTGCCGGCCGTGGCGAGGGCGCGGGGGCGCAGCCACACCTCGTCGAAGGCGGCGGTGTTGGCGCGCACGGTCTCCTGGGTGCCGGCGCCTCCGGCCACATAGGCGCGGACGTCGGCGGACAGGACGGATTCCGCGGCGCGTTCGAAGTCGGGCAGGGTCAGCAGTCCGGTGAGTTCTGTGTGTGCTGCCACTGAAATCTCCTCCGGGAAAAGGGACTTTCTCTTTGTCAGCCGAATTGGTCGAAGGCCATCTTCACCACCATGCCCGTCACCACGAGGACGAGGACGGTGCGGACGAATCCCGAGCCCTTCTTGAGCGCCATGCGGGAGCCCAGCAGCGCGCCGGTTATGTTGCCGACCGCCATGCCGAGTCCCAGGGCCCACAGGACGTTTCCCTGGACCGCGAAGACGGCCAGGGCGCCGAGATTGGAACCGGCGTTGACGACCTTGGCCATGGCCGCGCTCTCGAGGAACTGCTTGGCCAGCAGGGAGGTGAAGAGGATGATGAGGAAGGTGCCCACGCCGGGCCCGAAGAGGCCGTCGTAGAACCCGATGCCGCAGCCCGCGACGGCGATGACGCCCATGCGGCGGCGGGTGCTGGTGGCGGAATCCAGGCTCTGTACGCCGAAGTTCGGGCGGAAGGCGACGAAGAGGGCCACGGACACCAGCAGCACCATGATGACGGGGCGGAACCAGTCCGTGGGGACGCTGGCTGCGGACAGCGCGCCGAGCGCCGCCGACGGGATCGCCAGTCCCGCCGCCGGCAGTACGACGGACCGGTCCAGCTCGGTGCGGCGGGCGTACATGACGGCCGCGGTGGATGTGCCCATGATCGCGGCTATCTTGTTGGTGCCCAGCGCGGTCGCGGGCGGGAACTGCGGGAACGTCAGCAGCAGTACGGGGATGAGGAGCACTCCACCGCCGCCCACGACGGCGTCCACCCAGCCCGCGGCGCCCGCGGCCAGCAGCAGTCCGGCCACGTCGAACCAGTCCATGTCGTCCTCGATCTCACGTGCCGGAACGATGCCGGGTGCCCGCCGCCGGCCCGGCGGGCACCTTGATCACACCACGCCCCGGATGTCGGCCATCCTGGGGATCACGCGCGGCCGCCGCATCATGCGCCGGGCCCACAGGGGGGTGGAGCGCAGCGAGTAGAAGCGGCGCAGCCAGCGGTCCGCGCCGTCGTAGCGCGGGACGAAGGCCGAACGGCCGTGCGCGGCGACGTGGTTGTCGACGATGACGAGGTCGCCGGGTTCCAGGACGATGTCCTGGCACACGGTCTCCAGCGCCCGTGCGAGGGCCTCCAGGGCGCGGGTGCCCCGGGCGTCGGCGGCGTGGGTGTGGTGGGAGTTGAAGCGCAGGAACGCCCGGTCGGGGTCGCCGAAGATCACGGGGTGGGGGCCCGACTCGGGCGCCGGCCCGGCGGCGTCGCGGGTGAAGGAGGAGGGATAGGCGCTGTGGAAGACGGGCCGGCGCAGCGCTTCGACGTCCTCGGGCGTCAGGTGGGCGATCGCCTCGCGGACGGAGGCGACCCGGGTGGCGGCGACGCCGTCGTGGTCGCGGCGAAGGCAGAGCAGGCCCAGGAAGTCCGGGCGCAGCGGGTGGTGGACGTTCTCGGTGTGGAAGTCGAAGGCCACCGAGCCGCTGTTCTCGATGCGGGCCTCCTCGCCGGCCACGGGGTGGACGTCGTGGATGAGGGCGCCGGACTTCTCGTCCTGGTATCCGACAAGGGCGCCGAGGAGGTCGGCGACGAGGGTGAGGGTCCCGTCGGTCGGGTGACCGGTGAGGGCCGCGGTGCCGTGGCCGGCGGGGGTGGGCGGGACGTCCCCGACCCGGAGGCCGCGCAGCAGCACATGGCCGTGGGGGGAGGTGCCCTCGGCGAAGTCGAGGAGGGTGTCGCGCAGGGCCGTCGGCAGGTCCAGCCGGAGGAAGGACATGGCGTTGGGGCCGGCGTCGGGGAAGCGGGCGGCCATGTGGGAGAGCTCCCATAACTTCTCCCGGTCCGGCCCGCTCAGCCGATGAGTCCGTTTTATTTCCGCTACGAGGGCCACGGTGTTTCCTCCAGGCAGGTGCGAACACGGGCGCAGGCGCTTTTCCGAGAACGGCGCGGCAAAGGGCGCGACAAGGAAAGGAGGAGAGGGGAAGAAGTGGGGGGAATTCGGTGGCGCTAAAGGTGCGATCACGCTATCCGGGAAGGTCAAATCATGTCAACGAGAGGTTTCGGACAGCGAACAAGGGCATTTCACAAGGCCGCATTCCTCCCACCACCCCCTCCCCCGCATCTGGATCATGGCTCTGGCCTGCGACGATGAACGTGTCTCAAGCGATGCACGACTGAGACTCCAGAGGCCTGCGAGGAAGCGTTTCAGCCAGCCGCATTCATGGAACGCAAAGTTCCGGCAATGCACTGGTGTTATCGCACAAGGCGCGAGGGGTGCGCGTAAGGAACTCGTAACACGGCGTCCCCTGACGCGGGGCCGCTCGCGTGATTGGCTTTCAAGGCCATCCGCGTTTCGTCTTCCCCGCCTTTTCCCAGGGAGTTCCGTGTCCACCGTCTGCCGTCCCGTGCTCTGTCTTCCCGAATACACCGTGACCCTCGACGAGGCCGTCTCCCACATGGGCGAGCTGCACTCCGGTCATCCGAGGATCGGCACGGCCCAGCGGCTGATGCGCAACACCTCGGTGCGCACCCGGCACCTCGTCGACCCCTTCGCGGACGTCGTACGCCCCCGGACGTTCGGCGAGCGCATGCGGCGCTACGCGGAGGCCGGCACGGAGCTGGGCGCACGGGCCGCCCTGGGCGCGCTCGCCAAGGCCGGCACCGAGCCCGACGAGGTGGACCACCTCGTGCTCGTCTCGTGCACCGGGTACCTCCTGCCGGGGCTCGACGCGCACGTCGCGGGCCGGCTGGGGCTGCGCCGGGACGTCCGCCGGCTGGCCTTCACCCAGGTCGGCTGCGCCGGCGGGGCGTACGCGCTGGCCCGGGCCCGGGAGCTGGCCGCCGTCCGCCCGGGGGCCGTCACCCTGGTCGTCGCGGTCGAGCTGTGCTCGCTGTCGTACCAGGCGGGGGACGACAGGATCGCCTCCTTCGTCTCGACCGCGCTCTTCGGTGACGCGGCGGCCGCCTGCGTCGTCCGGGAGGACCGGCCCGGGCTGCGGCTCGACGCCTCCTACGAGGACCTGGCGCCGGACACCCTGGGCCACATCTCCTACGAGGTCGACGAGCTCGGCTTCCACTTCGACACCAACCCGCGGATATCACGCGTGGTCGCGGAGGCGATGCCCGGCCTGCGCCGCTGGCTGGAGGAGGAGACGCCCGTGCTCGCGCCGCAGCCCGACTTCCTCGTCGGCCACACCGGCGGGCCGCGCATCATGTACGAGGTCAGCAAGGGGCTGGGCATCCCGCCGGCCATGTTCGAGCTCAGCGAGAACTCCCTGACCCGGCGTGGCAACACCGCGAGCGTCGTCGTCCTCGACGTGCTGGAGCAGACCTTCGACGAGCCGCCGCGCGCCGGCGCCCAGGGGCTGGTCGTCGCGTTCGGGCCCGGGGTCACCACGGTGGCCGTGACCGGCACCTGGGTGGCGCCGTAGCGGGCGCGGAAGAGAAACGGGAACGGGCCGCCCCCGCGCGAGTACGGGGGCGGCCCCGTCGCCGGGTGGGGCGGCCTCAGTCCGTGAGGAGCGCCGGGTCGCTGACGCCGGGCTCGCCGGTCTCGACGTGCCCGGCGAAGCGGCGCAGGAAGCCGGGGTCCTTCTCGGAGACCACCGTGAGGTCGTACCAGAGCTCGCCGTGGCGCAGGTCCACGGTGTGCGTCACGGTCCGGCCCGCCCGCACGGTGATCGTCTCGTGCCCGCCGCCGTAGGCGTCGGTCACGGTCAGCCGGCGGTCGGCGCCGCCCGGGTTGGTCAAGGTCAGCTCCAGACGGCCGCGGCGGCCGTCGTGGCGGGCGGTGACCTCGGGGGCGGCGGTGGTGCCGGGGCCCTTGAAGACCCGTAGGAAGCCGTTGGGGCCGTGCACCGACAGGTCGTAGGCGCCCTTGGAGTACGCCGTGTTCCAGGTGTCGGAGATCTTCTTGCCGGCCTCGGCGGTGTACGTCCACGGGCCGTCCGCGCGGTTCCCGGAGGTGACGATGAAGGCCGCCCCGGCCTGCTCGCCGCCGCTGAAAGTGAGGGTGAAGCGCCCGGTCGAGGGGGTCGCGGCGCCGTCCGTCAGGGGCGCGTAGGGCAGCGGCCGGGTGCGCTTGCGGCCCCGCTCCTGGCGGGGCATGGCGGGGCTGGTGGGCGGCTTCGGCACATAGTCGGGGTGGCGCTCGCGGTCCTTGGGCGCGTAGGCGTCGGTGTCCGGCAGCTCGTCGTACTCGGTGCGCTTGAGGCCGAAGTCGAACGCCGAGGTCAGATCGCCGCAGATGGCACGGCGCCAGGGCGAGACATTGGGCTCGGACACCCCGAAGCGCTGCTCCATGAACCGGATGATCGAGGTGTGGTCGAAGGTCTCGGAACAGACGAAGCCGCCGGTGCTCCACGGGGAGACGACGATCATCGGGACGCGCTGGCCGAGGCCGTAGGGGCCGGCGGCGTAGTGGCCGTTGCCCTTGAAGACGTCGAGGGCGGTGTCGACGGTGGAGAGGCCCTGCGCGGCGGAGGCGGGCGGGAAGGGCG
>NZ_JAILXP010000126.1 GCF_020740895.1 Streptomyces sp. UNOB3_S3 | reverse complement strand
TCCCCGGCTCCGCCGGCGCCACCCCCATCCAGAACGTCGGCGCCTACGGCCAGGACGTCTCCCAGACGATCACCGAGGTCGTGGCCTACGACCGCCACACCGACGAGACCGTCACCCTGGTGCCCGTGCAGGAACGACACGACGCCCCCCTCGCCCCCCTGACCACCTTCCGTCTCGGCGGCCCCGCGACCCGACTGATCACGGCCGTCACCGACGCCGAGGTCGTCGAGGCCGTCCGCGAGGCCGACCGCACCGCCACCCCGCTGCTGATCATCGGCGGCGGCAGCAACCTGGTCATCTCCGACAAGGGCTTCCACGGCACGGCCCTGCGCATCGCCACCACCGGCTTCGACCTCCAGGGCGCCCGCCTCGAGCTCGCCGCCGGCGAGAACTGGTCCGACGCCGTCGCCCGCACCGTCGACGCCGGGCTCGCCGGCGTCGAGTGCCTGGCCGGCATCCCCGGCTCCGCCGGCGCCACCCCCATCCAGAACGTCGGCGCCTACGGCCAGGACGTCTCCCAGACGATCACCGAGGTCGTGGCCTACGACCGCCACACCGACGAGACCGTCACCCTCACCAACGCCGAGTGCGCCTTCACCTACCGGCACAGCCGCTTCAAGCAGGACCCCGCGCGCTACGTCGTCCTGCGCGTCCGCTTCGAGCTGGAGGACGCGGGCGGGCTCTCCGCGCCCATCCGCTACGCCGAGACCGCGCGTACCCTCGGCGTCGAGCAGGGCGACCGCGTCCCGGCCCTCCAGGCCCGGGAGACCGTGCTCAAGCTGCGCGCCGGCAAGGGCATGGTCCTCGACCCCGAGGACCACGACACCTGGTCGGCGGGCTCGTTCTTCACCAACCCGATCCTCACCGCCGCCGAGCACGAGGCGTTCCTGGCCCGCGTGACCGAGCGGCTCGGGCCGGACGTCATGCCGCCCGCCTTCCCGGCGGGGGACGGCATGGTCAAGACGTCGGCCGCGTGGCTCATCGACAAGGCCGGCTTCACCAAGGGCTACGGCGAGGGCCGCGCCCGGATCTCCGGCAAGCACACGCTCGCCCTCACGAACCGGGGCTCGGCCACCACCGAGGATTTGCTGGCCCTGGCCCGCGAGGTCCGCGACGGCGTTCACGCCGCGTTCGGGGTCACCCTCGTGAACGAGCCGGTGACGGTGGGTGTGGCGCTGTAGGAGGGAGCGCCTGCGGCGGGCTGTGCCCCGGTCCCGCCCTTTCACCGTTTCCCGGGGCTCCGCCCCCGGACCCCGGTCCTCAAGCGCCGGACGGGCCGGGGTGGGCGAGCCAGTCGTCGATGCCGTCCAGCAGCCCCTTCCGGACGGCGTTCGGCGCGGCCGACGCCCGTACCGACTGCCGCGCCAGCTCCGCCAGCTCCTCGTCCGTGAAGCCGTGGTGCTCCCGCGCCAGCTCGTACTGCGCCGCCAGGCGCGAGCCGAACAGCAGCGGGTCGTCCGCGCCCAGCGCCATCGGCACACCCGCGTCCCACAGCGTCCGCAGCGGGACGTCGGCCGGCTTGTCGTACACGCCGAGGGCGACGTTCGAGGCCGGGCAGACCTCGCACGTCACCCCCCGCTCCGCGAGCTTCCGCAGCAGCCGCGGGTCCTCCGCGGCCCGCACGCCGTGCCCCACCCGGGACGCGTGGAGGTCGTCCAGGCAGTCCCGGACGCTGCTGGGCCCCGAGAGCTCGCCGCCGTGCGGGGCGGCCAGCAGGCCGCCCTCCCGGGCGATCTCGAAGGCGCGGTCGAAGTCCCGGGCGAGCCCGCGCCGCTCGTCGTTGGAGAGCCCGAAGCCGATCACGCCCCGGTCGGCGTAGCGCACCGCGAGCCGGGCGAGCGTACGGGCGTCCAGGGGGTGCTTCATCCGGTTGGCGGCGACCAGCACCCGTATCCCCAGCCCGGTCTCCTTCGAGGCGTCCTCCACCGCGTCGAGGATGATCTCCAGGGCCGGGATCAGACCGCCCAGCCGGGGCGCGTACGAGGTGGGGTCGACCTGGATCTCCAGCCAGCCCGAGCCGTCCCGGACGTCCTCCTCCGCGGCCTCGCGCACCAGGCGCCGGATGTCCTCCTCGGACCGCAGGCAGGAGCGGGCGATGTCGTAGAGCCGCTGGAAGCGGAACCAGCCCCGCTCGTCCGTCGCCCGGAGCTTCGGCGGCCGGCCGCCGCACAGTGCCTCGGGCAGGTGCACGCCGTACTTGTCGGCCAGCTCCAGCAGGGTCGAGGGGCGCATGGACCCGGTGAAGTGCAGGTGCAGATGGGCCTTGGGCAGCAGACGGAGGTCACGCGAGCGTTCCATTGCCCGATCCTGCCTCAAGCGCCACCGGACCGGAAGGTGTTTTCCCTGATCGGGGACGGACCCGAAAACGAATGCGGGGTTCCGGCCGCACCGGCCGGAACCCCGCATCCCTCACCCGAGCGAGCCGCAGGCTACTTGGCCTCGGCCAGCAGCTTCTGCAGCCGCGAGACGCCCTCGACCAGGTCCTCGTCGCCCAGCGCGTACGACAGCCGCAGGTAGCCCGGCGTGCCGAACGCCTCACCCGGCACCACGGCGACCTCGGCCTCGTCCAGGATCAGCGCGGCCAGCTCCACCGACGTCTGCGGACGCTTGCCGCGGATCTCCTTGCCGAGCAGCTCCTTGACCGACGGGTAGGCGTAGAACGCGCCCTCCGGCTCCGGGCAGAAGACGCCGTCGATCTCGTTCAGCATCGCGACGATCTTGCGGCGGCGACGGTCGAAGGCGACCTTCATCTCCTCGACGGCCGTCAGATCGCCCGACACGGCGGCCAGGGCCGCGACCTGCGCGACGTTGCTCACGTTCGACGTGGCGTGCGACTGGAGGTTGGTCGCGGCCTTCACGACGTCCTTCGGGCCGATGACCCAGCCCACGCGCCAGCCGGTCATGGCGTACGTCTTGGCGACGCCGTTGACCACGATGCACTTGTCGCGCAGCTCCGGCACGACGACCGGCAGCGAGGAGAACTCGGCGTCGCCGTAGACCAGGTGCTCGTAGATCTCGTCCGTCAGCACCCACAGGCCGTGCTCGGCGGCCCAGCGGCCGACGGCCTCGACCTGCTCGCGCGTGTAGACGGCACCGGTCGGGTTCGACGGGGAGACGAAGAGCAGCACCTTGGTGCGCTCGGTGCGCGCGGCCTCCAGCTGCTCGACGGAGACCCGGTAACCGGTGGTCTCGTCGGCCACGACATCGACCGGCACGCCACCCGCGAGGCGGATCGACTCCGGGTAGGTGGTCCAGTACGGGGCGGGGACGATGACCTCGTCGCCCGGGTCGAGGATCGCGGCGAACGCCTCGTAGATGGCCTGCTTGCCACCGTTGGTGACGAGCACCTGGGAGGCGTCGACCTCGTAGCCCGAGTCGCGCAGGGTCTTGGCGGCGATGGCGGCCTTCAGCTCGGGGAGGCCGCCGGCCGGGGTGTAGCGGTGGTACTTGGGGTTACGGCAGGCCTCCACCGCGGCCTCGACGATGTAGCCGGGGGTCGGGAAGTCGGGCTCGCCGGCGCCGAAGCCGATGACCGGGCGCCCGGCGGCCTTGAGGGCCTTGGCCTTGGCGTCCACGGCCAGGGTGGCGGACTCGGAGATGGCACCGACGCGGGCGGAGACCCGGCGCTCGGTGGGGGACTGGGGAGGAGTCGCAGCGGTCATAGGGGCATCGTCCCAGACCCGTGGGAACGCGTGCGCGCCGATTCCGGCAGGTGGTACCGCCAGGGGGTTACCGGCCGTCCGGGCCCCTCGCCGGGAGGTCCCCGGCCTCTTCGCCGAGAGGCCCCCGGCCCTCGCCGGGAGGCCCTCCGCGCGCGTCGTCGCTGATAGCTGTTCGACGTCGGCCGCTTCAGCACGTACACTCATGCCTCGTTGGCCTCCACCGGCGAATCCGCTCCCGGGCACACCGTGCTTCCGGGCGGATGCGGTACGTTGGGGGAACCACAAAGGGTCGTAGCTCAATTGGTAGAGCACTGGTCTCCAAAACCAGCGGTTGGGGGTTCAAGTCCCTTCGGCCCTGCTACACGCACCGCCAGGTTGCGTGCATGCGTACGTACTGAAATGCACCGCCGTGCGGCTCACCCGGGCGCGGCACGGCCACGACCGGGATTCAGGTGAGGACGTAGTGACGGAAGCCCTTGGCTCCACCGCGACGCCTGAGAGCGGTCGTCCTGAGGACGAGGCGCCTGCGAAGCGCCGCGGCGGGAAGCGCGGGAAGAAGGGCCCCCTGGGCCGCCTCGGGCTGTTTTACCGGCAGGTAGTCGCCGAACTCCGCAAGGTCGTCTGGCCCACCAAGAGCCAGCTGTCGACGTACACCACTGTGGTGATCGTCTTCGTTGTCATCGTCATTGGACTGGTGACCGTGATTGACTATGGGTTTGAGCAGGCCGTCAAGTACGTATTCGGCTGAGCCGGCCCCCGTGCGCAAGGCGGCCCTCCCAGAGAGCCGCCTATTCGCTCGTTCCACCCCTTGTAGCCAGGAAGAAGCAGCCACGTGTCTGACCCGAACCTGAACGACGCCGCCGAGCCCGTCGCGGCGGAGGCCAACGTTGACGAGGCTGTCTCGGCCGAGGTGCAGGGCGACGACACCCCGCAGGAGATCGTCGAGAACGCCGACAACGTCGACGAGCTCGACGCCGAGGAAGCCGCCGCGGGCGAGCCGGCCGAGGAGGCCGCGCTGCACGTGGAGTCCGACGCCGACACCGAGGCCGCCGAGGCCGACGCCGAGGAGGCGGAGTCCGAGGAGGAGGCCGCCCCGGTCGACCCGGTCGCCGCGCTCCGTGACGAGCTCCGTGGCCTGCCCGGCGAGTGGTACGTCATCCACACCTACGCGGGCTACGAGAACCGCGTGAAGACCAACCTCGAGCAGCGCGCCGTCTCGCTGAACGTCGAGGACTACATCTTCCAGGCCGAGGTGCCGCAGGAAGAGGTCGTCCAGATCAAGAACGGCGACCGCCGTACCGTCCGCCAGAACAAGCTCCCCGGCTATGTCCTGGTGCGCATGGACCTGACGAACGAGTCCTGGGGCGTCGTCCGCAACACCCCGGGTGTCACCGGCTTCGTCGGCAACGCCTACGACCCGTACCCGCTGACCCTGGACGAGATCGTCAAGATGCTCGCCCCGGAGGCCGAGGCGAAGGCCGCCAAGGAGGCCGCCGAGGCCGAGGGCCGCCCGGCCCCGTCCCGCAAGGTCGAGGTCCAGGTGCTGGACTTCGAGGTCGGCGACTCGGTCACGGTCACGGACGGTCCGTTCGCGACGCTGCAGGCCACGATCAACGAGATCAACGCCGACTCGAAGAAGGTCAAGGGCCTCGTCGAGATCTTCGGCCGCGAGACCCCGGTCGAGCTCAGCTTCGACCAGATCCAGAAGAACTGACACTTCTGGCCCACACACCACCGAACAGGTCAGACCGCGCCGAGAGGCCGGTCTGACCTCTCGGTTTTTGGCCCGGCCACATTACCCGTTATCGTGGTGCGGTATGCCTGCGCGCAGTGTGCGCATGGCAAAAAAACTCTCACTAGGACCCGGAGAGAGCAATGCCTCCCAAGAAGAAGAAGGTCACGGGGCTTATCAAGCTCCAGATCAGCGCTGGTGCCGCCAACCCGGCTCCGCCGGTCGGCCCCGCGCTCGGTCAGCACGGCGTCAACATCATGGAGTTCTGCAAGGCCTACAACGCCGCGACCGAGTCGCAGCGTGGCATGGTCGTGCCGGTGGAGATCACGGTCTACGAGGACCGTTCCTTCACCTTCGTCACCAAGACCCCGCCGGCCGCCAAGCTGATCCTCAAGGCCGCGGGCGTGGACAAGGGCTCCGGCGAGCCGCACAAGACCAAGGTCGCGAAGCTGACGCGCGAGCAGGTCCGCGAGATCGCCACCACCAAGATGCCCGACCTGAACGCCAACGACCTGGACGCCGCCGAGAAGATCATCGCCGGCACCGCCCGTTCCATGGGCGTCACGGTCGAGGGCTGATCAGCCCCGTCCGACCACGCGGCGGCAGCCGCATGATCGACACAGCAGTGGCAGGGCCAAGCGCTGGCCCGGACCACGACTCCACGCTCAACCTTTCAGGAGCAGAAGTGAAGCGCAGCAAGACTCTCCGCGCTGCGGACGCCAAGGTCGATGCGGAGCGCCTGTACGCCCCGCTCGAGGCCGTCCGTCTCGCCAAGGAGACCTCCGCCACCAAGTTCGACGCGACCGTCGAGGTTGCCTTCCGCCTGGGTGTCGACCCGCGCAAGGCCGACCAGATGGTCCGTGGCACCGTGAACCTTCCGCACGGCACCGGTAAGACCGCCCGGGTCCTGGTCTTCGCGACCGGCGACCGTGCCGAGGCCGCGCGTGCCGCGGGCGCCGACATCGTCGGTGCCGACGAGCTCATCGACGAGGTCGCCAAGGGCCGTCTGGACTTCGACGCCGTCGTCGCCACCCCGGACCTCATGGGCAAGGTCGGCCGCCTCGGCCGCGTGCTCGGTCCCCGTGGTCTGATGCCGAACCCGAAGACCGGCACGGTCACCCCGGACACGGCCAAGGCCGTGACCGAGATCAAGGGCGGCAAGATCGAGTTCCGAGTGGACAAGCACTCGAACCTCCACTTCATCATCGGCAAGGTCTCCTTCGACGAGGCCAAGCTGGTGGAGAACTACGCCGCCGCGCTTGAGGAGATCACCCGTCTCAAGCCGTCCGCCGCGAAGGGCCGCTACATCAAGAAGGCGACCCTGGCCACCACGATGGGCCCGGGCATCGCCCTGGACCCGAACCGCACCCGCAACCTCCTCGTGGAGGACGAGACCGTCTGAGACGGCTCTCGCGGGCGCGTAGTGGCGCTCTGAGCAGTACGGGCCGGGCCCCGCACCTGATTCCAAGGTGCGGGGCCCGGCTCGATTTGCATCCATACGCACCTGTCGCGTAATCTCCTGGAGAAGCCAAAGACCGCTGGTCGTTGTCGCGCCTCCATCCGGGGGTGTGGCGGCCGAAGGATCCGCTAGCTGCGGGCGACCTGCGCAGGTGACACGTGGATTGCACTCCCGCCGAGACGTAAGAGGATTACGTCCCCGCGGTCGAGTCACGCCCCGAGCGCCTGCGCCGGGGCGTTTCGTTTTGCCCAAGCCCCCTTCTCGCGCCTAAGCGGTCCGAATCACCCGGAAGGAGGCCGAGGCTCATGGCGACGTCCGCCAAGGCCGCCGCGGTTGCCGAGCTCACGGACAAGTTCCGCAGCTCCAACGCCGCTGTGCTGACCGAGTACCGCGGTCTCACCGTGGCGCAGCTCAAGACGCTGCGCCGTTCGCTCGGTGAGAACGCGCAGTACGCCGTGGTGAAGAACACGCTGACCAAGATCGCGGCCGCAGAGGCCGGGTACCAGCTCGACGCCCAGCTTTTCGCTGGTCCGACGGCTGTCGCCTTCGTCACCGGTGACCCGGTGGAGTCGGCGAAGGGTCTTCGTGACTTCGCCAAGGAGAACCCGAACCTGATCATCAAGGGCGGTGTCCTTGATGGCAAGGCGCTGTCCGCCGATGAGATCAAGAAGCTTGCGGACCTCGAGTCCCGCGAGGTTCTGCTCAGCAAGCTGGCCGGTGCCATGAAGGGCAAGCAGTCCCAGGCTGCCTCGCTCTTCCAGGCGCTGCCGACGAAGCTCGTCCGCACTGCGGACGCGCTGCGCGCCAAGCTCGCCGAGCAGGGCGGTGCCGAGTAATTCGGCTCGCGCATTGACCGGTGCCACCCGGCACCGGTCGCAGCGGGCCGTCCGCCCGCCGACATGTACATCCCGGCACCTGCCGATTTAGTGGAAGGACCGCCATCATGGCGAAGCTCACCAAGGACGAGCTGCTCGCGCAGTTCGAGGAGATGACCCTCATCGAGCTGGCCGAGTTCGTCTCCGCCTTCGAGGAGAAGTTCGACGTCACCGCCGCCGCCGCCGCGCCGGTCGTCGTTGCCGGTGCCGCCGGTGGCGCCGCTGCCGCCGAGGTCGAGGAGAAGGACGAGTTCGACGTCATCCTCACCGCCGCCGGTGACAAGAAGATCCAGGTCATCAAGGTCGTGCGCGAGCTGACCTCCCTGGGTCTGAAGGAGGCCAAGGACCTCGTCGACGGCACCCCGAAGCCGGTCCTCGAGAAGGTCGCCAAGGACGCCGCGGAGAAGGCCGCCGAGGCCCTCAAGGGCGCCGGCGCCTCCGTCGAGGTCAAGTAAGTACCTCGAGGGTCTGCCGACTCTCTTCTCCGGCCTCCGGCCGGAATCAACCAAGGGCGATCACCCGCACGGGTGGTCGCCCTTGGGCGTTCCCGGGACGGATGCGCGCACGGGGCCCCGGAGACGAGTATGGTGATCTTCGCCGCCTCACCGGGGCGACGAACCCGCTCCCAGCAGGGCGGGAGGGCGCCTCGAGCGGCCGCCGGGGGCCGAGGGGCCTTGACGAACGGCACGCCGCGCGCGATTCTCAGGACGCGTCCTACGGACGCGCCGCCACATCGATCCTCCGTCCGAGGCATGGATCGGAGGCGGAGCGGGAAGTAACGTCATGCGCTTCCCGCGCATGGCTTGCGTCGGGCAGGACGCCAGGCGATGCGGAACAACAGGATCCCGGAGGGAGAGATTGGTATCGCACCGGTCTCCGGAAATCCGCTCTGGACATCAGTGGGCCAAGTGGCTACACTGACCCTTTGCGCTGCCTGTTAGCTGCTCCCTGCCCGTCACCAGGGGCATGCCCACTCTCGAGCACAGCTGAAGGAAACCCCCTGAGCTGGGATTTCTCTCGTACGCGACGAGTGGGACCGGTACGCGCGTAGTGAGTCCGAGCCCTCGGAAGGACCCCCTCTTGGCCGCCTCGCGCAACGCCTCGACCGCCAATACGAACACCGGCGCCAGCACCGCCCCGCTGCGCATCTCTTTTGCGAAGATCAAGGAGCCCCTCGAGGTTCCGAACCTTCTTGCGCTTCAGACCGAGAGCTTCGACTGGCTGCTCGGCAACGCCGCCTGGAAGGCTCGCGTCGAGGCTGCGCTGGAAAGTGGTCAGGACGTCCCCACCAAGTCCGGTCTGGAGGAGATCTTCGAGGAGATCTCCCCGATCGAGGACTTCAGCGGGTCGATGTCGCTGACCTTCCGTGACCACCGCTTCGAGCCCCCGAAGAACTCGATCGACGAGTGCAAGGAGCGCGACTTCACGTACGCGGCCCCGCTCTTCGTCACCGCCGAGTTCACCAACAACGAGACCGGTGAGATCAAGTCCCAGACGGTCTTCATGGGCGACTTCCCGCTCATGACGCCGAAGGGCACCTTCTGCATCAACGGCACCGAGCGTGTCGTCGTCTCGCAGCTGGTCCGTTCGCCGGGTGTCTACTTCGACTCCTCCATCGACAAGACGTCCGACAAGGACATCTTCACCGCCAAGATCATTCCGTCCCGGGGTGCCTGGCTGGAGATGGAGGTCGACAAGCGCGACATGGTCGGCGTCCGCATCGACCGTAAGCGCAAGCAGTCCGTCACCGTCCTCCTGAAGGCTCTCGGCTGGACCACCGAGCAGATCCTCGAGGAGTTCGGCGAGTACGAGTCCATGCGCGCCACCCTGGAGAAGGACCACACCCAGGGCCAGGACGACGCGCTGCTCGACATCTACCGCAAGCTGCGCCCGGGCGAGCCGCCGACCCGTGAGGCCGCGCAGACGCTGCTCGAGAACCTCTACTTCAACCCGAAGCGCTACGACCTCGCGAAGGTCGGCCGCTACAAGGTCAACAAGAAGCTGGGCGCGGACGCCCCGCTCGACGCCGGTGTGCTCACGGTCGACGACGTCATCGCGACGATCAAGTACCTGGTGAAGCTGCACGCCGGCGAGCTCGAGACCGTCGGTGAGAACGGCACGGACATCGTCGTCGAGACCGACGACATCGACCACTTCGGCAACCGTCGTCTGCGCAACGTCGGCGAGCTCATCCAGAACCAGGTCCGCACGGGTCTGGCTCGTATGGAGCGCGTCGTCCGCGAGCGGATGACCACCCAGGACGTCGAGGCGATCACGCCGCAGACCCTGATCAACATCCGGCCGGTCGTCGCCTCCATCAAGGAGTTCTTCGGCACCAGCCAGCTGTCCCAGTTCATGGACCAGACCAACCCGCTGTCGGGTCTGACCCACAAGCGTCGTCTGTCGGCGCTGGGCCCGGGTGGTCTCTCCCGTGAGCGGGCCGGCTTCGAGGTCCGAGACGTCCACCCGTCGCACTACGGCCGTATGTGCCCGATCGAGACGCCCGAAGGCCCGAACATCGGTCTGATCGGCTCCCTCGCCTCCTACGGTCGCGTCAACGCGTTCGGTTTCGTCGAGACCCCGTACCGCAAGGTCGTCGACGGTGTCGTCACCGACGAGGTCGACTACCTGACGGCCGACGAGGAAGACCGCTTCGTCATCGCCCAGGCGAACGCCCCCCTCACCGAGGACATGCGTTACGCCGAGTCGCGCGTCCTGGTCCGCCGCCGTGGTGGCGAGATCGACTACATCGCCGGCGACGACGTCGACTACATGGACGTCTCGCCGCGCCAGATGGTGTCCGTCGCGACCGCCATGATCCCGTTCCTCGAGCACGACGACGCCAACCGCGCGCTCATGGGATCGAACATGATGCGCCAGGCCGTTCCGCTGATCAAGGCCGAGGCGCCGCTGGTCGGCACCGGCATGGAGTACCGCTGCGCGGTCGACGCCGGTGACGTCATCAAGGCCGAGAAGGACGGTGTCGTCCAGGAGGTCTCCGCCGACTACGTCACGGTGGCCAACGACGACGGCACGTACAACACCTACCGCGTCGCCAAGTTCTCCCGCTCCAACCAGGGCACCTCCTTCAACCAGAAGGTCGTCGTGGACGAGGGCGCCCGCGTGGTCACCGGCCAGGTGCTCGCCGACGGTCCGTCCACGGACGAGGGCGAGATGGCGCTCGGCAAGAACCTCCTCGTGGCGTTCATGCCGTGGGAGGGCCACAACTACGAGGACGCGATCATCCTGTCGCAGCGCCTCGTGCAGGACGACGTCCTCTCCTCGATCCACATCGAGGAGCACGAGGTCGACGCCCGTGACACCAAGCTGGGCCCCGAGGAGATCACCCGGGACATCCCGAACGTCTCCGAGGAGGTCCTCGCCGACCTCGACGAGCGCGGCATCATCCGCATCGGTGCCGAGGTCGTCGCCGGCGACATCCTCGTCGGCAAGGTCACCCCGAAGGGTGAGACCGAGCTGACCCCCGAGGAGCGTCTGCTCCGCGCGATCTTCGGTGAGAAGGCCCGTGAGGTCCGTGACACCTCGCTGAAGGTCCCGCACGGTGAGATCGGCAAGGTCATCGGCGTCCGCGTCTTCGACCGCGAAGAGGGCGACGAGCTGCCCCCGGGCGTGAACCAGCTGGTCCGCGTCTACGTGGCCCAGAAGCGCAAGATCACCGACGGTGACAAGCTCGCCGGCCGCCACGGCAACAAGGGTGTCATCTCCAAGATCCTTCCGGTCGAGGACATGCCCTTCCTCGAGGACGGCACCCCGGTCGACATCATCCTCAACCCGCTCGGTGTCCCGTCCCGAATGAACCCGGGACAGGTCCTCGAGATCCATCTCGGCTGGCTCGCCAGCCGCGGCTGGAAGGTCGAGGGCGACGAGGACTGGATGAAGCGCCTCCAGGCGATCGGCGCCGACGACGTCGCCGCCGGCACCAACGTCGCGACCCCGGTCTTCGACGGCGCCCGCGAGGACGAGATCGCCGGTCTCTTCGAGTCCACGATCCCCAACCGTGACGGCGAGCGCCTGGTGCTCCCGTCCGGCAAGGCCCGGATGTTCGACGGCCGCTCCGGCGAGCCGTTCCCGGACCCGATCTCGGTCGGGTACATGTACATCCTCAAGCTGCACCACCTGGTCGACGACAAGCTGCACGCCCGTTCGACCGGTCCGTACTCCATGATCACCCAGCAGCCGCTGGGTGGTAAGGCTCAGTTCGGTGGCCAGCGCTTCGGTGAGATGGAGGTGTGGGCGCTGGAGGCTTATGGCGCCGCGTACGCCCTCCAGGAGCTGCTGACCATCAAGTCCGACGACGTCACCGGCCGCGTGAAGGTCTACGAGGCGATCGTCAAGGGCGAGAACATCCCCGAGCCCGGCATCCCCGAGTCCTTCAAGGTGCTCATCAAGGAGATGCAGTCCCTCTGCCTCAACGTGGAGGTGCTGTCCTCGGACGGCATGTCCATCGAGATGCGGGACACCGACGAGGACGTCTTCCGCGCGGCGGAGGAGCTCGGTATCGACCTGTCCCGGCGCGAGCCGAGCAGCGTCGAAGAGGTCTGACGGGTCTGGTGGGGGCCTCGTAGGAGGCCCCCACCGTCCCCGGACCCCCAGACCACTGATGTAGAGCCCATAAATCGCTAACGCGAGGGGCACGACCCTGAAAGAGGGATTGACGAACAGTGCTCGACGTCAACTTCTTCGACGAGCTGCGGATCGGCCTGGCGACCGCGGACGACATCCGGACCTGGTCCCACGGTGAGGTCAAGAAGCCGGAGACCATCAACTACCGCACCCTGAAGCCCGAAAAGGACGGACTCTTCTGCGAGAAGATCTTCGGTCCTACCCGGGACTGGGAGTGCTACTGCGGCAAGTACAAGCGTGTCCGCTTCAAGGGCATCATCTGTGAGCGTTGTGGCGTCGAGGTCACGCGCGCCAAGGTGCGCCGTGAGCGGATGGGCCACATCGAGCTCGCCGCTCCCGTCACCCACATCTGGTACTTCAAGGGCGTCCCGTCGCGCCTGGGCTACCTGCTCGACCTGGCCCCGAAGGACCTCGAGAAGGTCATCTACTTCGCCGCCTACATGATCACGTGGGTGGACGAGGAGCGCCGCACGCGCGACCTGCCCTCGCTGGAGGCCCATGTCTCCGTCGAGCGTCAGCAGATCGAGCAGCGCCGCGACGCCGACCTCGAGGCCCGCGCCAAGAAGCTCGAGTCCGACCTGGCCGAGCTCGAGGCCGAGGGCGCCAAGGCCGATGTGCGCCGCAAGGTGCGCGAGGGCGCCGAGCGTGAGATGAAGCAGCTGCGCGACCGCGCGCAGCGCGAGATCGACCGCCTCGACGAGGTGTGGAGCCGCTTCAAGAACCTCAAGGTCCAGGACCTCGAGGGCGACGAGCTGCTCTACCGCGAGCTGCGCGACCGCTTCGGCACCTACTTCATGGGTGCGATGGGCGCCGCCGCGCTGCAGAAGCGCCTGGAGTCCTTCGACCTCGACGAGGAGGCCGAGCGCCTCCGCGAGATCATCCGGACCGGCAAGGGCCAGAAGAAGACCCGTGCGCTCAAGCGCCTCAAGGTCGTCTCCGCCTTCCTGCAGACCCGCAACAGCCCCAGCGGCATGGTGCTGGACTGCATCCCCGTGATCCCGCCGGACCTGCGTCCGATGGTGCAGCTGGACGGTGGCCGCTTCGCGACCTCCGACCTGAACGACCTGTACCGCCGTGTGATCAACCGCAACAACCGTCTGAAGCGTCTGCTCGACCTCGGTGCCCCCGAGATCATCGTGAACAACGAGAAGCGGATGCTCCAGGAGGCGGTCGACGCCCTCTTCGACAACGGCCGTCGTGGTCGCCCGGTCACGGGCCCCGGCAACCGTCCGCTGAAGTCCCTCAGCGACATGCTGAAGGGTAAGCAGGGTCGATTCCGTCAGAACCTGCTCGGTAAGCGTGTCGACTACTCGGCCCGTTCCGTCATCGTCGTCGGTCCGCAGCTGAAGCTGCACCAGTGCGGTCTGCCCAAGGCCATGGCGCTGGAGCTCTTCAAGCCGTTCGTGATGAAGCGCCTGGTCGACCTGAACCACGCGCAGAACATCAAGTCGGCCAAGCGCATGGTCGAGCGCGGCCGCACCGTGGTGTACGACGTCCTCGAAGAGGTCATCGCCGAGCACCCGGTGCTGCTGAACCGTGCGCCCACGCTGCACCGCCTCGGCATCCAGGCCTTCGAGCCGCAGCTGGTCGAGGGCAAGGCCATCCAGATCCACCCGCTCGTCTGCACCGCGTTCAACGCGGACTTCGACGGTGACCAGATGGCCGTCCACCTGCCGCTCTCCGCGGAGGCGCAGGCCGAGGCCCGCATCCTGATGCTGTCCTCGAACAACATCCTCAAGCCGGCCGACGGCCGTCCGGTCACCATGCCGACCCAGGACATGGTGCTCGGTCTGTTCTTCCTCACCACCGACGAGGAGGAGCGCGAGGTCAAGGGCGAGGGCCGGTCCTTCGGCTCGGTCGCCGAGGCGATCATGGCGTTCGACGCCCGTGAGCTCTCGCTCCAGGCGAAGGTCGACATCCGCTTCCCGATCGGCACCGTTCCGCCGCGCGGCTGGGTTCCCCCGGTCCGCGAGGAGGGCGAGCCGGAGTGGCAGCAGGGTGACTCGTTCCGCCTGCGCACCACCCTGGGCCGCGCGCTCTTCAACGAGCTGCTGCCCGAGGACTACCCGTTCGTCGACTACTCGGTGGGCAAGAAGCAGCTCTCCGAGATCGTCAACGACCTGGCGGAGCGCTACCCCAAGGTCATCGTGGCGGCGACGCTCGACAACCTGAAGGCGGCCGGCTTCCACTGGGCGACCCGTTCCGGTGTCACCGTGGCCATCTCCGACGTCGTCGTTCCCGAGGCGAAGAAGGAGATCGTCAAGGGCTACGAGGCGCAGGACGAGAAGGTCCAGAAGCAGTACGAGCGCGGTCTGATCACCAAGGACGAGCGCACGCAGGAGCTCATCGCGATCTGGACCAAGGCGACCAACGAGGTCGCCGAGGCGATGAACGCGAACTTCCCCAAGACGAACCCCATCTTCATGATGGTTGACTCGGGTGCCCGAGGAAACATGATGCAGATGCGACAGATCGCCGGTATGCGTGGTCTGGTGTCGAACGCGAAGAACGAGACCATTCCGCGACCCATTAAGGCGTCGTTCCGTGAGGGTCTCTCCGTGCTGGAGTACTTCATCTCCACCCACGGTGCCCGTAAGGGTCTCGCGGACACCGCCCTCCGTACCGCCGACTCGGGTTACCTCACCCGTCGTCTGGTCGACGTCTCCCAGGACGTGATCATCCGCGAGGAGGACTGCGGCACCGAGCGCGGCCTCAAGCTGGCGATCGCCGTCAAGGGCGAGGACGGCGTCCTGCGTAAGACGGACGACGTCGAGACCAGCGTGTACGCCCGTATGCTCGCCGAGGACGTCGTCGTCGACGGCAAGGTCATCGCGCCGGCCAACGTCGACCTCGGTGACGTGCTCATCGAGCAGCTCGTCGCCCACGGCGTCGAGACGGTCAAGACCCGTTCGGTCCTCACCTGTGAGTCCGCGGTCGGCACCTGTGCCTTCTGCTACGGCCGCTCGCTGGCGACCGGCAAGCTGGTGGACATCGGTGAGGCGGTCGGCATCATCGCCGCCCAGTCCATCGGTGAGCCCGGTACCCAGCTGACGATGCGTACCTTCCACACCGGTGGTGTGGCCGGTGACGACATCACCCAGGGTCTGCCCCGTGTCGTCGAGCTCTTCGAGGCCCGTACGCCCAAGGGTGTCGCCCCGATCTCGGAGGCGGCCGGCCGCGTCCGTATCGAGGAGACCGAGAAGACCAAGAAGCTCGTCGTCACCCCGGACGACGGCAGCGACGAGACGGCGTTCCCGATCTCGAAGCGTGCCCGTCTGCTGGTCAGCGAGGGCGAGCACGTCGAGGTGGGCCAGAAGCTCACCGTGGGTGCCACCAACCCGCACGACGTCCTGCGGATCCTCGGCCAGCGCGCCGTCCAGGTCCACCTGGTCGGCGAGGTCCAGAAGGTCTACAACTCGCAGGGTGTGTCGATCCACGACAAGCACATCGAGATCATCATCCGGCAGATGCTCCGCCGTGTGACGATCATCGAGTCCGGCGACGCGGAGCTGCTGCCGGGCGAGCTCGTGGAGCGCTCGCGCTTCGAGTCCGAGAACCGTCGTGTGGTCACCGAGGGCGGTCACCCCGCCTCCGGCCGTCCGCAGCTGATGGGTATCACCAAGGCCTCGCTGGCGACGGAGTCCTGGCTGTCGGCCGCCTCCTTCCAGGAGACGACCCGAGTGCTGACGGACGCGGCGATCAACGCCAAGTCCGACTCGCTCATCGGCCTCAAGGAGAACGTCATCATCGGTAAGCTCATCCCGGCCGGTACGGGTCTGTCCCGCTACCGCAACATCCGGGTGGAGCCCACCGAGGAGGCCAAGGCCGCGATGTACTCGGCCGTCGGTTACGACGACATCGACTACTCGCCCTTCGGCACCGGCTCCGGCCAGGCGGTCCCGCTGGAGGACTACGACTACGGTCCGTACAACCAGTAAGCCTCTGGTTCGCTCGTCAGGGCGGCCGCCCCGCGCACGCGGGGTGGCCGCCCTGCGGCGTTTTCGGCTTTCAGCTGTGGTCAGCGGCCGGTGAGCTGGAGCCCGGCGAGTACCACCCCGCCGACGGCCGTCAGCGCCGCCACGCTCGCCAGCGGCCAGCGGGCGCGCTCCAGGGCGTCCAGCCGGGCCTCGTGATCGGCGAGCTGTTTGTCGGTCTGGTCGCTGCGCTGGACGAGCAGGGCGAGCGAACCGTCGACCCGGGCGAAGCCCGCCTCCATCGTGCCGCGCAGCCGCTCCAGCTCCACGGCGACCGCGGCGGCCTCGCTTCCCTGCCTGTCGCTCATGCGCGGCCCCGGTCGTCGTCCCCGTCCCGCAGCCAGCGGGGGAGCAGGGCCTGGACGGCGGGCAGCGCCATCACCCGGGCGAGCCCGCCGGCGACGGCGAGCGCGCCGGCCACCCATGGCAGGCTGGCCGGGATGCCGGAGGCGTCGACGATCGCGGGCAGGGCGAGGGCGAGGGCGACGGCGGTCTGGAGGACGGTGCGGAGGGTCCGTTTGGCGGCGTCGGACACGGGGGGTTCCTTTCTCTGTCTTACGGTGGTGCGCCGGGCGCTCAGGAGACGCGCGGGACCTTCAGCGCGTCCCAGGAGACCCGCCCGGGCCAGCCGTCGGCCTCTTCCCCGGAGAACCCGAGCTTGCGCTGCCAGGCGCCGTACGACTGCCGGTCGGCGTCGGTCCACTGCTCGCCGGGCCCCTGGGAGTACGCCGAGCAGCCCTCCTCGACCAGCCGGCGGCCCATCGCCGTGACGACCGGCGACTTGGGCGCGGCCCGGAAGAACGACTGGCCGGGGAAGGGCTCGTAGTCGTTGCCCGGGCCCGGGACGGAGAGCTCGTCGCCGGGGTGGATGCGGTCCGGGTCGGTCAGCTCGTTGAGCGAGACGAGCCGGGCGGCGGTGGTGCCGTGGGACTCGGCGATGCCGGTGAGGGTGTCGCCGGGCTTCACGGTGTACGTGGTCACGGCGGGGCGGGTGGGCTCGTCGGGCTCGGTGGGCTTCTCCGGACGCTCGTCCGGCGCCGAGCCCAGCCGGCCGGCCACCCGGCCGCGCAGGTCGCCCATCTCGAACCCGACCGGGTCGACCTTGGTGTTCGTCCACTCCTTGTGGCCGATGACGGAGGCCGAACTCCAGCCGTGCGCCCGGCACAGCGCGGCCGAGACGCGCTCGATGGCGTCCAGCTGCCCGGCCGGCCACGGGTCGTCGCCGTCGCCGAGGTTGACGCACTCGAAGCCGTAGAAACGGGCGTTGCCGTCGGTGTCGTTGGAGACCGGCCGCGGCAGGGACGTCTCACCGATCACGGCCGCGAGCACGTCGCCGTCGCCCGTACCCGCGTGGTTGGCACGGCCGTTGCCGACCAGGTGGACCGTGCCGGACTTGTCGATGACGCCGTGGCAGAGCGGGCCGGGGAGCTCGTCGTAGCCGTCGTAGCAGAGCTCGACGGAGGACGCGGTGCCGGAGGTGACCGTGTGATGGATGATCACCCCGTGCACGGGGCCCCAGGCGCCCTTGTGATTGCGGTTGTGGTCACGCCAGTCGTCGGTCTCCACGACGTCGACGCCTTCCGCGCGGAGCGCGGCGACGAACTGGTCGGCGGTGAGGGGAGTTGCCATGGGGTTCACTCCTTGGGTGGTAGGGAAACAGGCGTGCCCCGCACCGTGCGGATCACGGTGCGGGGCACGCCTGTCGGGGTGGGGGG
>NZ_JAILXP010000125.1 GCF_020740895.1 Streptomyces sp. UNOB3_S3 | reverse complement strand
GCTGGAGGAGCCGGTCCCGGCGCGCCCCACGCCGCCGCAGGGCCCCGCGCCCCGGCCCGGCTCCTCCAGCCGCGTCCGCGCCCGCCTCGCCCGCCTGGGCGTCCAGCGCTCCAGCCCGTACAACCCCGTCCTCGAGCCGCTGCTGCGCATCGTGCGCGGAAACGATCCGAAGGCCGACACCGGCACGCTGCGCCAGATCGAGCGGGCCTACCAGGTCGCCGAGCGCTGGCACCGGGGCCAGAAGCGCAAGAGCGGCGACCCGTACATCACCCACCCCCTCGCCGTCACCACGATCCTCGCCGAGCTGGGCATGGATCCGGCCACCCTGATGGCCGGCCTGCTGCACGACACCGTCGAGGACACCGAGTACGGCCTGGAGGACCTCCGCCGCGACTTCGGCGACCAGGTCGCCCTGCTCGTCGACGGCGTCACCAAGCTGGACCGGGTGCAGTTCGGCGAGGCCGCCCAGGCCGAGACCGTGCGCAAGATGGTCGTCGCCATGGCCAAGGACCCGCGCGTCCTGGTCATCAAGCTCGCCGACCGCCTCCACAACATGCGCACCATGCGCTACCTCAAGCGGGAGAAGCAGGAGAAGAAGGCCCGCGAGACCCTGGAGATCTACGCCCCGCTGGCCCACCGGCTGGGCATGAACACCATCAAGTGGGAGCTGGAGGACCTCGCCTTCGCGATCCTCTACCCCAAGATGTACGACGAGATCGTCCGTCTCGTCGCCGAGCGGGCCCCCAAGCGCGACGAGTACCTGGCCATCGTCACCGACGAGGTCCAGGCCGACCTGCGCGCCGCCCGCATCAAGGCGACCGTCACCGGCCGCCCGAAGCACTACTACAGCGTCTACCAGAAGATGATCGTGCGGGGCCGGGACTTCGCCGAGATCTACGACCTGGTGGGCATCCGCGTCCTCGTCGACACCGTCCGCGACTGCTACGCGGCGCTCGGCACCGTCCACGCCCGGTGGAACCCGGTCCCGGGACGGTTCAAGGACTACATCGCGATGCCCAAGTTCAACATGTACCAGTCGTTGCACACGACGGTCATAGGGCCCAGCGGCAAGCCCGTCGAACTCCAGATCCGCACGTTCGACATGCACCGCCGCGCCGAGTACGGCATCGCCGCGCACTGGAAGTACAAGCAGGAGGCCGTCGCCGGCGCCTCCAAGATCCGTACGGATGTGCCGAAGAACGCCGGCAAGAACCAGGACACCGTCAATGACATGGCCTGGCTGCGGCAGCTCCTCGACTGGCAGAAGGAGACCGAGGACCCGGGCGAGTTCCTGGAGTCCCTGCGCTTCGACCTCTCGCGCAACGAGGTCTTCGTCTTCACGCCCAAGGGCGATGTCATAGCGCTCCCGGCGGGCGCCACGCCCGTCGACTTCGCCTACGCCGTCCACACCGAGGTCGGCCACCGCACGATAGGCGCCCGGGTCAACGGACGGCTCGTCCCGCTGGAGTCCACGCTCGACAACGGCGACCTGGTGGAGGTCTTCACCTCCAAGGCCGCCGGCGCCGGCCCCTCCCGCGACTGGCTGGGCTTCGTCAAGTCCCCGCGCGCCCGCAACAAGATCCGCGCCTGGTTCTCCAAGGAGCGCCGCGACGAGGCCATCGAGCAGGGCAAGGACGCCATCGCGCGCGCCATGCGCAAGCAGAACCTGCCGATCCAGCGGATCCTCACCGGCGACTCGCTGGTCACCCTCGCGCACGAGATGCGCTACCCCGACATCTCCTCCCTCTACGCCGCCATCGGCGAGGGCCATGTCGCGGCGCAGGGCGTGGTGCAGAAGCTCGTCCAGGCCCTCGGCGGCGAGGACGCGGCCACGGAGGACATCGAGGAGGCCGCACCGATCCGCGGCCGCTCCAAGCGGCGCTCCAGCGCCGACCCCGGCGTGGTCGTCAAGGGCGTCGACGACGTCTGGGTGAAGCTGGCCCGCTGCTGCACCCCCGTCCCCGGCGACCCGATCATCGGCTTCGTCACCCGGGGCAACGGCATCTCCGTGCACCGCGCGGACTGCGTCAACGTCGACTCGCTCTCGCAGCAGCCCGAGCGGATCCTCGACGTGGAGTGGGCGCCGACGCAGTCGTCGGTCTTCCTCGTCGCCATCCAGGTGGAGGCGCTGGACCGTTCCCGGCTGCTCTCGGACGTCACCCGGGTGCTGTCCGACCAGCACGTCAACATCCTGTCGGCCGCCGTGCAGACCTCCCGCGACCGGGTGGCCACCTCGCGCTTCACCTTCGAGATGGGCGACCCGAAGCACCTGGGGCACGTCCTGAAGGCGGTGCGCGGCGTGGAGGGCGTCTACGACGTCTACCGTGTGACGTCGGCCCGCAGGCCGTAAGCGGTCCACAGCGGCCCATGAGTAAGGGGCTCCGGCAATAGCCGGAGCCCCTTACTTCTTACTTCGTGACGGCCCGATCAGCCGCCGAACTCCTCAAGCCCCTTCAGGGCCTGGTCCAGCAGCGCCTTGCGGCCCTCGAGCTCCTTCGCGAGCTTGTCGGCCTTCGCGTCGTTGCCCGCGGCGCGCGCCTTGTCGACCTGCTCCTGGAGCTTGTCGACGGCGGCCTGGAGCTGACCCGTCAGCCCGGCCGCACGGGCCCGCGCCTCCGGGTTCGTACGCCGCCACTCGGCCTCCTCGGCCTCCTGGATGGCCCGCTCGACCGCGTGCATCCGGCCCTCGATCTTCGGGCGGGCGTCGCGCGGCACATGACCGATGGCCTCCCAGCGCTCGTTGACCGAACGGAACGCGGCCCGCGCCGCCTTCAGATCGGTCACCGGGAGCAGCTTCTCGGCCTCGACGACCAGCTCCTCCTTGAGCGTGAGGTTGCCGGACTGCTCCGCGTCGCGCTCGGCGAAGACCTGGCCGCGGGCCTGGAAGAAGACGTCCTGGGCGCCCCGGAAACGGGCCCACAGCTCGTCCTCCGCCTCGCGCTGGGCGCGCCCGGCGGCCTTCCAGTCGGCCATCAGGTCGCGGTAGCGCGCGGCCGTCGGGCCCCAGTCCGTCGAGCCCGAGAGCGACTCGGCCTCGGCGACCAGCTTCTCCTTGACCTTGCGGGCGTCCTCGCGCTGCGCGTCCAGCGAGGCGAAGTGCGCCTTGCGCCGCTTGGAGAACGCCGACCGGGCGTGCGAGAAGCGGTGCCACAGCTCGTCGTCGGTCTTGCGGTCCAGCCGGGGCAGGCCCTTCCAGGTGTCCACCAGGGCGCGCAGCCGCTCGCCGGCCGCGCGCCACTGCTCGCTCGCCGCCAGCTCCTCGGCTTCGGCGACCAGCGACTCCTTGGCCGTACGGGCCTCCTCGGACTGCTTGGCCTTCACCGCCTTGCGCTCCTCGCGGCGCGTCTCGACGGTGGCGACCAGCTTGTCCAGCCGCTCCCTCAGCGCGTCCAGGTCTCCCACCACATGGTGCTCGTCGACCTGGGTGCGGATGTGCTCGATCGCGGCCGTCGCGTCCTTGGCCGAGAGATCGGTGGTCTTCACCCGACGCTCGAGGAGGCCGATCTCGACGACCAGGCCCTCGTACTTGCGCTCGAAGTAAGCCAGGGCCTCCTCCGGGGACCCCGCCTGCCACGAGCCGACGACCTGCTCGCCGTCGGCGGTACGCACGTACACGGTGCCCGTCTCATCGACGCGGCCCCACGGGTCGCTGCTCACAGCGCCTCCTCCACATGATGGCGGGGCCGTCGTCGCGGCCCGCGCGCATCGTCCACAGTTGTTGCCGGGCAGGGCCGCGCCCTGGCCGGTCCGACGGCTTGATCGTTCGGGTGCGCAGAACCGTCGGAGCAGGCACCCTACACAACGCCAACATAGGCGAACGGCGGCCCGCGTGTCCGTATCCCGCGCGACCGAAATTTCGCCGTGCGGGCGTCAGCTTCTGGTCACCGCCGCCTTGTCGATGACGACGGTGGCGTTCGGCGCGCCGTCGCCGGCCCCGGACTGCTCACCCGCGTCGGCGATCTTCTTCAGCGTCTTCATGCCCTCGGCGCCGATGGTGCCGAACGGCGTGTACTGCGGCGGCAGCTGGCTGTCCTGGTAGACGAGGAAGAACTGGCTGCCACCGGTGTGCGGCTGGCCGGTGTTGGCCATCGCGACCGTGCCCGCGGGGTAGACGTTCCCCTTGAGCTTCGAGTCCTTGAGGTTCTCGTCCTCGATGGTGTAGCCGGGGCCGCCCTGGCCGGTGCCCTTGGGGTCGCCGCACTGGAGGACGTAGATCCCGGCGGTGGTCAGCCGGTGGCACTTGGAGTGGTCGAAGAAGCCCTCCTTCGCCAGGAAGTCGAAGGAGTTGACCGTGTGCGGGGCGTTCGCGGCGTCGAGCTTGAGGTCGATGGCGCCGCACGTGGTCGTGAGGTTCATCGCGTACGACGCCGACTTGTCGACCGTCATCTCCGGCTCGGACTTCCACGTCTTGGCGGACGGCGTGCCCGGCGCGGGCTTCGCGCAGGGGTCCGGGCCCTTCTTGGGCGTGGGGGCGGCGTCGACGGAGGTGTCCTTCTTCTTGTCGTCGACGAGGGCGCCCGTGGCGTACGCGGTCGCGCCCGCGGCCAGCACCACGGCGACTCCGGCGGCGATCACCGCGTTCCTGCGGCGGGCCTTGCGGCGGGCCGCCTCGCGGCGCTGCTGCTGCCGTTCAAACTTCTCCCGGGCGAGCTGGCGCCGCCGCTGCTCGTTAGTGACCACCGGGTCCTCTCCTCGTGTCGTCGCTGTGCATGTCATGAGCCACGAATCGCAAGTGTCGCCCGTACCGTATACGGGTTCGCCGTGGTGGGAGTGCCGCCGGTAGGCTCTGAGGCGGTCGGGTGTCCCCGCCCGGGGGCGTCCGCCGGAAAGACCGCCTGCAAGACCGCCTGCAAGACCGCCTGCAAGAACTCGCCGATCATTAAGGACGAACGTGCTCATTGCCGGGTTCCCCGCCGGGGCCTGGGGGACCAACTGCTATCTGGTCGCCCCCGCCGCCGGCGAGGAGTGCGTGATCATCGACCCGGGCCACCAGGCGGCCCAGGGAGTCGAGGAAGCGCTCAGGAAGCATCGGCTCAAGCCCGTCGCCGTCGTCCTCACCCACGGCCACATCGACCACGTCGCCTCGGTCGTCCCGGTGTGCGGTGCCCATGACGTCCCCGCCTGGATCCACCCCGCCGACCGCTACATGATGAGCGACCCGGAGAAGGCCCTCGGCCGCTCCATCGGGCAGCGGCTCATGGGCGAGCTCACGGTGGGGGAGCCGGACGACGTCAAGGAGCTCTCCGACGGCAGCCGGCTGGAACTCGCGGGGCTGGAGTTCTCCGTCGCGCACGCGCCCGGCCATACCAAGGGGTCGGTGACCTTCAGGATGCCCGAGACCGCCGAGATCCCCTCGGTGTTCTTCTCGGGCGACCTGCTGTTCGCCGGCTCCATCGGACGCACCGACCTGCCCGGCGGTGACCACGCCGAGATGCTCCAGTCGCTGGCCCGTGTGTGCCTGCCCCTGGACGACTCGACCGTGGTGCTGTCCGGCCACGGCCCCCAGACGACCATCGGCCAGGAGCGCGCCACCAACCCCTACCTCAGGGAAGTGGCCGCCGGCCCCGGAGCCGCCCACCCGGCTCCGCGACGAGGAATGTGACGAGAGTTCCGTGAGCACCTTCAAGGCCCCCAAGGGCACCTACGACCTCCTTCCGCCCGACTCGGCGACCTACCTCGCCGTGCGCGACGCCATCTCCGCCCCGCTCAAGCGGGCCGGCTACGGCTATGTGGAGACCCCCGGCTTCGAACAGGTCGAGCTGTTCTCCCGCGGCGTCGGCGAGTCCACCGACATCGTGACCAAGGAGATGTACACCCTCACCACCCGCGGCGGCGACCAGCTCGCCCTGCGGCCCGAGGGCACCGCCTCCGTGCTGCGCGCCGCCCTGGAGGCCAGCCTCCACAAGGCCGGCAACCTGCCCGTCAAGCTCTGGTACTCGGGCTCGTACTACCGCTACGAGCGCCCGCAGGCCGGCCGCTACCGCCACTTCTCGCAGGTCGGCGCGGAGGCCATCGGCGCCGAGGACCCGGCGCTGGACGCCGAGCTGATCATCCTGGCCGTCGACGCCTACAAGTCGCTGGGCCTCAAGAACTTCCGCCTGGTGCTCAACTCCCTCGGCGACAAGGAGTGCCGCCCCGCCTACCGGGCCGCCCTGCAGGACTTCCTGCGCGGCCTGGACCTGGACGAGGACACCCGCCGCCGCATCGACATCAACCCGCTGCGCGTCCTCGACGACAAGCGCGAGGCCGTCCAGAAGCAGCTCGTCGGCGCCCCCATGCTCCGCGACCACCTGTGCGAGGCGTGCAAGGCGTACCACGAGGAGGTCCGCGCGCTGCTGACCGCCGCCGGTGTCGCCTTCGAGGACGACGAGAAGCTGGTCCGGGGTCTGGACTACTACACCCGCACCACCTTCGAGTTCGTCCACGACGGCCTCGGCTCGCAGTCCGCGGTCGGCGGCGGCGGCCGCTACGACGGCCTCTCCGAGATGATCGGCGGCCCCGCCCTGCCGTCCGTCGGCTGGGCGCTCGGCGTCGACCGTACGGTGCTGGCCCTCAAGGCCGAGGGGATCGAGCTCGAACTGCCCGCCACCACCCAGGTCTTCGCGGTGCCGCTGGGCGAGGAGGCCCGCCGGACGCTCTTCGGCGTGGTCACCGAGCTGCGCCGGGCCGGTGTCGCCACCGACTTCGCCTTCGGCGGCAAGGGCCTGAAGAACGCCATGAAGTCGGCCAACCGCTCCGGCGCCCGCTTCGCGCTCGTCGCCGGTGAGCGGGATCTCGCCGAGGGCGTGGTGCAGCTCAAGGACCTGGAGAGCGGTGAGCAGAAGGCCGTGGCCCTCGACACCGTTGTGAGTGAGGTCCTTTCGGCCCAGGGCTGATTCACAGACTGCTGGTGCAGAATGGGGCGGCAACGGCCTACTGATGGGATCGACAGCGCTATGACGACTTCGGCACTCGACCGTTCCGACACCGACGGCGTGGAGCGGGACGGCCCCGCCACGGGTGCGGCGGGCGGCAGCCGTGCGTTCGCGTGGCTGCTGGTGATCACCGGTGCGGCCGGGCTGCTGGCCTCGTGGGTCATCACGATCGACAAGTTCAAGATCCTTGAGGCCAAGGTCGACGGGAAGACGTTCACCCCCGGGTGCAGCCTCAACCCCATCGTCTCCTGCGGCAACATCATGGAGAGCGCCCAGGCCAAGGCCTTCGGGTTCCCCAACCCGATGCTCGGCCTGGTCGCCTACGGCATGATCATCGCGATCGGCCTGGCGCTGCTGACCGGCGCCCGTCTGCCCCGCTGGTACTGGCTCGGGATGGAGGCCGGCTGCCTCTTCGGCGTCGGCTTCGTCACCTGGCTCCAGTACCAGTCGCTGTACGTCATCGGCTCGCTCTGCCTGTGGTGCTGCCTGGCCTGGGTCGCCACCATCCTCATGTTCTGGTACGTCACCGTGCAGAACGTCCGGCACGGCTTCATCCCCGTGCCGGACGGGCTCAAGCGGGGACTGCTGGAGTTCCACTGGGTGCTGCCGGTGCTGCACGTCGGCGTCATCGGGATGCTGATCCTCACCAAGTGGTGGTGGTTCTGGACGGGCGGCACGGCCTGACACGCGCCCTCGCACCGGCTCGACCGACGCCGCCGGACCTTCGGGTCCGGCGGCGTTGTCAGTGGTGTGGCATAGGGTTTCGAGCGTGGAGCCCGACCTGTTCACCGCCGCCGCGGAAGACCGCCAGGAGAAGGATCCGGCGGGCAGTCCGCTGGCCGTCCGGATGCGCCCCCGTACGCTCGACGAGGTCGTGGGGCAGGGGCACCTGCTCAAGCCCGGCTCCCCGTTGCGCCGCCTGGTGGGGGAGGGGAGCGGCGGTCCCGCCGGGCCCTCCTCGGTGATCCTCTGGGGGCCGCCCGGCATCGGGAAGACCACGCTCGCGTATGTGGTCAGCCAGGCCACCAACAAGCGCTTCGTGGAGCTCTCCGCGATCACCGCCGGGGTCAAGGAGGTACGGGCCGTCATCGACGGCGCCCGCCGCGCCTCCGGTGGCTACGGCAAGGAGACCGTCCTCTTCCTGGACGAGATCCACCGCTTCAGCAAGGCCCAGCAGGACTCCCTGCTGCCCGCCGTGGAGAACCGCTGGGTCACGCTCATCGCGGCCACGACGGAGAACCCGTACTTCTCGATCATCTCCCCGTTGCTCTCGCGCTCCCTGCTGCTGACGCTCCAGGCGCTGACGGACGACGATCTGCGCGGCCTGATCGCCCGCGCCCTCACCGACGAGCGCGGGCTGGGCGGGGCCGTCGCCCTCTCCCCGGACGCCGAGGCCCATCTGCTGCGCATCGCGGGCGGCGACGCCCGCCGCGCGCTCACGGCGCTGGAGGCGGGCGCGGGCTCGGCCATCGCCAAAGGCGAGGACGAGATCACCCTGGAGACCCTGGAGGGCGCGGTCGACCGGGCGGCCGTGAAGTACGACCGCGACGGCGATCAGCACTACGACGTGGCGAGCGCCCTGATCAAGTCGATCCGCGGCTCGGACGTGGACGCGACGCTGCACTATCTGGCGCGGATGATCGAGGCGGGGGAGGACCCCCGCTTCATCGCCCGTCGGCTGATGATCTCGGCGAGCGAGGACATCGGCCTGGCGGACCCGACGGCCCTCCAGACGGCGGTGGCCGGGGCGCAGGCCGTCGCCATGATCGGTTTCCCCGAGGCGAGGATCACACTGAGCCAGGTGGCGGTGGCGCTGGCGCTGGCCCCGAAGTCCAACGCGGCGTATCTGGCGATCGACGCCGCGCTGGCGGACGTACGGGCGGGGCTGGCGGGGCCGGTGCCGGCGCATCTGCGGGACAGCCACTACAAGGGGGCGGAGAAGCTGGGGCACGGGGAGGGGTACCAGTACCCCCACGATCTGCCTGGTGGCATCGCGGCTCAGCAGTACGCGCCGGATTCCGTGCACGGGAAGGTGTACTACGAGCCGACGCGGTACGGGGCGGAGGCGCGGTACGCGGACGTCGCCGACCGGGTTCGCTCGCGCTTGCGCGGGGACGCGTAGCGGTTCGGGTGCGGCCCGGTGGGCCGGTTTGTGCCCAGCCTCCCCCAGCTACCGCTGGGAGGTGCCCCCAGCCCTGCGGAACGGGTGCCCACAAACCGGCTGGGCCCGGTCCTCAGTAACCCGCCGCGTCGAACAACTGGTGCATCGCCCGCCGCAGGGCGACGACGTCCTCGACCGGCTCGGGGAACTCGAAGCGGGCGTCGAAGGAGCGGTCGGCCGCCGGGCCGGCGCCGTGGCGGCGGGTGAAGCGGACGCGGAGGCCGAAGCGGTCCAGGGCCACCGGCACCGCCGAGGCGTAGGCGTCCCACGCGTCGCTCTCGCGGTCCCCGAGCAGCGAGCACAGGCTCCGCACCTGATCGCCGTGGCCGGCGTGGAGGTGCTGGAGCAGCTCCGCCTCGTGCTCGACCAGCGGGTCGGGGCAGGCCCGGGCGAAGACCTCGGGCTCCACGGTCTCCGCGCCCCACAGGTCGTCCACGCTCGCCTCGCCCAGCTCCAGCCGCAGCAGCATCCGGCCCGGCTCGGCCACCCCGGGCACACAGGTCAGCCAGCCGGACAGCCAGGCGCGGCCGCGGATACGGTTGGGGACGGAGACGGGCGCCACATCCGTGAGCTCCAGGACGACGGCCAGCTCGTCGTCCTGGGCGTGGGTGGCGGCCCGTACGGCCGGGGAATCGGCGGGCAGGACGAGGAAGACCTCGCCGTCCGGGCCCACCGTGCGCACGTCCGGCAGCAGCTGGTCCGGGTAGGAGCCGGTCAGCCCTGGAATCAGCAGCACCGCGGAGCATGTACTCTGTACGAGAGTTCGTGTGCGCTCGGCTGCTGACGGCATCCGTGCGATTTCAAGTCCGCTGGGACGCGGCTGACCACGATCTGATCGGACCTCCGTCACGTCGACGCCTTCCAGAGCGTCGGATCCCTGTTGGGATCCTTTCGTGCTGTCCGTGATGTGACTGGTGTTCCCCGGACGAGACATGCGATCTCCTTGAGTAAGGTAAGCCTAACCTAACTTATCAACGGAGGTCTGGAGAACGTGCCTAACCAGTCGCGTCCCAAGGTCAAGAAGTCCCGTGCGCTCGGCATCGCGCTGACGCCGAAGGCCGTCAAGTACTTCGAGGCCCGCCCCTACCCGCCGGGCGAGCACGGCCGTGGCCGCAAGCAGAACTCGGACTACAAGGTCCGTCTGCTTGAGAAGCAGCGTCTGCGCGCCCAGTACGACATCAGCGAGCGCCAGATGGCGCGCGCCTACGACCGTGCCAAGAAGGCCGAGGGCAAGACGGGCGAGGCGCTGGTCGTCGAGCTCGAGCGTCGCCTCGACGCCCTGGTCCTGCGTGCCGGCATCGCCCGCACCGTCTACCAGTCGCGCCAGATGGTCGTCCACGGCCACATCGAGGTCAACGGCAAGAAGGTCGACAAGCCGTCCTTCCGCGTCCGCCCGAACGACGTCGTGACCGTTCGCGAGCGCAGCCGTGCCAAGCACCCGTTCCAGGTCGCCATGGCCGGTGGCTACGCCGGTGAGGGCGAGACCCCGCGTTACCTGCAGGTCAACCTGCAGGCGCTGGCGTTCCGCCTGGACCGCGACCCGAACCGCAAGGAGATCCCGGTGATCTGCGACGAGCAGCTCGTCGTCGAGTACTACGCCCGCTAATCCCGGCCGTAGGACCTCTCCTTTCGCCCAGCCCGTCGTTCCGTCGGCCCTCGTGGCCGCGGGCCGGCGGGCTGGCGCGTTTCCGGGGCCCCGAAGGCCCCGGATCCCGTCGTACATCCGTGCCGTACGGACCGGTAATGCGGTACGGCCGCGAAGGCCCGGCGCGATAAGGTCGGTATCCGACAAGCAGTGCAGGACAACAGCTAGGGAGCGGTGCAGCGTGTCCGGTGGAGAGGTGGCCGGGATCCTCGTGGCCGTCTTCTGGGCGATCCTCGTGTCGTTCATCGCCCTGGTGCTGGTCCGGCTCGCACAGACGCTGAGAGCGGCCACCCGACTTGTCGCCGACATCTCCGAGCAGGCCGTCCCGCTGCTGGCCGACGCGTCCGCGACCGTCCGTTCCGCCAACACCCAGCTCGCCCGCGTCGACTCGATCACCGCGGACGTCCAGGAGGTCACGGCGAACGCCTCGGCGCTCTCCTCGACCGTCTCCTCCGCCTTCGGCGGCCCCCTGGTCAAGGTCGCCGCGTTCGGCTACGGCGTGCGCCGCGCGATGGGCCGCAAGGCCGAGCCGGAGCCGCGGAACACCGTCTTCGTCGGCAGGGCCGTCGACAAGAAACTGCCGTCCGCCCGGTTCGGCGGCCGCCGTACCCGTGGGAAGGGCTGAGACCCGGAAATGTTCCGCCGCACGTTCTGGTTCACCACCGGCGTAGCAGCCGGCGTGTGGGCCACCACCAAGGTCAACCGCAAGCTCGCCAAGCTCACCCCGGAGAGCCTGGCGCTCCAGGCGGCCGACCGGGCCGTGATCGCCGGCCGCAAGGTCAAGCTCTTCGCCCTCGACGTGCGCGACGGCATGGCCCACCGGGAGGCGGCCCTCAAGGACGCCCTGGGTCTCAACGCCGTCCCGCCGGAGCCCGACCGCCGCGCCCTTCCCGAGCAGCGCCGCCTCGTCGCTCTCGAACAGCACCACACCTACAACTCGTTCACCCGGAAAGAGGACCACTGATGGAGTCGGCTGAAATCCGCCGCCGCTGGCTGCGCTTCTTCGAGGAGCGCGGGCACACCGTCGTCCCCTCGGCGTCGCTCATCGCGGACGACCCGACCCTGCTGCTGGTCCCGGCGGGCATGGTCCCCTTCAAGCCCTACTTCCTCGGTGAGGTCAAGCCGCCCTTCCCGCGCGCCACGAGCGTGCAGAAGTGCGTCCGCACCCCGGACATCGAAGAGGTCGGCAAGACCACCCGCCACGGCACGTTCTTCCAGATGTGCGGCAACTTCTCCTTCGGCGACTACTTCAAGGAAGGCGCCATCAAGTACGCCTGGGAGTTGCTGACGACTCCCGTGGCGGACGGCGGCTACGGCCTGGAGCCGGAGAAGCTCTGGATCACCGTCTACCTCGACGACGACGAGGCCGAGCGCATCTGGCGCGACGTCATCGGCGTGCCGGCCCAGCGCATCCAGCGCCTGGGCAAGAAGGAGAACTACTGGTCCATGGGCGTCCCGGGCCCCTGCGGCCCGTGCTCCGAGATCAACTACGACCGGGGCCCGGAGTTCGGCGTCGAGGGCGGCCCCGCCGTCAACGACGAGCGCTACGTGGAGATCTGGAACCTGGTCTTCATGCAGTACGAGCGCGGTGCCGGCGAGGGCAAGGAGGACTTCCCGATCCTCGGCGACCTGCCCAGCCAGAACATCGACACCGGCCTCGGCCTCGAGCGCCTGGCGATGATCCTCCAGGGCGTGCAGAACATGTACGAGACCGACACCCTGCGTGTCGTGATCGACAAGGCCACCGAGCTCACCGGCGTCCAGTACGGCACGGCCAAGAACACCGACGTCGCGCTGCGCGTGGTCGCCGACCACATGCGCACCTCCACCATGCTCATCGGCGACGGCGTCACCCCCGGCAACGAGGGCCGCGGCTACGTCCTGCGCCGCATCATGCGCCGCGCAATCCGCAACATGCGCCTGCTGGGTGCCACCGGCCCGGTCGTCGCCGAGCTGCTCGACGTCGTCATCCGCACGATGGGCCAGCAGTACCCCGAGCTGCTCACCGACCGCACGCGCATCGAGACCGTCGCGCTCGCCGAGGAGGCCGCCTTCCTCAAGGCCCTCAAGGGCGGCACCAACATCCTCGACACCGCCGTCACCGAGACCAAGGCCGCCGGCGGCACGGTCCTCTCCGGCGACAAGGCGTTCCTGCTCCACGACACCTGGGGCTTCCCCATCGACCTCACCCTGGAGATGGCCGCCGAGCAGGGCCTCTCCGTGGACGAGGACGGCTTCCGCCGTCTGATGAAGGAGCAGCGGGAGCGCGCCAAGGCCGACGCCAAGGCCAAGAAGACCGGCCACGCCGACCTGTCCGCCTACCGTGAGGTCGCCGACGCCTCCGGCGAGACCGACTTCACCGGCTACACCACCACCGAGGGCGAGTCGACCATCGTCGGCCTGCTCGTCGACGGTGTGTCCTCGCCGGCCGCCACCGAGGGCGACGAGGTCGAGGTCGTCCTGGACCGCACCCCCTTCTACGCCGAGGGCGGCGGCCAGCTCGCCGACCAGGGCCGGATCAAGCTCCACTCCGGTGCCGTGATCGAGGTCCGCGACGTGCAGAAGCCGGTCCCCGGCGTGCACGTCCACAAGGGTGTCGTCCAGGTCGGCGAGGTCACCGTGGGCGCCTCCGCCTACGCCGTCATCGACGTCAAGCGCCGCCGCGCCATCGCCCGCGCCCACAGCGCCACCCACCTCACCCACCAGGCGCTGCGCGACGCCCTGGGCCCGACGGCCGCCCAGGCCGGTTCGGAGAACTCCCCGGGCCGCTTCCGCTTCGACTTCGGCTCGCCGACCGCCGTGCCCGGCAGCGTCCTCGTCGACGTCGAGCAGCGCATCAACGAGGTCCTCTCCAGCGAGCTCGATGTGCACGCCGAGGTCATGAGCCTGGAGGAGGCCAAGAAGTCCGGTGCCATCGCCGAGTTCGGCGAGAAGTACGGCGAGCGCGTCCGCGTCGTGACCATCGGCGACTTCTCCAAGGAGCTCTGCGGCGGTACGCACGTCGCCAACACCGCCCAGCTGGGTCTGGTGAAGCTCCTCGGCGAGTCCTCGATCGGCTCCGGCGTGCGCCGTGTCGAGGCCCTCGTCGGCGCCGACGCCTACAACTTCCTGGCCAAGGAGCACACGGTCGTCGCCCAGCTCACCGAGCTGGTCAAGGGCCGTCCCGAGGAGCTCCCGGAGAAGATCTCCGGCATGCTCGCCAAGCTCAAGGACGCCGAGAAGGAGATCGAGCGCTTCCGCGCCGAGAAGGTCCTCCAGGCCGCCGCCGGCCTGGCCGAGGGCGCCAAGGACATCCACGGCGTCGCCCTGGCCGTCGGCCGGGTGCCGGACGGCACCGGCGCCGACGACCTGCGCAAGCTGGTCCTCGACGTCCGCGGCCGCATCCAGGGCGGCCGGGCCGCCGTGGTGGCCCTGTTCACCGTGGCCAACGGCCGTCCGCTGACCGTGATCGCCACCAACGAGGCCGCCCGTGAGCGCGGTCTGAAGGCCGGCGACCTGGTCCGTACGGCCGCGAAGACCCTCGGTGGCGGTGGCGGCGGCAAGCCGGACGTCGCCCAGGGCGGCGGCCAGAACCCCGAGGCCCTCGACGAGGCCATGGCCGCCGTCGAGCGCCTCGTGGCCGAGGCGGCCTGACGTGCGACGCGGCAGGCGCATCGCCGTGGACGTCGGGGACGCCCGGATCGGGGTCGCCTCGTGCGACCCCGACGGGATCCTCGCCACTCCGGTGGAGACCGTCCCCGGCCGGGACATCCCCCAGGCCCACAAGCGGCTGGTGGCGATCGTCGCGGAGTACGAGCCCATCGAGGTCGTCGTCGGCCTGCCCCGCTCCCTCAAGGGGGGCGAGGGCCCGGCGGCGGCCAAGGTGCGCACCTTCGCCAAGGAGATGGCCCGGCGGGTCGCCCCGGTGCCGGTGCGGCTGGTCGACGAGCGGATGACGACCGTCACAGCGGCCCAGGGACTGCGCGCCTCCGGCGTCAACGCCAAGAAGGGCCGTTCCGTGGTGGACCAGGCGGCCGCGGTGGTCATCCTCCAGAACGCCCTGGAGATCGAGAAGGTCTCCGGGCGGCCGCCGGGCGAGCCCGTCGACGTGGTCATCTGATCGCAATACGGTAACGTTCCGCGCGACATGGCAGCTGTTCGAATGTCTTCAGGGCAGGACCAGACGTCGGACTTCCGCGCTTCACCGAGCGCACTGGCTGCCGCTGTGCGGCTCTAGGGGATAGATGACTGAGTACGGCCGGGGTTCCGGCTCCCAACCGTGGCATCCCGAGGACCCTCTGTACGGGGACCGGGGTTACACCGGGCAGCAGTACACGCAGCCCCACCAGGCCCAGCAGTCGCAGCCCCCCTACGCCGGCCAGCAGCAGGACTACGGCTGGGACCCCTCGCAGCAGGCGGGGGGCCCCGGCCCGTACTCCACCAACGGTCAGGGCGAGCAGTACACCGGGCAGCAGACCGGCACGTACCCGAGCGGTGGCCAGCAGGGCTACTACGAGTACGACACCGGTGCCCACGGCTACCCCGACCAGCACACGGGCCAGCACCAGGCCCTCCACCCGGGGAACCAGCACACCGGGCAGCACCAGGTGCCCGTGGGTCAGCACACCGGCCAGCATCAGATGCCCATGGACCAGCACACCGGGCAGCACCAGATGCCCGTGAACCAGCACACGGGCCAGCACCAGATGCCGCAGGCCCCCGCCGAGCAGCACACGGGCACCCATCAGATGCCCCAGGCGCGCACCGCGCCCGCCGACTCCGTCGACGAGAAGATCTCCCTCTTCGACGACATCGACGACCGTCCCCTCACCCCCGCCGTCCTCGACGACGACCCCGACGACGGCGACGAGCCCGCCCGGGGCCGTGACCGGCGCGGCAGGAAGGGCAACGGCGGCAAGGGCAAGGGCCGGGACAAGAAGAACAAGCGCCGCAGCGGCACCGCCTGCCTGCTCGTCGCCGTGGTGCTCGTCGGCGGCCTGGGCGGCGCCGGCTACTTCGCCTACGACTACTACGAGACCCACTACGGCACCGCGCCCGACTACGAGGGCGAGGGCACCGGCCAGGTGCAGGTCGAGATCCCCAAGGGCGCCAGCCTCACCGAGATGGGCCAGGTCCTCCAGAAGGCCGGTGTCGTCAAGAGCGTCGGCGCCTTCACCTCGGCCGCCGCGAAGAAGTCCATCCAGCCCGGCACGTACACCCTCCACAAGGAGATGTCCGGCGCCGCGGCCGTGGCGATGATGACCAACTCGGCGAACTTCCTCACCTTCGCCGAGGGCATGCGGGCCGCCGAGATGTACTCCATGATCGACAAGAAGCTGGGGCTCGCGCCGGGCACCACCAAGGGTGTCGCCAAGAGCCAGGCCAAGAACCTGGGCCTGCCCGAGTGGGCGAACAGCGAACCCGACGTCAAGGACCCGCTGGAGGGCTTCCTCTTCCCGTCGCAGTACAGCGCCGGCAAGGGCACCAAGCCGGAGGACCTCCTGCGCCAGATGGTCGCCCGCGCCAAGCAGAACTACGACGCGCAGGACGTGACGGGCAAGGCCGCCGCGCTGGGCCTGAAGTCCCCGATGCAGGTCATCACCGTCGCGAGCCTCGTCCAGGTCGAGGGCAAGTACAAGCACGACTTCGACAAGATCTCGCGGGTGGTCTACAACCGGCTCAAGCCGGACAACAAGGAGACGGCCGGCTTCCTCGACTTCGACTCCACCGTGAACTACGCCAAGAGCCAGAGCACTCTCGACATCGGTGCCGTCAGCGATCTGCGGAAGTTCAAGCACCCGTACAACACGTACTACATCAAGGGCCTGCCGCCCGGGCCGATCAGCAACCCCGGCCTGGAGGCGCTGAAGTCCGCGCTCCAGCCGGCGGACGGCCCCTGGTACTACTTCGTCTCCATCAACGAGAACGAGACCCTGTTCGCGGCGACGAACGCGGAGCACAACAAGAACCGCCAGCGGTACGAGCAGGAGAGCAAGGCCAAGAAGGCGGGCGGGCAGTGACCGGCCCCGCCACGGCCGCACGGCACCGGGCCGCCGTCCTCGGCTCGCCGATCGCCCACTCGCTCTCCCCGGTCCTCCACCGGGCCGCCTACGCGGAACTGGGCCTGGGGGAGTGGACGTACGACCGCTTCGAGGTGGACGAGGCCGCCCTGCCCGCCTTCATGGCGGGTCTGGGCCCCGGCTGGGCCGGGCTCTCCCTCACCATGCCCCTCAAGCGGGCGGTGATCCCGCTGCTGGACGACGTCAGCGCCACCGCCCGGTCCGTGGAGGCGGTCAACACCGTCGTCCTCACCGACGACGGCCGCCGCCTCGGCGACAACACCGACATCCCCGGCATCGCCGCCGCCCTGCGCGAGCGGGGCGTGGAGAAGGCCGGATCCGCCGCGATCCTCGGCGCCGGCGCCACCGCCTCCTCCGCGCTCGCCGCCCTCGCCCGGATCTGCACCGGCGAGGTCACCGTGTACGTCCGCAGCGCCGAGCGCGCCGCGGAGATGCGCGAGTGGGGCGAGCGGCTGGGCGTGCCCGTGCGCACCGCCGACTGGTCGCGGGCGGCCGAGGCCCTCGCGGCGCCGCTGGTCGTCGCCACCACCCCCGCCGGGGCCACCGACGCCCTCGCCGGGGCGGTGCCCGAGCGCCCCGGCACGCTCTTCGACGTCCTCTACGAGCCCTGGCCGACCCCGCTGGCCGCCGCCTGGGCCGGACGCGGCGGCACCGTCCTCGGCGGCCTGGACCTGCTGGTGCACCAGGCCGTGCTCCAGGTCGAGCTGATGACGGGCCGTGCCCCGGCCCCGCTGGCGGCCATGCGGGCCGCCGGAGAGGCCGCGCTGGCCGCCCGCACGCGCTGAGGCGGCCGTCCACCACGTGACGCCGCCGGTCCACACCCTGGACCGGCGGCCGGGAATGTCCGCCCGGCATGGGAGGATCGGGGGTGGCGGGCCAGGGTCGCGCTCCCCGGCCCACCGCCGCGCCGCGCCCCCGGGCCGTCGCGCGGCATGAGATTCGAGCGCGCGAGCAGAGGAGCACCGTTGAGCAGGTTGCGCTGGCTGACGGCGGGGGAGTCGCACGGCCCCGCACTCGTGGCGACGCTGGAGGGACTTCCCGCCGGCGTGCCGGTCACCACGGAGATGGTGGCGGACCACCTGGCGCGGCGGCGGCTCGGCTATGGACGCGGCGCGCGGATGAAGTTCGAGCGCGACGAGATCACCTTCCTCGGCGGCGTCCGGCACGGACTGTCCATGGGCTCCCCGGTCGCGGTCATGGTGGGCAACACCGAGTGGCCCAAGTGGGAGAAGGTCATGGCGGCCGACCCCGTCGACCCCGCCGAGCTGGCCGAGCTCGCCCGCAACGCCCCGCTCACCCGCCCCC
>NZ_JAILXP010000124.1 GCF_020740895.1 Streptomyces sp. UNOB3_S3 | reverse complement strand
GGGCGTCCTGGGGTCGCTGATGGCCGGCTGGGCGTCGGCCAACAAGTTCTCGCTGCTCGGGGGCTTGCGCACCGCCGCGCAGCTACTCGCGTACGAGCTGCCGATGCTCCTCGCGGCGGCGTCCGTCGCGATGGCGGCGGGCACCGTGTCGCTCCCGGGGATCGTCGACGCCTTCCACTGGTGGTGGGTGCCGTGGCAGATCGTCGGCGGCGTCGTCTTCTTCACGGCCGGTCTCGCCGAGCTCCAGCGTCCGCCGTTCGACATGCCGGTCGCCGACTCGGAGATCATCTTCGGTGCGTACACCGAGTACACCGGTCTGCGCTTCGCGATGTTCCTGCTCGCCGAGTACGCGGGCATCGTCGTCCTGTGCGGTCTGACGACCGTGCTGTTCCTCGGCGGCTGGCACGGCCCGTTCGGGGCCGACGGGCTGGGCTGGCTGTGGACGGTGCTGAAGACCTTCGTCCTCGCCTTCGTCGTGATCTGGCTCCGCGTGACCTATCCGCGGCTGCGCGAGGACCAGCTCCAGAAGCTGGCCTGGACCGTTCTCATCCCGCTCGCCCTCGCGCAGATCGCCCTCACCGGCGTCGTCAAGGTGGTGATCCAGTAACCATGGGCATCCCTGGTTCCGGCCTGGCCAAGGGCCTCGCCGTCACCCTCCGCACCATGACCCGGCGCTCGGTCACCGCGCAGTACCCGGACGCCCAGCCCGAGCTGCCGCCCCGTACGCGCGGTGTCATCGGGCTGTTCGAGGAGAACTGCACGGTCTGCATGCTGTGCGCCCGCGAGTGCCCGGACTGGTGCATCTACATCGACTCCCACAAGGAGACCGTGCCCCCGGCCGCCCCGGGCGGCCGCGAGCGCAGCCGGAACGTTCTCGACCGCTTCGCGATCGACTTCGCGCTCTGCATGTACTGCGGCATCTGCATCGAGGTGTGCCCCTTCGACGCCCTGTTCTGGTCGCCGGAGTTCGAGTACGCCGAGACGGACATCCACGAGCTCACCCACGAGCGCGACAAGCTGCGCGAGTGGATGTGGACCGTGCCCGAGCCGCCCGCGCTCGACCCTGCGGCCGAGGAGCCGAAGGAGATCGCGGCGGCCCGCAAGACGGCCGAGAAACTGGCCGCCCAGCAGGAGCAGCAGGAGAAGGAGGGAGAAGCATGACCGGCACCGGAATCAGCACAGCCGCGCAAGCGGTCACGCACGGCTTCCTCTCCACCTCCGGTGTCGAGATCGTCTTCCTCCTGGTCGGCCTCGTCACCCTCGGCGCGGCCGTCATCACCGTCACCACCAAGCAGCTGGTGCACGCCGCCCTCTGGCTGGTCGTGGCGCTCGGCGGGCTCGCCGTGGAGTACCTGCTGCTGACGGCGGAGTTCATCGCCTGGGTGCAGGTGCTGATCTACGTCGGTTCCGTCGTGGTCCTCCTCCTCTTCGGGCTCATGCTCACCAGGGCCCCCATCGGCCGCTCCCCGGACGCCGACTCCGGCAACCGGTGGGCCGCCCTCGGGGTCGCCGGCGCCGCCGCAGCCGCCCTCGTCTGGGTGGTCGTGGACGCCTTCCGTACGACGTGGATCGATCTGGGCGGCGCGCCGCAGGGCAGCACGGAGGTCTCCGGAGAGATCCTCTTCCGGCACTGGGTGCTGCCGTTCGAGGCGCTGTCGGTCCTGCTGCTCGCCGCGCTCGTCGGCGCGATCGTCCTCTCCCGAAGGAAGAAGGAGGAGCGCTGATGCATCTCGTCTACCCGGCCGTCCTCGCCGCCCTCCTCTTCTGCGTGGGCCTCTACGGCGTCCTCGCCCGGCGCAACGCGATCCTGGTCCTGATGTCCGTCGAGCTGATGCTCAACGCCGTCAACCTCAACCTCGTCGCCTTCGACGTGTGGCTGCGCGACACGCTCCACGCCGGCCAGGCGCTCACCCTCTTCACCATCGCCATCGCCGCCGCCGAGATCGGCATCGGCCTGGCGATCGTCCTCCAGGTCCACCGCAACCGCGGCACCGCCGACGTCGACCGGCTCCGCGACCTCGCCGAGGACACCCCCGACACCACCCCCGATGCCGCCGGCACGGACCGCGAGGAGAAGGCCGAGGCCGCCGCGTGAGCACCACGACCACCGCCGTCCTCGTCCCCCTGCTGCCCTTCCTCGGCGCCCTCGCGGGCTTCCTGACGGGCCGCCGCGCCCCCGGCTTCGTCCGCCCGCTCGCCGTGCTGCCGACGCTCGCCGCCGCCGTGCTCGCGATCGTCGTCGCCTGCCGGCAGGGCGGCGGGGAGGCGCTCGACGCCGCCACCCGGCTCACCCCCACCGGCTCCGTGCCCATCGACCTCGCCCTCCACCTCGACGGCTTCGCCGTGCTCGTGGCGGTGCTCGTCGGGGTCGTGGCCACCTGCGTCCAGCTGTACTCGACCGCCTATCTGCGCGACGACCCCCGCTACCCCTCGTACGCGGCCCTCGTCTCCCTCTTCACCGCCGCGATGCTGCTCGTCGTCTACACCGGCGACCTGATGGTGCTGCTGGTCGGCTGGGAGATCATGGGCATCTGCTCGTACTTCCTGGTCGGCCACTACTGGGAGACCGAGGCCGCCCGGTCCGCCTCCCTCAAGGCCTTCCTGGTCACCAAGCTCGGCGACGTCCCCTTCCTGATCGGGATCTTCGCGCTGGCCGCCGACGCCGGCACGTTCCGCATCAGCGGCATCGTCGGCACCGCCGCCTCCGGCGGGCTGGCCCACCCCACCCTGATCGCCCTGCTGCTCCTGGCGGGCGTCGCGGGCAAGTCCGCGCAGTTCCCCCTGCACACCTGGCTGCCCGACGCGATGGCCGGCCCGACGCCCGTCTCCGCGCTGATCCACGCCGCGACGATGGTCGCGGCCGGTGTCTACCTCATCGCCCGGCTCCTCCCCGTCTTCGCCGCCTCGGCGGCGGCCCTGGTCGTCCTCGCGGTGATGGCCGCGGTCACCATGGTCGGCTCGGCCCTGGCCGCGCTCGCCCAGGACGACATCAAGCGCGTCCTCGCCTACTCCACCGTCGGCCAGCTCGGCTATATGACCGGCGCCCTGGCCGTCGGCGACCGCGGCGCGGCCGTCTTCCACCTCATCTCGCACGGTGCGTTCAAGGCCCTCCTCTTCCTCGGCGCGGGCGTGATCATCCACGCCGCCGGCACCAACTCGCTGGCCGCCATGGCCCGGACGAACGGCCTGGCCAAGCGGATCCCCGACGCCTACTGGACGATGACCGTCGCCCTCCTGGCGCTCGCCGCGATCCCCCCGTTCAGCGGCTTCTTCTCCAAGGAGGCCGTCCTCGGCGCCGCCGAGCACGCCGCCACCGGCGGCGCCCACAACATCCCCGCCGCCGCGGCCGGCCCGGCCGGCTGGACCGTGCTGATCGCGGGCCTGGTCACCGCCGTCCTCACCGCCGGCTACGCCACCCGCCTGTGGCTGCTCGCCTTCCACGGCAGGGGCGCCGAGGCCCCCGACCACGGCCGCGAGCCCGCCGCCATGAACGGTGTGCTGTGGGTCCTCTTCCTGCCCACCGCCGCCCTCGGCCTGGCCGCCTGGAAGCTGCCCGACTGGTTCGACGGCCGCTCGCTCACCCCCGGCCTCACCACCTCCGTCCTCTCCACCGGCTGCGCCCTCGCCGGCGCGCTCGTCATGTACGCGGCCTGGCGGCGCACCGCCGCCATCACCGCCCGTACCCCCCTGGGCGCCGTGGCCGCCGACCCGGACGCGGCCCCCGCCGTCTCCGAGATCGAGGCCATCGCCAGCCACGAGCCCGCGTACGGCACCGTCGCCGACGCCCCCGACCCCGGCGACCCGGGCAGGCTGCTCCTCGGCCCCCTCCACCGCCACGCCGTCACCGGATTCCACCTCGACGCCGTGTACTCCGCCCTGTTCGTCCGGCCCACGCGCGCCGCCGCCCGCCTCGCCCACTTCCTCGACCGCGAGGTCGTCGACGCGTATGTGCGCGGTGCCGCCACCGCGCCCGGGCTGCTCGGCGCGGCCGTCCGCCGCGCCCAGACCGGCAATGTGCAGACCTACCTCGGCGCCCTGCTCGCCGGCTCCGTCGTCCTGGCCGTCGCCGCCGTCCTCGTCGCCACCGGAGCCTGATCCATGAGTCACACCGTCATGCAGCTCCTCCTCGCCGCGCTCGTCGTCCTCCCCCTGCTGGGCGCCGTCGCCGCCCTGCTCCCCGCCCCGCCCGGCCTGGCGGGCAGGAGCCCCGAGCAGGCCGTGCTCCGCCACGGCGTCACCGTCACGGGCGTCGTCCTCGCGCTGTCCGTCGCCCTCGCCGCCGGCTTCGACCACGACCACCCGGCCCGGATGCAGGCGACCACCGACCTCCCCTGGATCCCCGCCCTCGGCATCCGGATCCACCTCGGCGTCGACGGCATCTCGCTCCCCCTCCTCGTCCTGACCGCGCTGCTGACCTTCCTCTGCGCGCTGTACAGCTACTTCAAGACGCCCACGGGCCCGTCCCCCAAGGCGTTCGTCGCGCTGCTCCTCGTGCTCGAGTCCGGGACCCTGGCGTCCTTCGCCGTCCTCGACCTGATGCTGTTCTTCCTGGCCTTCGAGACGGTGCTCATCCCGATGTACTTCCTCATCGCCCGCTGGGGCGGCGAGGGCCGGGAGCGCGCCGCCTGGCGCTTCATCCTCTACACGCTGCTCGGCTCGGTCGTGATGCTGCTGGGCCTCCTCCTCGTGGGCATCGACGGCGGCACGTTCGACATGGTGGCACTCGCCACTGACAACGGGTCCTCGCTCAGCCACACCACGCAGGTCATCGCGGTTCTGGCCATCGGTCTCGGACTGGCCGTCAAGGCCCCCATGTGGCCCCTGCACAGCTGGCTGCCCGACGCCCACACCGCCGCCCCCACGGTCGGCTCGGTGCTCCTCGCCGGCGTCCTGCTGAAGATGGGCACGTACGGGTTCGTCCGCATCGTCCTGCCGATCGCCCCGGACGGCGCCCACACCTTCGCGCCCTACCTCGCCGCCTTCGCGGCCGTCGGCATCGTCTACGGCTCCCTGGTCTGCCTCGCCCTCGCCCGCAAGGGCGCCAAGGCCGATCTCAAGCGCCTGATCGCCTACTCGTCCGTCGGCCACATGGGCTTCGTCCTCCTGGGCATCGCCACCCTCACCCCCACCGGGGTCAACGGCGCCCTCTTCGCCAACATCGCCCACGGCCTCATCACCGGCCTCCTCTTCTTCCTCGTCGGGGCCATCAAGGACCGCTACGGCACCAGCGACCTCGACAGCCTCGCCGGCACCACCGGCGCCGCCCTCTACGGCCGCGCCCCGCGCCTCGGCGGCCTGCTGGCCTTCGGCGCCGTGGCCTCCCTCGGACTCCCCGGCCTCGCCGGGTTCTGGGGCGAGATGCTGGCGATGTTCGCCTCCTTCCGCCCCGCCGACGGGCTCAGCCGCCCCGCGTTCCTCGTCTTCATGGCCCTGGCCGGCCTCGGCACCCTGCTCACCGCGGCCTACCTGCTGGTCGTCGTGCGCCGCGTGTGCATGGGCGGCGAGGTGGACCCGGCCGCCGAGAAGGCGGGCAGGATGCCCGACGGCCCGGCCCTCGTCGACGTCCGGCGGCACGAGCTCGCCGCCTGGGGCCCGCTCGTCGCCCTCACCGTTCTCGCCGGACTCTGGCCCGCGGCCCTCCTCGGCCTCACCGACCCGGCCGTTCAGCAGCTCCTCGCAGGAGGCAACTGATGGGCTCCCTGGTCCAGTCCGTCGACTGGCTCGCCATCGCCCCGCCCACCGTCACGGCCGCCGTGGCGCTGGTCGTCCTCGTCGTCGACCTCTTCCTCCCGGAGGACCGCAAACCCCTCCTCGGCCGGATCGCCCTCGGCGGTCTCGTGCTGGCCGGGCTCTCCCTCCTCCCGCTGCTGCGCGGCGACCGGTCGACCTTCTGCCTCACCGGGCCCGACGTCGCCGTCACCGCGTGCAGCTACACGGCGGACCGCTTCACCCTCGTCATCCAGCTGCTGGTGCTGGGCGGCGCCCTGCTGACGGCCCTGCTGTCCGTTGGCGCGATCGCGGATTCCAAACTTCCCGCGGGGGAGTACTGGTTCCTGCTGCTGTCGTCGGCCGCCGGCGCCGCGCTGCTGCCCGCCTCCCGTGACCTGGCGACCCTCGTCGTGGCCCTGGAAGTGGCCTCGCTGCCCGCCTTCGCCCTCGTCGGCCTGCGCCGCGGCGACCGCCGCTCCTCCGAGGCCGCGCTGAAGTTCTTCCTGTCGTCCGTGACCGCCACCGCCGTCACCCTCCTCGGCGTCTCCTTCCTCTACGCCGCGACCGGCACCCTCCACCTCACGGAGATCGCCGACGGCCTCGGCCACGTCGACCCGCGCCTGGCCGTCCTCGCCAAGGCGGGCGTCGCCCTGACCCTCGTCGGCTTCGCCTTCAAGACCGCCGCCGTCCCCTTCCACTTCTGGGTGCCCGACACCTACGTGGGCGCGCCGCTGCCCATCGCCGCGTACCTCTCGGTGGTCGGCAAGGCCGTCGGCTTCACCGGCATCGCCCTGGTGACGGTCGTCGCCTTCCCCACGTACGCCGACGTCTGGGGCCCGGCCCTGGCCGTGCTCGCCGCGGTCACCATGACCGCCGGCAACGTCGCCGCGCTGCGCCAGCGCCCCGACCGGAAGCACAGCGCCGTACGCCTGCTGGCCTGGTCCTCCGTCGGCCAGGCGGGCTACCTCCTCGTCCCGCTCGCCGCCGCCGGCTACGCCGAGGACCCCTCGCGCGCCATCGGCTCCACCGTCGCGTACGCCCTGATGTACGCGGCCGTGAACCTGGGCGCCTTCGCGGTCGCCGCCCTCGTGGCCCGCACCCGCCCGGACAACCGGATCACCGACTACCGCGGCCTGTACGCCCGCAACCCGCTCGCCGCCCTCGCGCACGCCTTCTTCCTGCTGTGCCTCGCCGGGCTGCCGCCGGGCGTCATCGGGCTCTTCGCCAAGGTCACCGTCTTCTCGGCGGCGGTCGACGCGGGGCTGGGCTGGCTGGCGGTCGTCATGGCCGTCAATGTCGTGATCGCGCTGTACTACTACCTCCAGTGGACAGCGGTCCTCTTCAAGGGCGGCCGCGAGGAGGCGGGGGAAACGCTGCCGACCGGATCGGCGACCGCTTCGGCGACCGGAGCGACGACCGCCCTGCCGGCCGAACCGGTGGTGCGCGTTCCGGCCACCCTCGGGGCGGCCATCGCCCTCGCCACGGCCCTCGGAGTGGCCCTCTCCGGCGCCCCCCAGCTGGTCCTGCGCTTCGCCTCGCAGGCACTCCTGTAGCGGTATCACCGTTTTTTCACCCGAATGGCGCGGCCCCTCGCGACCCCTGCGGGGGTGCACAAGGGAACTAGCGGCCCTCGTCTGGCGTTGACCAGTTCGAAAGGTTCCACTGGTTCAAGGGTTCCCCTGCCGCACCATTTGGAGGGCGTACCGTGCACCGCCGGCACAACGGGCTCAGGACGGCCCTGCTCCTCGGGGGGCTGTCCGCGCTCATCATCGTCATCGGCAGCATGTTCGGGCGCGGCGGCCTGATCATCGCCGTCCTGGTGGCCCTCGGCACCAACGCCTACGCCTACTGGAACAGCGACAAGCTCGCCCTGCGCGCGATGCGGGCCCGGCCCGTCAGCGAGTTCGAGGCCCCGCACCTCTACCGCATGGTCCGCGAACTCTCCACGGCCGCCCGCCAGCCCATGCCCCGGCTGTACATCTCCCCGACCGAGGCCCCCAACGCCTTCGCCACCGGCCGCAACCCGCGCAACGCCGCCGTCTGTTGCACCGAAGGCATCATGCGCCTCCTGGACGAGCGCGAGCTGCGCGGCGTCATCGGCCATGAGCTCAGCCACGTCTACAACCGCGACATCCTCATCTCGTCGGTGGCCGGCGCCCTCGCCTCGGTGGTGATGTTCCTGGTCAACTTCGCCTGGCTGATCCCCATCGGGCGCTCCGACGATGACGACGAGGGCCCCGGCCTCATCGGCATGATCATGATTATGATCCTGGGCCCCATCGCGGCCTCCCTCATCCAGCTCGCCGTCAGCCGCTCCCGCGAGTACGAGGCCGACGCCTCCGGCGCCCGCCTCACCGGCGATCCCCTGGCCCTGGCCGCCGCCCTCCGCAAGCTGGAGCTCGGCACCCAGCGGCTGCCCCTCCCGCCGGAGCCCCGCCTGGAGACGGCCAGCCACATGATGATCGCGAACCCGTTCCGCCCGGGCGAGGGCATGTCCAAGCTCTTCTCGACGCACCCGCCGATGGGGGAGCGCATCGCGCGCCTGGAGCGGATGGCGGGCCCGGGCGGCCGGCTCGGCGCCTGACGACGCCGGCGCCTGACGACGGCTGACGGCGGCTACTCGCCCGGCCCGCCCTGGAGGATCGGCACCAGCCGCCGGGCGGCGTCGGGCGCCATGAGCATCTCGTGGACCCGGGCGGAGAACCGGGCCGCCTCCTCGGCGCGCGGGAACATGTCCGTCTCGTAGCGGCGCACGGCGGCGTCGAGGTCGCCGGGCTCCTCGGCGATCGCCCGCCCGAGTTCGGCCCCGTCCAGCAGGGCCAGGTTGGCGCCGACGCCGGCGGGCGGCATCAGGTGGGCGGCGTCGCCGAGGAGGGTGACACCGCGTGCGTGGGGCCAGGTGAGGCCGACCGGCAGGGTGGTGAGGGAGCGGGTCGCGACGGTGTCGTCGCACGCGTCGATCAGCTCCGTGAACTGCGGGGCCCAGTCGGCGAACTCCTTCCTCAGCGCGGCCCGGGCGTGCTCCGGGTCGTCGAAGGGGATGCCACAGGTGGCGAGCCAGTCCTCGGGGCCCTGGAAGGTGAGGTAGATCCGCAGCCGGCCGTCGCCGTTGAGCTGTGCGGACAGCGAGCGGTCGGGACCGAAGGCCCAGTAGTTGCCGCGCCCGACCATGGCGGCCAGATCGGGCCGCGTGCGGGCCAGGGCGGGGATGCCCAGCTCGACCATGTGGGCGCCGAGGGACGTCGGCCGGGCGTCGCTGACGAGCGGGCGCACCCGTGAGTTGGCGCCGTCCGCGCCGACGAGCAGCTCGCATTCGGCGGTGCCGCCGTCGGCGAAGCGCAGGCGGTGGCGCCCCTCGGGCAGCGCCTCGGCGCGCAGGAGGCCGTGGTCCCAGGCGACGGCGTGCGGCGGCAGGGAGCCGAGGAGGATCGCGCGCAGGTCCGCGCGGTCGACCTCGGGGGCGTCGAGCGGGGCGTCGTCGGGGGTGTCCTGCCGCAGCAGCATCGTCCCGGTGTGGTCGAGCAGGCGGTGGTCCTGGCCCTCGCGCCGGGCTATGCGGAGGAACTCCGCCTCCAGTCCGGCCTCGCGCAGGGCGCGCTGGCCGCTGTCGGGGCGGAGGTCGAGCATGCCGCCCTGGGCGCGGGCGGCCGGGGACGCGTCGCGTTCGTACACGACGGCTTCGATGCCGTGCAGGTGCAGCACACGGGCGAGGGCCAGGCCGCCGGGCCCGGCTCCGACGATGGCGATACGAGGCATGAGTGTTCCCCCCAGATGGTCGTTTCGATACACCGTATCGAAAAGATACACTGTATTGAAAGCGAGAAAAGGGAGGGCGTGGACCGACATGCTCATCTGGGAACGGCCCGAGCCGTCCGCACGGGCGTCACTGAGCCCGCTGAGCCGCGACCGGATCGTGCGGGCCGCGATCAAACTGGCCGACGCCGACGGACTCCAGGCGGTCTCGCTGCGCAAGGTCGCCGCCGTCCTCGACGCGGGGCCGATGCGGCTCTACCGCTACGTGGACACCAAGGAGGAGCTCCTCGACCTGATGGTCGACGCCGTGTACGGGGAGATCCCCGCCCCGCCGCCCGAAGGGGACGACTGGCGCGCGGAGGTGCGCTCCCTGGTCCGGGGGATCCGGGGCGCCGCCCTCCGCCACGAATGGTTCGCCGACCTCCTGGGCGGCCGCCCCCACCTGGGACCCGCCGCGCTCGGCCATCTGGACGCCACGCTGACCGCGCTGCGCTCGGCGCCCGGGATCGGCGACGACCCGGACGCCCTCATGCGCGCCCTGCAGGCGGTCAACGGCTACGTCCTCGGCGCGGTCCGCCACGAGATCGTGGAACTGCGCGCGGAACGGGCGAGCGGCCTCACGGAGCACCAGTGGCAGGCGGCGGCGGGCCCCTACCTCGCCCGCGCGTTCGCGGCCGGCCGCTACCCGGCGCTCGCCCACGTCGTCGGGAACGGCTCGCACCAGGACCCCGCCGAGATGTTCGACGCGGGCCTCGACGTGCTCCTGACGGGCATCGCGGCCGGCGCCTGAGCGCTCCGCCGGAAGCGCGGTACGTCATCCGCGGGTGCGTCGTGGCCGGTCGCGCCCGCCAAGGCCGCTCAGTAGCGGTGGTGGCCGCCGGACGGACGGTCGCCGAGACCCGGAAGATGCCCGGGAGTCGGCCGGTGGCCACCGGACGGCCGCTCGCCGAGACCCGGCAGATGCCCGTTGGTGGGCCGGTGACCGCCGGGCGGCCGGTGACCGGGGTACGGCCGGTCACCCCGTCCGCCACCGCTGGCCAGGGTGATCGGCTCACCGTTGTGCGAACCTCCCTGGCACACCATCGAGTTGTTGTCGTCGTCGAGGACTCCGAGCCCGTCGTCGTTGCCGGGGTAGCTGGGCCAGCCGCCCCCGGTGACGCACCCCAGGATGTCGATGTCGACGGGAGCGGCGGGAGCGGCGGCTCGGGCGCTGCTGGGCGCACTGACGGCGACGACAGCCACCGCCGCGACCGCCAGCCCTGCGATTCGGTACGTGTGCATGGGACTCCGACTCCTCGTCCTGTCGTCCTGTCCGTACGTCCGCGTGGTACGCCCGGTCCAGCCACATGACCACGCCCCGGACGCCGCGGCGCGCTGGGCTGCGCCGGAAGGGTCACGACACGCGCCGCCACGGCGCGGCCGTCCCCCATACGGCTCATGCGGCCCCCAACGCGCAGCCGGGCTAAGCCAGTTGACGGAGCGGCGGACAACTCCTCGGCCTCGGGAGGGAGTAGAGCCCCGGTCGGGGCCGGGAAAGCGGGAGGTGGGGCCCGGTCCGGCGGTCATGCGGGGGCGTCTCCTCCGGATGCCCCCGACTCACCCCCTAGGGGCCCGCTCAGGGCCTCCCACCTGCGAAAGCGGCAACCGTACGCGGCCCTTCCGGCGTCTCATTCGCCGGAGAACCGGTCACGTGGGAGGCTATAAATCATGAGGTTCATCCTGAATATCATCTGGCTGGTCCTCTGTGGACTGTGGATGGCGCTCGGCTACGTCGTCGCCGGTCTGATCTGCTGCGTCCTCATTGTCACGATTCCATTTGGCATCGCGAGCTTCCGGATCGCCGGCTACGCGCTGTGGCCCTTCGGCCGGACGACGGTCGAACGCCGGGACGCGGGCGCGGGCTCGCTCATCGGGAACGTCATCTGGTTCATCTTCGCCGGATGGTGGCTGGCGCTGGGGCACATCGTCACCGGTATCGCCATGTGCTGCACGATCATCGGCATCCCGCTGGGCATCGCCAACTTCAAGCTGATCCCGATCTCACTGATGCCGCTGGGCCGGGAGATCGTCCCGACGGACGCGCCCTTCGCGACGCGCTGATCACTCGCCGGAAAGACGGAAGGGGCGTGTCAGGAGCGGCTTCGCCGCCGCTCCTGACACGCCCCTTCCGGGTGCGCGCTAGCGGTAGTTCACAAACTGGATCGCGAAGTCCAGGTCCTTGCCCTTGAGGAGGGCGATGATGGTCTGGAGGTCGTCGCGGCTCTTGGAGGAGACGCGGAGCTCATCGCCCTGGACCTGGGCCTTGACGCCCTTGGGGCCCTCATCGCGGATGATCTTCGCGACCTTCTTCGCGTTCTCCTGGGAGATGCCCTCCTCGATGGACGCGAAGAGCTTGTACTCCTTGCCGGACGCCTGCGGCTCGCCCGCGTCCAGGGACTTCAGGGAGATGCCGCGCTTGACCAGCTTGGTCTCGAAGATGTCGAGAACGGCCTTCACGCGCTCCTCGGAGTTGGCACGCATCTCGATCTTCTCGCCCGACCAGGCGATCGAGGCGCCGACGCCCTTGAAGTCGTAGCGCGTCGAGATCTCCTTGGCGGCCTGGTTGAGGGCGTTGTCGACCTCCTGCCGCTCGACCTTCGAGACGATGTCGAAACTGGAGTCGGCCATATTGAGTTGGCTCCTCGTGCGTAGATCCGTCAGGGGACGCGGCCGGAGGGCCGCGTGGCAAGCCTAGTCACCCGGGGCCCGGACGAGGGGCTGTGAACCGAGTGGCGGAGCACCCCAGGTCATCGGGTATTGTTTACGTCGTTGCCACGGAGCGCTCGAAAGAGCGACCGAGGTGACGACCCATGGCGGTGTGCCCGAGTGGCCAATGGGAGCGGACTGTAAATCCGTCGGCTTAGCCTACCCAGGTTCGAATCCTGGCGCCGCCACGGAATGAGGCCCCTGATCTGCGAAGATCAGGGGCTTCTTTCGTTCCCGGCCCGCCTCAGGCCCCGCCCAGCGCCTTCACGGCCTCCGCCACCGGCGTGTCGCCGCCGATCAGCTCCAGCGTCAGGCCGACGGCCCCCCGCTCGTCCTCGGACAGCAGCTCCGCCAGCACCGCCGCCACGTCGTCCCGGGTCACCTCGCCCCGGCCCGTGGAGCCCGCCGACAGGGTCACCCGGCCCGTGCCCGGCTCCTCCGTCAGCCGGCCCGGGCGCAGGACCGTCCAGTCGAGCCCGGCCCGGGAGCGGATGTCCGCGTCGGCGGCGCCCTTCGCCCGCAGATAGGCGGCGAAGACCGGGTCCGTGCCCTCCGGCGGCTCCCGGTCGGCGCCCATGGACGAGACGACGACGAAGCGCCGTACGCCCGCCGCCTCCGCCGCGTCGGCGAAGAGGACGGCGGCGGCCCGGTCCACGGTCTCCTTGCGGGCGGCCCCGCTGCCCGGGCCCGCGCCGGCGGCGAAGACGGCCGCGTCGGCACCCGCCAGATGGCGGGCGACGTCCGCCACGGCCGCCGTCTCCAGATCGCAGACGACGGGCTCGGCGCCCGCCGCCAGCAGGTCTCCCGCCTGTCCGGCGCGGCGGACCATCCCCGCCACCTCGTCACCGCGCGCGGCGAGCAACCGCTCCAGCCGCAGCGCGATCCGACCATGTCCTCCAGCGATGACAATGCGCATGATCCGACCGTACGGGGCGGCCCCTCACGAGGGGTCCCCGCCGCGCGGCGACTGCCGGGGCAGGTCGAGGGCCACCGTGGCCTGGACGTCGCCGTACTCGCGGACCGCGCTGGTGCGGGCGACGACCCGGGCGTGGTGGACGACGAGCCGGCTGTAGCCGAGGGACAGGACGCCCGCGACGGCGTGGCCCCGGACGGCCAGCAGCTCCGCCGGGAAGCCGGCCTCCACCCGGACCTCGGGCAGGCCCATCACCGCGCGGGCCCGGCCGCTGACGGCCTCGTAGGCCTGCTCGGGGCCGAGCTCGCCGTGCGAGGCGAGCAGGTAGGCGGCCTCCAGGGGGTCGCCCCGGCCCACGGGGTTGGCGGCGTCGCGCAGGGCGCCGCTGCCCGCCGCGACCTTGACGCCCGCCGCGCGCAGCAGCCGTACGGGCGCGCACCACGGGCCGCCGCCCCGGGCCCCGCCCGAGAGCCCGCAGTCGCCCTGGGGCAGGCAGACGACCGTCACCCCGGCCGCCGCCAGCTGCTGGCCCGCGCGGGCGGCCTGGTCCCGGGGGAGCCGGGCGAGGGCCCCGCACGGCCCGACGGCCACGCCGGGGCGCAGCCCGCCCGCCATGGCGGCGAGCCGGGCCAGCCGGGCCGGTTCGGCGCCGTCGGTGTGGAGGTCGACGGCGCAGCCGTGCTCGGCGGCCAGCGCGAGGACGGTCTCGGCGTAGCCGGTGGGGTCGGGGTCGAGGTCGGGGCAGCCGCCGATGACGGTGGCGCCCATCCCGACGGCGTCCCGCAGCATGGCGAGCCCGTCGGCCCCGGCGGCGCCGGTCAGCAGCCGGGGCACGGCGACCGCGCTGAGCTCCGTGAGCCCCCGCAGCGAGCGCCGCGCCGCCAGGACGCCCTCCAGGGCGCGCAGCCCCGCCACGTCGCCGACGCGGACGTGGGTGCGCACGGCGGTGGCGCCATGCCCCAGTTGCAGCAGGGCGGCCTCCGTCGTACGGCGCTGGACGTCCTCGACGCCGTGCGGGACCGGGCCGCCGGCGTCGGCCGTGAGCGCGGTGTCCAGGTGGGCGTGGGGATCGGCGGGCGCGGGCAGCAGCACATAGCCGGTGAGGTCGACGCGCGGGCCGGGGGCAAGGCTGCCCGCCGTGCCGACGGCCTCGATGCGCCCGCCGCTGAGGCGTACGTCCACCACGCGCCCGTCGGCGAGCCGGGCGCCGCAGAGCACCAGCGCGCCCTCGCCCGGTGGCGGGGCGGCGGCGTCGCCGTCGGGGCTTCTCGCGGGCTGCGGCTGACTGTCGGGCATCACGATCCTCCGGTAGGCCGGGGCGGGCATGATCACGCAGCGGTTCGAGCGTAGGCCGCGCACGGAGCCGGTCGGCGGAACCACCGAATAGTCGTACTGGTGTGGCCCTCGGGACGGCCGGGAGGGCGCCGGCGGCCGCGCCGGTGACGGCCTGGGAGAACGCCCTGGCAGGGGCGGCCGCATACGGATTTCACCTTCGGCCGCAGACCGTGTAATGTCTTCCTCGCTCGCCCCAATAGCTCAGTCGGCAGAGCGTCTCCATGGTAAGGAGAAGGTCAACGGTTCGATTCCGTTTTGGGGCTCTGGTGTGGAAGGTTCTCCCGTCTTCGGACGGGGGAGTCGACCTCATCAAAGCGGCGTAGCTCAGTCGGTAGAGCAAGCGGCTCATAATCGCTGTGTCACCGGTTCAAGTCCGGTCGCCGCTACACACAGTAGCCGATTGTGGGGTCGGTCCTCCGATCGGCTACTCTTTTATGCGTTGTATCCGTCCATCCGTCAAGGAGCACTCACGTGGCTGCCACCGACGTCCGCCCGAAGATCACGCTGGCCTGCGTGGAGTGCAAGGAGCGGAACTACATCACCAAGAAGAACCGGCGCAATGACCCGGACCGACTTGAGATGAAGAAGCACTGCCCGCGCTGCAACGCCCACACGGCGCACCGCGAGACGCGCTAACAGCGCAACAGGTCGTTCATGAGGCCGTCCCCAGCTTCTGGGGGCGGCCTCATGGCATATTCCGACCCGTATGCAGGGCCGTTTCCCGGCCCATGACAAAGAACTTCCAGTCCACTCAGGAGGTGCCGGGCCATGGCGCTCGACCAGTCCTACGTCGGACGGACCTATCCGGCCACCGACCCCTATGAGGTCGGCCGGGAGAAGATCCGCGAATTCGCCGAGGCCATCGGCGACGCCAATCCGGCGTACACCGACCCCGAGGCCGCCAAGGCGCTCGGCCACCCCGATGTGATCGCTCCGCCCACTTTTGTGTTCGCGATCACTTTCAAGGCCGCCGGGCTGGTCATCCAGGACCCGCAGCTGGGGCTGGACTACTCCCGAGTGGTGCACGGCGACCAGAAGTTCGCGTACACCCGCCCGGTGCGGGCGGGCGACCGGCTCACGGTCACCTCCACGATCGAGTCGATCAAGTCGCTGGCGGGCAATGACGTCCTGCTGGTCCGCGGTGAGGTCCACGACGCGGCCGGCGAGCACGTCGTGACCGCGCACACGAAGCTGGTGGCGCGCGCCGCCGAGGAGGCGTGATGGCGGCCACAGTTTCCTACGACGAGGTCGAGGTCGGCACCGAGCTGCCCGCCGCCTCCTTCCCCGTGACGCGTGCCACACTCGTCCGCTACGCGGGTGCCTCCGGCGACTTCAACCCGATCCACTGGAACGAGAAGTTCGCCAAGGAGGTGGGCCTGCCGGACGTCATCGCGCACGGCATGTTCACCATGGCCGAGGCGATCCGTGTGGTGACCGACTGGGCCGGCGACCCGGCCGCGGTGGTCGACTACGGGGTGCGCTTCACCAAGCCGGTCGTCGTGCCGAACGACGACAAGGGCGCGGTCGTCGAGGTCTCCGCCAAGGTCGCGGCCAAGCTCGACGACGAGGCCCGCACGGTCCGCGTGGACCTGACGGCCGTCTGCGACGGCCAGAAGGTGCTCGGCATGGCCCGCGCGGTCGTCGCGCTCGCCTGAGCCTTCCGTAAGGGGCGCCCGCAATGGCGGACGCCCCTTACTCTCCCCTTGACCGCTTAGTAAGCAACCACTAACTTACTGGCATGGTCAGGATGAGCGCGGAAGAACGCCGCGAGAGTGTCACCCGAGCGGCGATCACCGAGTTCGCCCGCGGCGGCTACGAGGGCACGTCCACCGAGGCGATCGCCCGCCGCGTCGGGGTGTCCCAGCCGTACCTCTTCCGGCTCTTCCCCGGGAAGCGGGCCATCTTCCTCGCCGCGGCCCTGCGCTGCATGGACGACACGAGGCTCGCGTTCGCGGAAGCGGTGAAGGGGGCGACGACGCCCGACGAGGCCGTCCACGCCATGGCGGCCGCGTACCAGCGGATGATCGCCGAGGACCGCGACAAGCTCATGATGCAGATGCAGATGAACGTCGCGGTGGCGTCCGCCGAGGCGTCGGGGGACCACGAGTTCGGCGAGACGATCCGCCGGGGCTGGCTGGAGCTCTACGACTCCGTCCACCTCTCCCTCGGCGCCGACGTCAAGGAGACCACGGAGTTCTGGGCCTACGGGATGCTCATCAACACCCTGCTGTCCCTGGGCTTCCCCGCTGACCACCGCGTCTGGGCCGGCTTCTACGACTCCTCGCAGCCCAAGTGACCGAGGGGGCGCGAGCCCCCTCCACCCAAATTTTTTTCACCCACAAAGTTAGTAAGCAATAACTAAACAAGCATCCGAACCAACAACAGGGGGAAGCATGGACCAGCAGCGATCACCACGGCGGGCCGCCTGGGCCCTCGTCATCACCAGCGTCGCCGGCTTCATGGCCGCTCTCGACAACCTCGTCGTCACCACCGCCCTGCCCGCCATCCGCAAGGACCTCGGCGGGGCGCTGGAGGACCTGGAATGGACGGTGAACGCCTACACCCTCACGTTCGCCGTGCTGCTCATGCTGGGCGCGGCCCTGGGCGACCGCTTCGGCCGCCGCAGGCTCTTCACCGTCGGCCTCGCGATATTCACCGGCGCCTCGGCCGCCGCCGCGCTCGCCACCGGCATCGACGGACTCATCGCCGCCCGCGCCGTCCAGGGCGTCGGCGCCGCGATCATGATGCCGCTGACCCTCACCCTCCTGACCGCGGCCGTCCCCGCCGAACGACGCGGCATGGCCTACGGCATCTGGGGCGCGGTCAACGGCCTCGCCGTCGCGGGCGGCCCGCTCATCGGCGGCAGCCTCACCGAGCACATCTCCTGGCACTGGATCTTCTGGCTGAACGTCCCGCTCGGCCTGGCCCTCCTGCCCCTGGCCCGCCTCCGCCTCGCCGAGTCCCACGCCCCCGGCGCCCGCCTCGACGTACCCGGCACCCTGCTCGTCTCCGGCGGCCTCTTCGGCATCGTCTACGCCCTGGTCAACGCCAACTCCGACGGCTGGACCAGCGCCCCCGTCCTCACCGGCCTGATCGCCGGGACGGCACTGCTCGGCGGCTTCGTCCACCACGGCTTCCGCAACGCGCGGCCCATGCTGCCGATGCGGCTCTTCGGCAACCGCGCCTTCAGCGCGATCAACGCGGCGAGCCTGCTGATGTTCCTGGGCATGTTCGGGGCGATCTTCCTGCTCAGCCAGTTCCTCCAGGGCGTGGGCGGCTACTCGCCCACGGAGGCGGGGCTGCGGATGCTGCCGTGGACGGGTATGCCGATGATCGTGGCGCCGATTGCCGGATACCTCTCCGACCGCGTCGGCGGCCGCCCCGTGGTCGTCGCCGGCCTCGCCCTCCAGGCCCTCGGCCTCGCCCTCTTCGCCCTGGTCGTCGACGCCGACATGTCCTACGCGGAACAGCTGCCCGCGCTGATCGTGAGCGGCGTCGGGATGGCGCTGTACTTCGCCCCCGCCGCGAACCTGGTCATGTCCAGCGTGCGCCCGGCCGAGCAGGGCATCGCCTCCGGCGCGAACAACGCGCTGCGGGAGGTCGGCGGGGCGCTCGGGGTGGCCGTGCTCGGGTCCGTGTTCTCCGCGCGGGGCGGCTATGAGACCGCGGCGCGGTTTGTGGA
>NZ_JAILXP010000123.1 GCF_020740895.1 Streptomyces sp. UNOB3_S3 | reverse complement strand
CAGCAACGGGGCCGCCCCCGTCGACACGGTGGAGCTCTCCAAGGACAGCCCCGCCACCCCGGAGAACTGAGCCCCCCGGGCCTCCGAAGGGCCCGGAATGGATGCCGCGTCACCCAGGTTTTAGCCTTGGGGGCGCGGCATCGCGCATTTGCGCGCGGTCCGACGAGCTCCCCTGGGGCCGCACACGGCGCGACGTACGAGAGAACGAGGCAAGCCCATGACCGACCCGGTGACGCTGGACGCCGAGGGCTCCATCGGCGAATTCGACGAGAAGCGGGCCGAGAACGCCGTCCGCGAGCTGCTGATCGCGGTCGGTGAGGACCCCGACCGGGAAGGCCTGCGGGAGACCCCGGCCCGGGTGGCCCGGGCGTACAAGGAGATATTCGCCGGCCTCTGGCAGGAGCCGGAGGACGTGCTGACCACCACCTTCGACCTCGGGCACGACGAGATGGTGCTGGTCCGGGACATCGAGGTGTACAGCACCTGCGAGCACCACCTCGTCCCCTTCCACGGTGTGGCGCACGTCGGCTACATCCCGTCGACCAGCGGCAAGATCACGGGGCTGTCGAAGCTGGCCCGGCTGGTGGACGTCTACGCCCGCCGCCCCCAGGTGCAGGAGCGCCTCACCACGCAGATCGCGGACTCCCTGATGGAGATCCTGGAGCCGCGCGGTGTCGTCGTGGTCATCGAGTGCGAGCACATGTGCATGTCCATGCGGGGCATCCGCAAGCCCGGCGCCAAGACGCTGACCTCGGCGGTCCGCGGCCAGCTCCGCGACCCCGCGACGCGCGCCGAGGCGATGAGCCTGATCATGGCGCGCTGACGCCGGACACGAAAAAGGGGCCCGTCACACGACGGGCCCCGTCAGGGGAGCGGGGAACTGCGCGACCAGCCACGGGCGACCCGCAGTCGACGGCACCCGGAAATGCGTTAGGCGCTGAGCCGGCTGCCCATCCACTTGAGCGTCGGGTTGAGCTCACGTCGCCACGTGTTGAAGTTGTGACCGCCGCTGTCGAGGACGATCGACGACACACGGGTCGGGGACTTCGACGCCATGTCGATGAACTTCATCGTGTCCTTGTAGTTGTGCTCGCCCTTCTTGCTGGTGGTCACCAGCAGCGAGACGGGCGGCAGCTCCTTGTTCTTCAGGCGCCACAGCAGGTCGTTCTCCTGCTCCAGCTGCTTGCTGCCGCCGAAGAGGGAACCGGTCGTCGGGTCCTGCGGGGCCTTGTAGTAGCCGGAGAGCGAGGCGGCCGCGCTGTACGCGTCGGGGTGGCGCATCGCGATCTTCAGCGCGCAGTAGCCGCCGGTGGAGTCGCCGATCATGCCCCAGTTCTTGGCCTTGTCGCCGACGCGGTAGTGCTCCGAGATGGCCTTGCGCAGATCCTTGGCGAAGAACGTCTCGGTCTGCGGGCCGCCGGGTATGTCCATGCACTCGGTGTCACGGGGCGGGGCGACGGTGGGACGCATCATCACCAGGATGGTGGGCTGCATCTTCTTGTCCTTGGCCAGCTTGTGCGCCCGCACCGGGTAGTCCAGACCCTTGATCAGCGCCTCGGCGGTGCCCGGGTAGCCGGTCAGCGCGACGGAGGCGGGAAAGGTCTTGTTGGCGTACTGCGGCTGGAAGTACTCCGGGGGAAGGTAGACATACGCCGGGCTGCTGATCTTGGACTCGACGCCCACGATGTTGATCTTCTCGATCTTGCCGCCGACCCGGGGCACATTGCCGCGCGGGACCTTGACCTGCTGGGCGCTGACCACCTGCACCCGCTTGGCCCCGGCGCTGTGGTCGACGACCACGCCCTCGTTCTTGACCTGACCGAAGAGGTCGGCCCAGGAGCCGTAGAAACCGAAGGACTGGTTGGCCCAGAGGCCGATCGCCGCGAACAGCGACAGCTGCGTGGCGATCATCATGCCGACGCGGGCCAGAACGGAACCGATGCCCTTCTTGCCCAGGCGGGGCCAGAGCCAAATGGTCAATGCGAACAGCACGACCGCAGCCACGATGGCAATGATCAGTACTGCCATGCTGGTGAGACCCATGAGGTGCTTTCTGCCGAGCGCCCCGGCGCGCGGGGTCGCGGAATGGTTACTTCTTTCCGGGCTCGGCCCCCCACGGAACCTCAACCCCGAAACCGTCGTCCTACAGGGCGCACATTGTCCGGGTGCTGCCGCCGAGTGGCGCAGGCCCACTCGACAGGACGACGGGAAGAGATGTCTGTCAGGGTAGATGGCAAAAAGTCCGACGAGGTTCCTTCGGGATCGAAGAGGCTCACGGGGCTTGCGCGTCTTATCAAGGGGCCCAAGCCCGAGAACGTGCCTGCCGTCGTGGGCACGATCGGGGCCCTCATCGGTCTCGCTGACATCGCGGCCGGGGTCATCCCCCGGTTCCGGTGGAGCAGGGTGCACGCCCTCTCCGAGGTGCTGCCCGGCTCCGTGACCCAGCTGGCGGCCGCCGGCTCGATCATCGTCGGCATCCTGCTGCTGATGATCGCCCACGGTCTGAAGCGCGCCAAACAGCAGGCCTGGCTGGCCGCCGTGATCCTGCTGCCCATCGGTGCCGCCGCGCAGCTGCTCTACCGCCACTCCTACATCGGTGGCGCCCTCTCCCTGCTGCTCTTCGTCTACCTGCTGCGCCACAAGAAGTCCTTCGCCGCGCTGCCGGACTCCCGCAGCCGCTGGAAGGCGCTGGCCAACCTGATCATCATGGGCGGCGTCAGCTTCGGCCTCGGCTGGGTGATCGTCGGCTCCCACGCCAACAAGATGATCGGCGACCCGCCGGTGCTGGAGCAGATCGAGCACGTCCTCTGGGGCCTCGTCGGCTTCGAGGGCTCGGTCCGCTACACCGACCACGTCGACTACACCGTCGGCTACTCGCTGGGCGCCCTCGGTCTGCTGACCGTCGCCACCACCGCCTTCCTGGCCTTCCGCTCGGCCTACCCGGCCCCCCTCCTCACCGAGGAGGACGAGGACAAGCTGCGCGAGCTGCTGGCCAAGCACGGTGAGCGCGACTCGCTCGGCCACTTCGCGCTGCGCCGCGACAAGAGCGTCGTCTTCTCCCCGTCCGGCAAGGCCGCCGTCTCGTACCGCGTCGTCTCCGGCGTGATGCTCGCCAGCGGTGACCCCATCGGTGACGTCGAGGCCTGGCCGGGCGCCATCGAGAAGTTCATGGAGCTGGCCAAGCGCCACTCCTGGACCCCCGCCGTCGCCGGCTGCAGCGAGACCGGTGGCGAGGTGTGGGCCCGTGAGACCGGCCTGGACGCCCTGGAGATGGGCGACGAGGCCATCGTCGACGTCGCCGACTTCAGCCTGACCGGCCGTTCCATGCGCAACGTCCGCCAGATGGTCAAGCGCATCGAGCGCAACGGCTACTCCACCAAGGTGCGCCGCGTCGGCGACCTGACCCCCGAGGAGCTGGACGCCGTCCAGCGCGCCGCCAACGCCTGGCGCGACACCGAGGACGAGCGCGGCTTCTCCATGGCCCTGGGCCGGATCGGCGACCCCAAGGACCTGGACGCGATCATCGCGACCGCCCACAAGGACCCGGAGGAGGGCGAGGACCTCCCCTTCGGCGACCTCCGCGCCATGCAGCACTACGTCCCGTGGGGCAAGGACGGCAGCTCGCTGGAGCTGATGCGCCGCGACCGCAGCGCTGACCCGGGCATGAACGAGCTGCTGATCGTCGCCTTCCTCCAGGCCGCGCCCGAGCTGAAGATCAAGCGCCTGTCGCTGAACTTCGCGTTCTTCCGCTCCGCCCTGGAGCGCGGCGGCAAGCTGGGCGCCGGCCCGGTGGTCCGTATCCAGCGCACGGTGCTGATCTTCCTCTCGCGCTGGTTCCAGATCGAGTCGCTGTACAAGTTCAACGAGAAGTTCCGGCCCCGCTGGGAGCCCCGCTTCGTGGTCTTCCCGAACAGCCGTGACCTGCCCCGCATCGGCTTCGCGATGATGCAGGCGGAGGGCTTCCTGGAGCTGCCGCGCCTGCTGCGCCGCCGCCCGGCCCCGCCGGAGGAGGTCCTGGACCAGCAGGAGGCTCCCGAGCAGAGCGAGGTCACGCGCGCCGCGTGACATGGGGTGACACCGCCCCGCGGCCCCTCCCCGGCTTCCCGCCGGGGAGGGGCCGCGTCGTTCACCGGCCTTGTCGCACGCCCTAGGCTGGTTCCATGAGTACGTTGCGCGGCCGTATCGGGCCGGTCGGACTGCCCGAGTGGGACCGCTGTGCGGTGATGGGCGTGGTGAACGTCACCCCCGACTCGTTCTCCGACGGCGGTCACTGGTTCGACACCGCGCTGGCGGTCAAGCGGGGCCTGGAGCTCACCGCCGCCGGCGCCGACCTGGTCGACGTGGGCGGCGAGTCCACCCGCCCGGGCGCGGTGCGGATCGACGAGGAGGAGGAGCTCCGCCGGGTGATCCCCGTCGTCCGCGAGCTGTCGGGCGAGGGCGTGGTCGTCTCGGTGGACACCATGCGGGCCGCCGTCGCCGAGGCCGCCGTGGAGGCGGGCGCGGTGCTGGTCAACGATGTGAGCGGCGGTCTCGCCGACCCCGCGATGGTGCCGGTGGTGGCCGCCGCCGGGGTGCCGTTCGTGGTCATGCACTGGCGGGGCTTCAGCGCCGATATGAACAGCCGTGCGGTCTACGGGCCCGATGTGGTCGGCGATGTCGTCGACGAGCTGCGGCAGCGGCTGGACGCGGTGGTCGACGGCGGCATCGAGCCGAACCGGATCGTCGTCGACCCCGGCCTGGGCTTCGCCAAGCACGCCGAGCACGACCTCGCCCTGGTGGCCGGGCTCGACCGGTTCCGCCGGGAACTGGAGCTGCCGATGCTGGTCGCCGCCTCCCGCAAGCGCTTCCTGGGCCGGGTGCTGGCCGGGCCCGAGGGCGATCCGCCGCCGGCCCGCGAGCGGGACGCCGCCACGGCCGCCGTCTCGGCGCTCGCCGCGCGCGAGGGCGCCTGGGCGGTCCGGGTCCACGAGGTACGGGCCAGCGCCGACGCCGTCCGGGTGATCCGGGCGGTGGAGCGGGCGGCCGCCGTGCCCGCCGCCGGTCACCGCGCCGCCGAGGGGGCCTGAGTGAGCGCCGCTCGCACGGACGCCGAGCGGGTCGAGCTCGCGAACACGGCCCTCTACGAGGCGATGGAGCGCGGCGACACGGCCGCCATGGACCGGCTCTGGCTGGACGACCCCGGGACCGAGGTCTCCTGTGTCCACCCCGGCTGGCCCGTGCTGCGCGGCCGGAGCGAGGTGCTGCGCTCCTACGCCCTGATCATGGCGAGCACGGACTACATCCAGTTCTTCCTCACCGATGTGGAGGTCGAGGTCGTCGGGGACACGGCCCTGGTGACCTGCACCGAGAACATCCTCAGCGGTGCCCCCTCGGAGACCGAGGGCGAGCTCGGCCCGCTGGTCGGCCAGCTCGTCGTGGCCACCAATGTCTTCCGGCGGGCGGGCGACGAGTGGAAGGTGTGGTCCCACCACGGCTCCCCCGTGCTCGCGGGGCGGGAGGACGAGGAGGAGGACGACTCGTCCGAACCGGGGGCGTGAGAAATCGGGGCCGTGAGAAAACGGCGCCGTGACGGTCGTCACGGCGCCACACGTCTGTGTGAGGAAAAGTGGCCACTCGTTCGAGGTGCTCGGCCCCCGGGTAGGGGTTGAGCACGTGGATCTTCGGGTAAGCGCGGCGGGAGCCGCTCCGCACCCGAGGTCGGGCGCTGTCGGTGCCCGCAGGTAGATTCGAAGGTGGGCAACCCGGTCGAAGGCGGGTCCTTACCGACAACCAGCAGGAGTGATTCGTGTGGATCGTGTCGCGCTGCGCGGCTTGAAGGCTCGCGGCCACCACGGGGTTTTCCCCAAGGAACGCGAAGAGGGCCAGACCTTCATCGTGGACCTGGTGCTGAGCCTGGACACCCGGCCCGCCGCGGCCGACGACGACCTCGCGAAGACCGTGCACTACGGCATCGTGGCCGAGGAGGTCGTGGACGTCGTGCAGGGCGAGCCCGTCGACCTCATCGAGACCCTCGCCGAGCGGATCGCCCAGCAGTGCCTCAAGCACGAGGCGGTCCGGGAGGTCGAGGTCGTCGTGCACAAGCCGGACGCCCCGATCACCGTTCCTTTCGACGATGTGACGATCACTATCACCCGGAGCCGAGTATGAGCAGCAGCGACCCGACCGTGCAGCCGGTGCCCGCCTCCGTGGTGGAGCGGGTGGACGCGGCCGATGTGACCCTGAGCAATCCCAAACGCGCCGTGATCTCCATCGGCAGCAATCTGGGCAACCGCCTGGAGACCCTCCAGGGCGCGATCGACGCGCTGGAGGACACCCCCGGCCTGCGCGTCAAAGCCGTCTCCCCGGTCTACGAGACGGAGCCCTGGGGCGTCGAGCCGGGCGCCCAGCCGACGTATTTCAACGCGGTGGTGCTGGTGAAGACCACGCTCCCGCCGGACTCCCTGCTGGAGCGCGGTCACGCGATCGAGGAGGCCTTCGAGCGCGTGCGGGACGAGCGCTGGGGCCCCCGTACGCTCGACGTCGACATCGTCACGTACCAGGACGTCGTCTCCGACGACCCGGTGCTGACGCTGCCGCATCCGCGCGCGCACGAGCGCGCCTTCGTGCTCGCCCCGTGGTACGACGTGGACCCCGAGGCCGTGGTCCCGGGCCGTGGCACGGTGAGCGAGCTGCTGGCCGGTATCGGCCGCGAGGGCGTGGAGCCGCGCGCCGACCTGGAACTGCGGCTGCCCGAGTAGCCGTTGGGCCTACGTAGTTTTTCCGGATGACGAAGAGGGGCGACAGCTCGGTGAAGCAACTTCGGATCGGGGTGCTGGCCGGCCTCTTCGCCGTGGCCGGAGTCCTTTCATGGGCCGCCGCCCGCCTGTGGGACTCCTTCGGCACGCTGCCCAGCGTGCCGGTGGCGGCGCCCATCGTGCTGGCCGTCATCGCGGCGGCCCTCTTCGCCACGGCCCTGTCCCTGCGCGCCCGGCTGCGCGCCCAGCGTGAGCGCCGGCCGGGGGCGAAGGGTGTCGACCCCCTGGTGGCCGCGCGCGCGGTGGTCTTCGGCCAGGCCAGCGCCCTGGTCGCGGCCCTGGTCGCCGGCATGTACGGCGGGGTGGGCGCCTTCCTCCTGATGGACGGCCTCGACGTCCCCGCCCGCCGCGACCAGGCCATCTACGCGGCAGCCTCCGTCCTGGCGGGCGCCTGCGTCGTGGCCGCCGCCTTCTTCATGGAACGCGTCTGCAAGCTCCCGGAAGACGAGGACGACGAGGGCGGCCCCGGAGCGTCGAGGGCGTAACAACCTGGTTGTGGGCAATCGTCCCGCCGGGCTGGGGGCACCTCCCAGCGGTAGCTGGGGGAGGGTGGGCACAACCCGCCCACCGGGCCGCACCCGAACGCGCTCCTACGACCCCGCCACCGTCTCGACGACGGCCTCGCTCCGCGAGGCCCCCCGCGCATCGGCCTCGATGCTGCGCCGCAGCGCCTCGTGCAGCCGCGCGGGGGTGAGGACCCCCAGGAAGCGGTCCGCGTCATCCCCGTCCAAGACGGCGATCCACCCCGCGTCATGCTGCAACATCGTGCTGAACGCCTGCTTCAGCGAAGCCCCCAGCGGCAGCCACGCGTCCATCCGCCGCGCCCGTTCCCGCACCCGTGCCGTCCCCGCGCCGGAGGCGATCGCGTCGGCGGAGACCCAGCCGTGCAGCCGGTCCGCGTCGTCCAGGACGACGGCCCAGCGCGCGTCGTCCGTCGCGAGCCGCACCCGCGCGTCGGACAGCCGGTCGTCGAGGTGGACCACCGGCGGCTGCTCCAGGTCGCCGGCCTCGATCGGCGTTACCGACAGCCGCTTCAGGCCCCGGTCCGCGCCCACGAAGTCGGCGACGTACGGCGTGGCGGGCGCGCCCAGCACCACCGCCGGGGCGTCAAACTGTTCGATTTTTCCATGGCCGTAGACCGCGATGCGGTCGCCGAGCCGCACCGCCTCCTCGATGTCGTGCGTCACGAAGAGCACCGTCTTGCGCACCTGCGACTGAAGCCGCAGGAACTCGCTCTGCAGCCGTTCCCGCACGACCGGGTCGACGGCGCCGAAGGGTTCGTCCATCAGGAGGACGGGCGGGTCGGCGGCGAGCGCCCGGGCGACCCCGACGCGCTGGCGCTGTCCGCCGGAGAGCTGGTCGGGGTAGCGGTCGCCGTAGACGGACGGGTCGAGCCCGACGAGGTCGAGGAGCTCGGCCGCCCGGTCGCGGGCCCGCTTGCGCTGCCAGCCCAGCAGGTGGGGGACGGTCGCGGTGTTCTCCAGGACCGTCTTGTGGGGGAAGAGGCCGACCTGCTGGATCACATAGCCGATGCGGCGCCGCAGCTCGACGGGGTCCACGCCGGCGATGTCCTCGCCGTCGACCCGGATGCGTCCGCTCGTGGGCTCGATCAGCCGGTTGACCATCTTCATGGTGGTGGTCTTGCCACAGCCCGAGGGCCCGACGAGCGTGACCAGCTCGCCCTCCGCCACCTCGAAGGAGAGGTCGTCCACGGCGGTCGTGCCATCGGCGTAGCGCTTGGTGACGTGCTCGAAGCGGATCATGGTTCCCCATTGTCGCCGTACTGTCCTTCGAACATTGTTGCCGTTGGATGACCGTCGGAGGCGAATGTCAGTGCTCCGGGTTAGGGTCGCCAGTAGCCGACCGTGAAAGCCGAGGGGGAGGTGAGGCACGGATGGCGGCACAGAACTGCCTGATCGCCAACGACTGGTTCTGCGGCGAATATGTGCGGACGCGCGGCCAGGAGCTGACGGACGCCACGCTCCAGCACATCGGCATCACGCTGGTGTCCGTGGCGATCGGCCTGCTCGTCGCCTTCCCGCTGGCGCTGTTCGCGCGCCGCTGGCGGGCGGTCCAGGGCCCGGTGCTCGGCGCGACCACGATTCTCTACACCGTGCCCTCGCTGGCCATGTTCTCGCTGCTGGTGCCGGTGTTCGGCCTGTCGGCGGCCGTCGTGGTGACGGGGCTGGTGCTCTATTCGCTGACGATCCTCGTGCGGAACATCCTGGCCGGCCTCGCCGCCGTGCCGGAGGAGGCCCGCGAGGCCGCGCGCGGCATGGGGTACGGGCCGATAAGGCTGCTCTTCGGGGTGGAACTGCCCCTGGCGGTCCCCGCGCTGATGGCCGGTCTGCGGATCGCCACGGTCTCGACCGTCTCGCTCACGACGGTGGGCGCGATCATCGGCTACGGCGGCCTGGGCAATCTGATCTACGAGGGAATGCGCAGCTATTTCAAGGCGCAGGTGCTCACCGCGTCGGTGCTGTGTGTCGCGCTGGCCGTCGCCGCCGATCTCCTGCTGTTGTTCGCCCAGCGGCTGTTGACGCCCTGGGCGCGGACCGGCCGCCGTGCGGTGAACCGCCGCGCGGCCGAGGAGGCGGTGGTGGTCTGATGGACGTCATCGGGCGGACGTGGGACTGGCTGACGACCGGTGCCCACTGGTCCGGCACGGACGGCGTCTGGCACCGGCTGGGGGAGCACCTCTTCCTGACCGCCGCGTGCCTGCTGATCGCGTGCGCCATCGCCCTGCCAGTCGCCGTGCTGCTCGGCCATCTGGGCAAGGGCGGCGCCCTCGCGGTCAACCTCTCCAACGCGGGCCGCGCGGTGCCGACGTTCGCGGTGCTGGTGCTGTTGCTGCTGAGCCCGCTCGGGACACACGGTTCCTGGCCCACCATCATCGCGCTGGTCCTCTTCGCGATACCCCCGGTGCTGACCAACGCCTATGTGGGGATGCGCGGCGTGGACCGGGACATGGTCGAGGCCGCCCGGGGCATGGGCATGACGGGCGGTCAGGTGATGGCCCGGGTCGAGCTGCCCCTGGCCTTTCCGCTGATCGTGACCGGGGTGCGGTCCGCCGCCGTCCAGGTCGTGGCCACCACCACGCTCGCCGCGCTCCCCGGAGGCGGCGGCCTCGGCCGGGTCATCACGGCCGGCTTCCGGCTCACGGACACCGCGCAGGTGGTCGCCGGGGCGGTGCTGGTCGCGGGGCTCGCGCTGCTGGTGGAGGGCGCCTTCGTGCTGCTGCAGCGACGGCTCGACCCACTGCGGGGCCGGGTCCGTACGGCACGTGCCACCGCGTGACGCGCCACCGCATGACGCGCCACCGCATGACGAATCCCGCATGACGAACGCTCAAGCCTGACTGGATGGAGTCTCGTATGACCAGGACACCGCGTCGAGCGCGGACCACTCGCGCGCTGCTGGCGGTGGCCGGCGTCGCGGCCCTCACGGCGGGTCTCGCCGCGTGCGGCGGCGACAGCCTGGAGAAGTCCAAGGAGGGCGGGAGCTCCACCGGATCGGGCAAGGATTCGCTGGTCATCGGCTCGGCGTCCTTCACCGAGTCGAAGGTGCTCGCGGAGATATACGCGGGGCTGCTCAAGGACGCCGGATATTCGACGTCCATCCAGACCGTCGACGCCCGGGAGCTGTATGAGCCGGCGCTGGAGAAGGGGCAGATCGATGTCGTCCCGGAGTACGCCGCGACGCTCACCGAATTCCTGAACAAGAAGCAGAACGGGAAGGACGCCCCGCAGGTCGCGTCGGGCGACTCGGATGCCACCGTGAAGGCCCTCCGTAAACTCGCCGAGCCGCGCGGGCTGAAGGTGCTCGACGCCGGGTCGGCGGTCGACCAGAACGCCTTCGCGGTTACCGATGAGTTCGCGAAGAAACACCAGCTCAAGACGCTTTCCGAGCTTGGAAAGTCGAAGGAGAAGGTACGGCTCGCGGCGGGCGACGAATGCTCCCAGCGGCCCTTCTGCCAGCCGGGCCTGGAGAAGACCTACGGCATCGACGTCGCCGGTCTCGACCCGCTGGAGGTCGGCAGCACCCAGGCCAAGCAGGCGGTCAAGGACGGCAAGGACCAACTGCTGCTGACCACCACCACGGACGCCACGCTCGCGCAGTTCGGACTCGTCCTCCTGGAGGACGACAAGAAGCTTCAGAACGCGGACAACGTCCTGCCCGTCGTGAATGCCAAGAAGGCGGGTTCGCAGAAGATCGCGGATGTGCTCGGCAAGCTGAACAAGGTGCTGACCACGGCTGATCTCACCGAACTCAACAAGAAGGTCGACGCGGAGCGGCTCAAGCCCGCCGATGTCGCGGCTCAGTACCTCAAGGAGAAGAAGCTTCTGACGAAGTGACGGCGTAGGGGAGAAGTAAGATCAAGGGAAGAGTTTGGTGGTGGGCTCACACGTTCGCCGCGACGCACGGTAAGTTTCAGGCCATGCCACGAGGACGCCACCGCCATTCCGCCCCCCTCCACCGGCTTCTTCCCCCGCTGACGGTCGCCGCGACATCGGTCGCCTGCGCCGCGGGTGCGCTGGCGGTGGGTGAAACCGCTGTCATCCGCGGCCTCGCCGTCGCCGCGGCCGCCGCCACGGTCGTCGGCTCGGTGATGATGCGCCGCTGGGACCGCGCAGCGGGCAAGCGCGTCGCCCAGCTGACCGCCGCCCGTACGCGGGAGGAGTGGAAGACCGAGGAACGCGTGGCCGAGCTGGAGACGGACCTCGAAGAGACCCGTCTGCTGCGCACCGGCCTGGAGTCCAAGCTCCGCGCCAAGCGCGCCGAACTCGCCCGCCTCCGCACCGAGCACGCCGACCTGCTGCGCCGCTACGCCGCCGCCGAGACCGGCCGGGCCAGCGCGCTGGAGGGCCGCCGCCTGCTGGAGAAGGGCGGGGTGAAGGAGCTGGATCCGGCGGACAAGGCCGGCAAGCCGGCCCCGCTGGACGCGGAGGCATACCGCAAGGCGGCGAACGCGCTCCAGTCCCTGGGCCGCAGCACGGACGCGGTTGTGGGCAATCGTCCCGCCCTGCGGGACGGGCGGGCACAACCCGACCACCGGCCCGCACTCGAAAAGGCTCCCCAGCCCGCGCAGCCGGCCGCCAAGGCCAAGGCCGCCGCGGCGAAGGCCACCCCGTCGGCCAAGGCCCCCGAGCCGGCTCGCGCCCCGCAGGCACCTCAGGCGCCCCAGGCCGCCAAGCAGCCCACCGCGGTGAAGGCCACCCCGCCGGCCAAGGCCACCCCGCCCGCCAAGGCGCCCGCGCCCGCCAAGGCGCCGGCGGCCCGGCCCGCCGGGACGGTCGTGCCGGCGGCGCGCCGTAAGTCGGGCGGCTTCGACTTCTTCGGCAACAGCGTCGGCGCCGCCGCCGGCAAGAAGAAGGCCGTCGAGGAGCAGGACCTCGCGGACGTCGTCGGCGAGGAGGCCCTCGCCGACGCGGCCGGGACGGAGAAGGACAAGGTCAAGGTCAAGGACGCGGACGGCAACGTCATCGACCTCACCGTGCACGACGACACCGAGCAGATCGACGTCGTCGAGCTGCGCAGCGCGATCTCGTAGCGGCTACAAGTACGCAGGGAGAAGGCCCGGGGCAGAGCCCCGGGCCTTCTCCCTTTGGCTACTTGTCGATGTCGCCGACGACGAAGAACAGCGAGCCCAGGATCGCCACCATGTCCGCGACCAGCGTCCCCGGGAGGAGCTCGGTCAGGGCCTGGATGTTGTTGAACGAGGCCGACCGGAGCTTCAGCCGCCAGGGCGTCTTGTCGCCCTTGGAGACCAGGTAGTAGCCGTTGAGGCCCAGCGGGTTCTCGGTCCAGACGTAGGTCGCGCCCTCCGGGGCCTTGAGGACCTTGGGCAGCCGCTGGTTGATCGGGCCGGGCGGCAGCCCTTCCAGCCGGTCGAGGCAGGCGTCGGCCAGCTCCAGCGAGTTGTGGGTCTGCTCCAGCAGGCACTCGAAGCGCGCCAGGCAGTCGCCCTCCTCGCGGGTGACGACCTTCAGGACGTCCCCCAGCTCGCCGTACGCGAGGTACGGCTCGTCGCGCCGCAGGTCGAAGTCGACACCAGAGGCGCGGGCGATCGGCCCGCTCACCCCGTACGCGTGGACGGCCTCCGGCGTGAGGACGCCGACGCCACGCGTCCGGCCCCGGAAGATCTCGTTGCCGAGCACCAGCCGGTCGTACACGTCCATCCGCGAGCGCACCTCGGCGATCGCGTGCCGGGCCCGGCCGAGCCAGCCCGCGGGCAGGTCCTCCTTCAGGCCGCCGACGCGGTTGAACATGTAGTGCATCCGGCCGCCGGAGACCTCCTCCATGACCGTCTGGAGCTCCTCGCGCTCGCGGAACGCGTGGAAGACCGGGGTGATGCCGCCGAGCTCCAGCGGATACGAGCCGAGGAACATCAGGTGGTTGAGCACCCGGTTCAGCTCGGCCAGCAGCGTGCGCGTCCACACCGCGCGCTCGGGGACCTCCATGCCGAGCATCCGCTCGACGGCGATGACGACGCCCAGCTCGTTGGAGAACGCCGACAGCCAGTCGTGCCGGTTGGCGAGCATGATGATCTGGCGGTAGTCGCGCGCCTCGAACAGCTTCTCCGCGCCCCGGTGCATATAGCCGATCACCGGCTCGGCGCTCTGGACCCGCTCGCCGTCCAGAACGAGGCGCAGTCGCAGCACACCGTGGGTGGACGGGTGCTGGGGCCCGATGTTGAGCACCATGTCGGTGCTCTCCGCCGCGCCGCCGATCCCGACTGTCGTCTCCGTCATGGGGTTAGTTTCTCAAACGCGGGAGGAGCCGTCGGACGGGCCGATTCCCAGCGCGTCCAGTCGGAGCCCCACCGGCTGGAGCAGCCAGCCGAAGCCGCCCAGGCCCGCCGGGGCGGTCAGCTCCGCCGCCTCGCCTGCCGCGCCGAGGGCCCGTACGTAGGCGGCCGGGTCGGTCGAGGCGAGCGAGAGCGGCGGACGGGCGCCGTCGACGCCCAGGGCCCGCAGCGCCGCGCGCTGGCTGACGACCGAGCCGCCCGGCAGGGTGGCCGCGTCCAGCGCCACGTGCGCGGTGATGTCGCACGAGCCGTCCGGCACGGGGCGCACCTCGCGTCCCTCCCGGAAGCCGGTCAGGGTGCCGTAGGGCGGGCGGGAGGCGCGCCCGTGGGCGTAGTCGACCGCCACCGCCAGCCCGGACCGCAGCGTGCCGACGGCCCGCCGCCAGGCGGCGTCGCGCGGGCGGCCGATCTCGGCGCGGGAGCCGGGCGGCGCGCCCTCCAGGGGCCACCAGCGCTTCAGCCAGTCGGCGTCCTCGCCGGAGACCGGGTCGCCGAGCAGTTCCTCGCCGTCGTCGCGGACGAGCACCTGGCGGGGCGTGCCCTCGCCGTCCGTCTCGGCGACGTCCACCGGGACGTTGTCGAGCCACTCGTTGGCGAACAGCAGCCCCGACACCCCCTCCGGCGGGGTGTCCCGCCAGCTCACCCGGGGGTCGAGGTCCTCCGGGCGGCCGGCGAGCTCCACGGCGTACGGGCGCAGCCGGCCGGCGAGCTCCGCCGGGCACCGGGCGAGCACCCCGGCCACCAGCTCGCCGCGCCCCGCCCCGACATCGACGAACGCGAGCTCCGCCGGGTGCCCCAGGGCCGCGTCGACGCGGCACAGCAGCTCCACGACGGCCCCGGCGTACAGGGGAGAGGCGTGGACGGACGTACGGAAGTGCCCCGCGGGGCCCTCGGGGCGGCGGTAGAAGCCGTCGGGGCCGTAGAGGGCCGTCCCGGTCGCCTCCCGCCAGGTCCTCGCACCGCTCGACACGTTCGCTCCGCTTCCCATACGCACACGTTAAGCGGGCCTACCGGACACCCGCCCTCCACCTTGGGGAGTAGACGGAAACCGACCGGATCGATCGCCGGACTGACCCATGCGGCGACTCGGCGTGCCTACGCTGGGTGACGTGCAGCGCCTCTACGACTTCCTCCGCAGACACCCCACCGGTGTGGACACCTTCTGGGCCCTGCTGCTGCTGGGGCTCAGCGCGCTGTCCATCGCCGACGGGAGCGGGCAGGGGCCGACGGCCCTCAAGATCGCCACGGCCTTCGCGCTCTGCGCGGTGATCGCGCTGCGCCGCCGCTGGCCGGAGAAGATGCTGCTGCTGACGGCCGTCACCGGGGTGGCCCAGGTCGCCTTCGGCGTCTCGCCGGACGTCTCGGACTTCGCGATGCTGGTGATCATCTACACGGTGGCCTCCGGCAACACCCGCTGGGCGTCGCGGTTCGCGCTCGTGGGCGGCCTGCTGGCGGCGCCGATCTCCGCCGTCCGCTGGCCCACACCGCACACCGAGGCGGGCAACGCCGTGCTGGGGGCGGTGTTCGTCAGCGTCCCGTTCGTCCTCGCCTGGGTCCTCGGTGACTCGATGCGCACCCGCCGCGCGTACTGGGCACAGCTGGAGGAGCGCGCCACGCGCCTGGAGAAGGAGCGCGAGCAGCAGGCGAAGATGGCGGTGACCGCCGAGCGCGCGCGCATCGCCCGTGAGCTGCACGACGTCGTCGCGCACAACGTCTCCGTGATGGTGGTGCAGGCCGACGGCGCCGCCTATGTCCTGGACGCCTCGCCCGAGCAGGCCAAGCAGGCCCTGGAGACGATCGCCAGCACCGGCCGCACGGCCCTCACCGAGATGCGCCGCCTGCTGGGCGTGCTGCGCACCGAGGAGGGCGGCGAGAGCGGTGAGACGTATGTGCCGCAGCCGGACGTGGAGCAGATCGGTGAGCTCGTCGAGCAGGTGCGGAGCGCGGGGCTGCCGGTGGAATTCACCGTCGAGGGCGCGCCGCGGCCGCTGCCGAGCGGTGTGGAGCTGACCGCCTACCGGATCGTCCAGGAGGCGCTGACCAACACCCGCAAGCACGGCGGCCCGGACGTCGGCGCGAGCGTCCGGCTGACGTACTTCGACGACGGTCTGGGGCTGCTGGTCGAGGACGACGGCCGGGGCGCGCAGCACGAGCTGTACGAGGACGGTGGCGCCGACGGCATGGGACACGGTCTGATCGGCATGCGCGAGCGTGTCGGCATGGTGGGCGGCACTCTGGACGCGGGGCCGCGGCCGGGCGGCGGCTTCCGGATCAGTGTGCTGCTCCCGGCCAGGTCCGGCCGCTGAAACCATCAGGCCATAAGGCCATCAGGTTTGATTCGTAGTACGCCTCTGAAAGGGACCCCGCATGTCGATCCGCGTCCTGCTCGTAGACGACCAGGTGCTTCTCCGTACCGGTTTCCGCATGGTGCTGGCGGCCCAGCCGGACATGGAGGTCGTCGCCGAGGCCGGGGACGGTGTGGAGGCGCTGAAGGCGCTGGAGGGCACCGAGGTGGACGTCATCCTGATGGACGTCCGTATGCCGCACATGGACGGTGTGGAGGCCACCCGCCGGATCTGTCTGCGGGAGAACCCGCCGAAGGTGCTGATCCTCACCACCTTCGACCTCGACGAGTACGCCTTCTCCGCGCTGAAGGCCGGCGCGAGCGGCTTCATGCTCAAGGACGTGCCGCCCGCCGAGCTGCTGGGCGCGATCCGGGCCGTGCACAGCGGTGACGCGGTGGTCGCGCCCAGCACCACCCGCCGGCTGCTGGACCGCTTCACCCCGATGCTGCCGAGCGCGAGCCCCGAGCCCACCACCGCGGAGCTGAGCCGGCTCACCGACCGGGAGCGCGAGGTGATGCTGCTGGTGGCGCAGGGCCTGTCCAACGGCGAGATCGCGGCGCGGCTGGTGCTGTCGGAGGCGACCGTGAAGACGCACGTGGGCCGCATCCTCACCAAGCTGGGCCTGCGGGACCGGGTGCAGGTGGTGGTGATGGCGTACGAAACGGGCCTGGTCCGGGCGGGCGGCGGGGGCATCGCCCCGTAAGGGGCGCGGGGAACGGCGCGACCAGCCATGGACGGCCCGCAGTCGAATGACCGCGATCCCAGCGGAGCGTTACCGCAGCACGCCCTCCAGGAAATCGCTCCCCAGCCGGGCGACCACGGTCAGGTCCAGCTGGTGGAGCACATAGCGGCCGCGCCGCCGTGTCGTGATCAGCCCGGCCTTCTTCAGCACGGCGATGTGCCGCGAGACCTCCGGCGGGCTGATCTCGTGCGCCGTCGCCAGCTCGCCCGTGGTGAACGCGGCCCGTGCCAGATAGCGGCACATCTTGATCCGCATCGGGTGCGCCAGCGCCTCCAGCCGGAGGGTGAGCACGTCGAGGGACTGCGGCCCGGGCAGCTCGGGGGCGGCCACCGGGTAGTGGACCACCGGCCGCCAGCCGGGGGCGTGCAGCACCCACAGATGGGGCCAGCCGAGGGACGACGGGACGAAGGTGACGCCCGGGCCGACGGCCGGGTCGACCGCGGTCGTATGGCCGCTGGTGAGCTTGTCGACGATGATCCGGGAGCCGTCGGGGGAGAGCGTCACGGCGGGCGAGACCTCGGCGAGGGCCTCGGCGAGGCCCTTGTGCCGCAGGACCTCCGTCTTGTGGCGGGCGTCGTTGGCGAGCTGGACGCGTACCCGCTGCCAGACGTCGTTGAAGAACGCCTCCGCGCAGTCCTCGAACAGCCGCCGCAGCCAGGCCCGGACCGCCGGGGGGTCCTGGAGCAGCCGCTTGGCGAACTCCAGCTGGCGGGGGCCGCGCGCGGTGGCGCGCTCCAGGGCCTGCTCCCGGATCGCCGCGTTCACCAGCGGCGACGGGCCGCGCAGGGTGTATCTGCTGGAGCAGGAGATCTCCAGGGCGGCGTCGACGAACGGCTCGTCGTCCAGCCGGTCCATCATGTCCAGGTCCTCGGCGAGGGTGGCGCCCGGCTGGCCGTGCGTCTCCGGGAGGGCGGCGAACGCGTGGGAGATGTCGGAGAAGGTCGAGCTCCACAGGAAGTCCGCCTCGCACAGCCGGTCGGCGAGGTCCGGCTTGAGCGCCGCGTTCGTCGCGGTGGTCCAGCCGTGCAGCCCGGGGTGGTGCCCGGGCTGGGCCAGGGCGTGGAGGGCGGTGCACAGCTCGGCCAGGGGGGAGGCCCGGAAGACCAGCCGCTCGGCCGGCAGTCCCGCGATGTCGATCGTCACGCTCATACGGCCATCGTGCCTCCCTTTTTCGCAGGTCGGGCCGCCGATTGACGGTCCTCGTCAATCCACGCGCCGAACGGGCGGACCGGGCCGCACCGTGGAGGACATGAGCGCGAACCAGCAATACCTGCTCGACCTTTACCGCACCTCCCGGCATGGCGAGGCCCCGCCGCCCGCCCCGGGCACCGGCGACCGCCAGGCCGTCCGGGAACTCCGCACCTGGTGGGCCTTCCGGGCCGTCGTCGACGAGCGCGTCGCCGCCCGGCGGGCGCGATGGACCCGGTGGACCCGTCGGACGACGGCCCTCCGCCCCGCCC
>NZ_JAILXP010000122.1 GCF_020740895.1 Streptomyces sp. UNOB3_S3 | reverse complement strand
GGCGGCGGCGGGGCCGCCCCGGAGGACTTGCGCGGCGCGAACCAGTCGCTCGCCCCCGAGCCCGAACCGGAATCGGAAGCGGAACCCGGAGTACCCGCGGCGGCGGCCGCGCCGGCCGCTGCGGCCGGGGTCTTCTTCGTCGGCTTGGGGCGCTGCGGCAGACCGGACCTACGGGGCCCGGCGGGCGCGGAAGCGGAGGGCGCGGAGGACCCGGAAGGCGTGGCCGGACCGGAGGGCGCGCCGGGCCCGGACGGCGCGACGGCGGCCGCGTCCGCGGCGCCGCCCTCGCTGTCGACGGGCGTGCGCATGACGACGGGCGGAATGGGGCGCGAGCCCGGGATGTTGATGCGGATCCGCGTCGTCATCGTGGTCTCGGTCTTCGGCTCGCTCGGATTGGCGGCCGGGGCCGGCGAACCGGCGGAGCCCGGCGCGGCTTCCTCCCCCTGGGGGGTCCCGTAGGGCGTGGTGCCCGAGGGGTAGGCGGCACCGCCGCGGCCCTGGGCCCCGGAGGACGAACTGTCAGATGCACGGCTCAAAGCAGGATCTCCCGATTACTCTTCGCCGCCCTCTTGACCTCGCTAGGGGTCGCCCATTGCCGGAGGCCAGGGGAGGCTCGGCGGCGCGCACCACCATACTGGGGACCACGGGCCCGTATTCGACGACTGCTGGATCACTCCCCCGACCGGCCGGATGACAGTCGGGTAGAAATCATCACGACACTTCCCAAGTCGGGCCTAAGCGCCGCCCGGTTGCGGCACTTTCGCAACCGTGGCGCACATCACAGCGACGGCCATGCCGCCGAGGAGGTAGGCGTACGAGCCCAGGCCCGCCTCGAAGAGGAAGTCGCCCTCCGGCCGGTTGGCCGCCAGGACGAGCACGGAGACGAGCCAGCCCGTGCCGGCCGCCGCGCCGCCAACCCGGCTGCGGGTGGCGACCACCGAGCCGTAGCACAGCCCGCCGACGGCGAGGAGAGCCAGCAGCAGTCCGCCGGGGAACCAGCCGCCCTGGACGAGGGCGCCCGCCACTCCCGTGACGAAGCCGAGGACGGCCAGGCCCAGGTAGGCGGCGAGCCGCCCGGGGCCGGGCACGGTGAACAGTCCGCTGTTGTCCATGGGCCCGGTCACGCGCCCGTCCCGGCGAACAGGTCGTCCTCGCGGGCGCCCGGGGCCGCACCGGACTCGCCCCGGACGAGCCGGTAGTACTCGGTGGGGAAGAGCGGCTGGCCCAGGTCGTTGGAGAGGGCGAAGAAGGGGCCGTCCACGGCGATCTGCGTGGCGTGCGCGCGCATCGCCGCCGCCTTCCGGTCCGCGTGGGCGGAGGCGTCGACCGCGGCCGTCACCTCCTCGTCGGGCAGCACGCCGGGGACGTCGTCGACGGAGGCGATGCCGGGGAAGAGGTCGCCCTCCCGGCCGGCCTCGCGCAGCCGGGCGAAGCCGGCCTCGACCACGGAGCGCGGGACGCAGTTCCAGTAGATCTTCGCGATCCCGTGGGGGTCGCCCAGGTCGCGGCGGAAGGCCGGCTCGGCGGCGAGCTCGGCCGCGCGCATGGCGACGCGGTGGGCCTGGATGTGGTCGGGGTGGCCGTAGCCGCCGTTCTCGTCGTAGGTGATCAGGACCTGGGGGCGAACCCGGCGGATCACCTCCACGAGGGACGTGGCGGCCTCGTCCACGTCGGCGCGCCAGAAGCAGTCCGGGTGGTCGTTCTGCGGGGCGCCCATCATGCCGGAGTCCCGGTAGCGGCCGGGGCCGCCGAGGAGGAGGTGGTCGGTGACGCCCAGCTCCGCCATGGCGGCGTCCAGTTCGCCCGCGCGGTGGGCGCCGAGGGTGTCGTCCCGGTCGGCGGTCAGGTGCGCCAGGGCGGGCGGGATCACCTCGCCCTCCTCACCGAGCGTGCAGGTCACCAGCGTGACGTGGGCGCCCTCGGCCGCGTACTTGGCCATGGTCGCGCCGTTGTTGATCGACTCGTCGTCCGGGTGCGCGTGCACCAGGAGCAGCCGGCGGCCGGGAAGATCGGTCATGGGGACAGCCTACGGTTCACGGCGGTCCGCCGGGCTGCCGCCCGCGACCGCCGTGCCCGTGCCCGCCCCCGCCGGTCGCCCCGGCCGGGCCGGCCCGTCCGGCCCATCAGAACTTGATGTTGCTGACCATGGCCGTGACGCTGGACGTGAACTGGTGGATGGTCGGGCCCACGGAGGAGCTGGCGAGGTAGAACCCCAGCAGCACGCAGATCGCGGCGTGGCCCGTCTTCAGCCCGGATTTCCGGACCAGCAGGATGACGATGATCGCCAGCAGCACCACCGCCGAAATCGAGAGTGCCACAGCGGCTCACCTCCAGGGACGCGCGGTCGGACGGACGGCTTTCGAGCGGACGGCATACGAATGCCCGAGGGCACGCGGACACCGGGGTTCGTACCCACTATGCGCGAGCGATCATAACTTTCCGTGCGCGTGCATGACTCGGAGCACAGGAGCAAACACGGGGCGCACGGCGAGTTCTCGCCGTCTTGGGTGAACCCGGTGGTAAGGGCCGTAGGCTCCCCCGCATGACCGGACAGCTCTCGTTTCCCCGTCAGCACGCCCGTACTCAGCGTTTCACCCTCGGCGCGCCCCGTTCCTTCAGCGTCTCCCCGGACGGCTCGAGGGTCGTCTTCCTGCGCTCCCGTGCGGGCACCGACCGGGCGAACGTCCTGTGGGTGCTGGATCTGGAGGAGGGCCGGGAGTATCCGGCCGCCGATCCGTTCGCCCTGCTGGGCGGCGAGGACGAGGAGCTGTCCGCCGAGGAGCGGGCGCGCCGCGAGCGCAGCCGCGAGGGGGCGGCGGGCGTGGTGTCGTACGCGGTCGACGCCGCCGTGGAGTTGGCCGCTTTCGTGCTCTCCGGCCGGCTGTTCGTGGCCGAGCTGCGCGGTGGGACGGCCCGTGAGCTGGACGTGCCGGGACCGGTGAGCGACCCCCGGCCGTCCCCCGACGGCCGCCGCGTGGCGTATGTCGCGGACGGCGCCCTGCGGGTGGTGGAGGCCGGCGGCGACGGCCGCGACACGGCGCTGGCCGAGCCGGACGGCGGGACCGTCTCGTGGGGGCTGGCGGAGTTCGTCGCGGCCGAGGAGATGGACCGTTCGCGCGGCTTCTGGTGGTCGCCGGAGAGCGACGCGCTGCTGGTCGCCCGGGTGGACGACGCGCCCGTGCGCCGCTGGTGGATCGCCGATCCGGCCAACCCGGACAGCGCGCCCGCCGAGGTCGCCTACCCGGCGGCCGGCACCCCCAACGCGGAGGTGTCGCTCGCCCTGGCGGGCCTGGACGGCTCGTGGACGGACATCGAGTGGGACCGCGAGCGCTTCCCCTATCTCGCGCGGGTGCACTGGTCGGCGGACGGGCCGCCGCTGCTGCTCGTCCAGGCCCGCGACCAGCGGACCCAGGCGTACCTCACCGTCGACACGGCCTCCGGGTCCACGCTCGTGCTCCACACGGACGAGGATCCGAAGTGGCTTGAACTTTTCGATGGTGTGCCCGCCTGGACGCCCTCCGGAGAGCTGCTGCGGATCTCCGACGAGAGCGGGGCCCGGGCCCTGATGGCCGGCGACCGGACGCTGACGGGACCGGAGCTGCATGTACTGGCGGTGCTGGACATCGGGGAGGACGACATCCTCTTCGCCGCGTCCGCCGGGGCGGGAGCCGCCGATCCGGAGCTGGGCGAGGCCCATGTGTACCGGGTGGGCGAGCACGGCGTGGAGCGCGTCTCGGAGGGCCGGGGCCGGCACTCGGCGGTCCGCACGGGCGCGGTGACCGTCCTGGCGTCGGCGGACCCGGAGCGGCCCGGGACGGAGGTGCGGGTGCTGCGCGACGGCAAGCAGATCTCCTCCGTGGTCTCCCACGCCGAGACCCCGGTACTGGCCGCCCGGCCCCGGTTCGTCCGGGCGGGCGCGCGCGGGATCCCCACCGCCGTGCTGCTGCCGAGCGGCTACCGGGAGGGCGACGGGCCGCTGCCGGTGCTCATGGACCCCTACGGCGGGCCGCACGGGCTGCGCGTCGCCGCGACGCACAACGCCCACCTGACCTCGCAGTGGTTCGCCGACCAGGGCTTCGCAGTCGTCGTCGCGGACGGCCGGGGCACCCCGCACACCTCGCCGGCCTGGGAGAAGGCTGTCCACGACGACTTCGCGGGCGTCACCCTGGACGACCAGGTGGAGGCGCTGCTCGCGCTGGCGGAGGAGTTCCCGCTGGACCTCGGCCGGGTGGGCATCCGCGGCTGGTCGTACGGCGGCTATCTGGCGGCCCTCGCGGTGCTGCGCCGTCCCGACGTCTTCCACGCCGCCGTGGCGGGCGCGCCGGTCACCGACTGGCGGCTGTACGACACCCACTACACCGAGCGCTATCTGGGCCTGCCCGGGGAGCGGCCGGAGGTGTACGCCCGCAACTCCCTCGTCACCGACGACGGTCTGTCGTCGCCGGCGGATCAAACCCGTCCGCTGATGATCGTCCACGGTCTCGCGGACGACAACGTGGTCGCCGCCCACACCCTGCGGCTCTCCTCGGCGCTGCTGGCGGCGGGCCGTCCGCACGAGGTGCTGCCACTGTCGGGCGTGACGCACATGACCCCGCAGGAGCAGGTGGCGGAGAATCTGCTGCTGCTCCAAGTGGACTTCCTCAAGCGGTCGTTGAAGATCGGCTGACCCTCCTGGGGTGACATCGGGCCGGCGTGCTTGACCTGCTGTCAAGCACGCCGCCACCTCAATCCGCACAACCTTCGCTCAAGATGCGGCAGAAGACCGCATCCTGCGCACCGGCCCCCTTGACTGCACCGCGCGCCCATTGCGAAAGTCCGCTCAGCTCACCCGTGTTGGTGATTGCCACGAGTGGCCGTGGTGACGAGAGTTGCGGGGGATGTGCGCGATGACGAGTCCTTCCCAGAGCCCTTCCGAGGCGCCCTCCCCGGCCTCCCCGCCCGCCGGGGCCGCCGTCCCGGGCGCGGCCGGGCTCGTGGGCCGCTCGCCCGGACAGCTGATGTGGCGGCGCTTCCGACGTGACCGCGCCGGCGTCGTCTCCGCCTGGATCGTGCTGTTCTTCTTCGTGGTCGCGCTGGCGGCCCCGCTGATCTCCCTGCTCTACGGCAAGGACCCCACCACGACCTACGGCCTCAACGAGACCGGGCTGCTCAATCAGTACGGCTATCCGGTCCGGCCCAACGGCGGGATCTCCGGGGAGTTCTGGTTCGGCATCGAGCCGACCCTGGGCCGTGACGTGCTCACCCAGCTCGTCTACGGCATCCGCACCTCGCTGCTGATCGCCGCCGCGGCCACGGTGCTGTGCGTGCTCACCGGCATCGTGGTCGGGGTGACCGCCGGCTACCTCGGCGGCCGGACCGACTACTTCCTGGGCCGCTTCATCGACCTGCTGCTGGCCTTCCCGGCCCAGTTGTCGTTCGTCGCCTTCACGCCCGTCGTCTACTCCCTCTTCGTCAGCCCCGGCAAGGAGACCCCGACGTATCTGCGGGTGATCACCCTGATTCTGGTGCTGTGGGTGCTGGGCTGGATGGGGCTGGCGCGACTGCTGCGCGGGCAGGTGCTCAGCCTGCGGGAGCGGGAGTTCATCGAGGCGGCGAAGGTCACCGGCGCCTCACCCTGGCGGATCATCACCAAGGAGCTGCTGCCCAACCTCTGGACGCCGATCCTGGTGCAGGCGACGCTGATGCTGCCCACGACCGTGACGATCGAGGCGGGGCTGTCCTTCATCGGCGTGGGGATCCTGGAGCCCACCCCCGACTGGGGCCGGATGTTCGCCAACGGCGCCAAGTACTACGAAAGCGACATCACTTATATCTTCTTCCCCGGGCTCGCGATGATCGTTTTCGTGGTCGCCTTCAATCTGCTCGGGGACTCGGTCCGGGACGCCTTCGACCCCCGGATCAGACGCTGACGGCCCACCGGCCACGCGTCACTGCCATGACATGTCACGATCCGTCCGGCGAACAGGCAGGTGCAGCGATCCATGACTCGAATGTCAAGGTCCCTCAGGTCCGGAGCGCGGCTCTCCGCCGTCGCCGTGGCGGCGGGCGCCATGATGCTCTCCGCGTGCAGCAGCGGGGGCGGAGGCGGCGGGGACGGTGACAAGAGCCAGGGGCCGGGCGAGGACAAGACCAGGTCCGCCAACTACTCCATCGGCACCAAGGCCGACTCCACCGGCCCCGCCCCCGAGGTCCAGGGCGCCCGGAAGGGCGGCACGATCGGCGTCCTCCAGCGCGACGCCTTCAACCACCTGGACCCGGGCCAGATCTACTACGCCGACGTCCTCACGAACCAGATGCTCTACAACCGCACCCTGACCTCCTACAAGACGGACGACAAGGGCCGGGTCAAGGTCGTCGGCGACCTCGCCACCGACGCGGGCACCCCCTCGGACGGCGGCCGCACCTGGAAGTTCACCCTCAAGGACGGCCTGAAGTTCGAGGACGGCTCGCCGATCACCGCCAAGGACATCCGCTGGGGCGTCGAGCGGCTCTACGCCTCCTTCGAGACGGACGGCCCCCTCTACATCCCGCAGTGGCTCTCCGGCGACGGCAACGACTTCCGCAAGGCGCTGCCCGACGGCCCCTACAAGGGCCAGCACCTGCCGGCGTCCGTCCTGGACACCCCGGACGACAAGACGGTGGTCTTCCACTTCCGCACACCGCACGCCGACACCCCCTTCGCCACCGCCATGCCCAACATCGGCCCGGTCAAGGCCGAGAAGGACACCCAGCAGAAGTACGACAACGCGCCCTTCTCCTCCGGCCCGTACAAGGTCGGCGACTACAAGGTCGGCAAATCCCTCACCCTCGTACGCAACGAGCACTGGGACCCCAAGAGCGACCCCATCCGCCACCAGTACGCGGACAGGTTCGAGATCAGCTTCGGCCACCAGTACGCCGACTCCACCCGGCGCTTCCTGGCCGACCAGGGCGCCGACAAGAACGCCCTGTCGTTCAGCAACGCCGTCGCCCCGGAGATGACGGAGAAGGTCCTCGCCCAGGCCGACACCAAGAACCGCCGGCTGCTGGAGATCCAGCCGTACGTCGACTACATCAGCTTCAACACCGACCGCCTCAAGGACGTACGGGTCCGCAAGGCCCTGGCGTACGCCATGCCCAACGGGCAGATCCTCCAGCAGAACGGCGGGGCGACCGCCGGGGTGATCGCCACCAACTTCCTCTCCCCCGCCATGGACGGCTACCAGCCGACCGACCCCTTCGGGAAGAAGGCCAAGCCCGCCGGCGACCCGGAAAAGGCGAAGGAGCTGCTGAAGGAGGCCGGGAAGCTCGGCCAGGAGGTCGTCTACGCCTACGCCAACACCGACGTCCAGCAGAAGGTCCAGGTCGTGGTCGTCCAGGCCCTGGAGCGGGCGGGCTTCAAGGTGCAGCGCAAGGAGGTCGACTCCAACGTCTGGCGCACGGAGATCGCCAAGGTGCAGAACGGCTTCGACCTCTACCGCACCTCCTGGGGCGCGGACTGGCCGGTCTCCTCGACCGTCGTCCCGCCGCTCTTCGACGGCCGGCAGATCGCCGACGGCGCCCAGAACTACGGTCACCTCAACGACTCCAAGGTGAACACGGAGATCGACCGCATCAGCGCGCTGCCCGACGTCAAGCAGGCGGCCCCCGCGTGGCAGAAGCTCGCCGACAAGATCCTCACCGAGGACGTGCCGGGCGTGCCGACCTTCTACAACAACCAGTTCTCGCTGTGGGGTTCGAACCTCGGCGGGGTCAAGTACCACCCGGTGTACGGGACCGTGGACCCGACCGCCGTGTTCGTCAAGCGGTGAGCTCGTGCTGAGATTCCTCGCCCGCCGAACCCTCGGCGCGATCGTCATCATCCTGCTGATCAGCGCGATCACGTTCTTCCTCTTCTTCGCGCTGCCCTCCGAGCCCGCCCTGATGTCCTGCGGCAAGAACTGCACCGCCGACTCCCTCGCGGTCATCAACAAGAACCTGGGCCTCGACCAGCCCGTGCCCGTCCAGTACTGGCACTACATGACCGGCCTCTTCGCCGGCCGCGACCTCACCGTCGGCCACTGCCCCGCCCCCTGCTTCGGCTACTCCTTCTCCAACCAGCAGCCGGTCTGGGGCACGATCGTCGACCGCTTCCCCACCACCCTCTCCATCACCCTCGGCGGCGCGGCCGTCTTCCTCACCGTCGGCGTCGGCATCGGCATGCTCGCCGCCGCCTTCCGGGGCACCTGGATCGACAAGGCCGTCAGCTCACTGTCCCTCCTCGGCAACGCCCTCCAGATCTACTTCGTGGGCGTCATCGCGCTCGCCGTGCTGGTCAGCGGGCTCCACTGGATGGACAACCCCGCCTACTACCCGATCACCGAGAACCCGGTGAAATGGTTCACGGGCATGATCATCCCCTGGCTGGTGCTCTCCATCATCTTCATCGCCAACTACAGCCGGATGACCCGCTCCCAGATGATCGAGCAGCTCGCCGAGGACCATGTGCGCACCGCGCGCGCCAAGGGCCTCGGCAGACGCACGGTCTTCTTCCGCTACGCGTGGCGCGGGGCGATGGCGCCGATCGTCACCATCTTCGGCATCGACCTGGGCTCGCTGTTCGGCGGGGCGATCATCACGGAGTTCACCTTCAGCCTCCACGGGCTGGGGCGGCTCGCGGTCTCCTCCGTCAGCGAGACGGACCTGCCGACGCTGATGGCCGTGATGCTCGTCGGCTGCACGGCGATCGTCGTCGCCAACATCGTCGTCGACGCGGCCTACGCGTTCATCGACCCGAGGGTACGGCTGGCATGACCGAGGGCGAGCCCCGGACCCGATCTGGAGAAACCGACACGTGACCACCGACCGCCCCTTCCTCGCCGTCCAGAACCTCCGTATCCGCTTCCATACGGAGGACGGCACCGTCCACGCCGTGGACGACCTCTCCCTCGATCTCCACCGCGGCCGCACCCTCGGCATCGTCGGCGAGTCCGGCTCCGGCAAGTCCGTCACCGGGCTCGCCGTGCTGGGGCTCCACGACCCGCGCGGCACCACGATCGAGGGCGGAATCCTTCTGGACGGCCAGGAGATGACCACCGCCCCCGAACCCGTCCTGGAGAAGCTCCGCGGCGACAAGGTCGCCATGATCTTCCAGGACTCGCTGACCGCCCTCTCGCCCTACTACACCGTCGGCCGCCAGATCGCCGAGCCCTTCCGCAAGCACACCGGCGCCTCCCGCCGCGACGCGCGCCTGCGCGCGGTCGAGATGCTGGAGAAGGTCGGCATCCCCAACGCCGCGCTGCGCGTGGACGACTACCCCCATCAGTTCTCCGGCGGGATGCGGCAGCGCGCGATGATCGCCATGGCCCTGGTCTGCGACCCCGAGCTGCTGATCGCCGACGAGCCGACCACGGCCCTCGACGTCACCGTCCAGGCGCAGATCCTCGATCTGCTGGGGGACCTCCGGCGGCAGTCCGGTTCATCGATCATCCTGATCACCCACGACCTGGGCGTCGTCGCCCACACCGTCGACGACCTGCTGGTGATGTACGCGGGCCGGGTCGTCGAGCGCGGCCCGGTCCGCGAGGTGCTGCGCGAGCCCCACCACCCCTACACCTGGGGCCTGCTGGGCTCGATGCCGCGCCTCACCTCGGACGTGGCGGAGCCGCTCACCCCCATTCCCGGCACCCCGCCGAGCCTGCTGGCCCCGCCGCCGGGCTGCCCGTTCCGGCCGCGCTGCGCGTACGCCTCCCTCGTCGGGGGCGACCGGTGCGAAACGGAACGCCCGGAGGCGCCGGCGGGCCGCGGGGCGGCCTGCCACCTCACGGCCGGACAGCGGCAGACCGTCTTCACCGAGCAGATCAGGCCCCGACTGGGCTGAGGAGCGCCTCCACCATGACCCACAGCATTCCCGACCGGGCCGGCGGCGAGCCGCTGCTCGTCGCCGAGGGCCTGACCAAACACTTCCCGATCATGGGCGGCTTCCCGGTGAAGCGGAAGGTCGGCGCCGTCCAGGCGGTGGACGGCGTCGACCTGGCCGTACGGGCCGGGGAGAGCTTCGGCCTCGTCGGCGAGTCCGGCTGCGGCAAGTCGACGACGGGCCGGCTGCTGACCCGGCTGCTGGAGCCGACGGCCGGCCGGATCCGCTACCGGGGCGAGGACATCACCCACGCCGACCGCAAACGGCTGGCCCCGGTCCGCTCCGAGATCCAGATGATCTTCCAGGACCCCTACTCCTCGCTCAACCCCCGGCAGACGGTCGGAAAGATCATCTCCGGGCCCATGGAGATCAACGGCATCGCTCCCCCGGGCGGCCGCGAGGCCCGGGTCCGTGAGCTGCTGGAGGTCGTCGGCCTCAGCCCGGAGCACTACAACCGCTTCCCGCACGAGTTCTCCGGCGGCCAGCGGCAGCGCATCGGCGTGGCCCGCGCGCTGGCACTGGAGCCCAAGGTGATCGTCGCGGACGAGCCGGTGTCGGCCCTGGACGTCTCCATCCAGGCGCAGGTGGTCAATCTGCTGGCCCGGCTCCGGCGCGAGCTGGGCATCGCGTTCCTGTTCATCGCCCACGACCTGGCCGTCGTACGGCACTTCTCCCAGCGCGTGGCGGTGATGTACCTCGGCAGGATCGTGGAGTCCGGCGACCGCGACGACATCTACCGCCGCCCGCGCCACCCGTACACCCACGCGCTGCTGTCGGCGGTCCCGGAGGCGTCGGACGCCGGTGGAACGGCCCGGGAGAGGATCCGGCTGACGGGCGACGTCCCCTCCCCGATCCTGCCGCCGTCGGGCTGCCGCTTCCGCACGCGCTGCTGGAAGGCGCGGGAGAAGTGCGCGGAGGAGGTGCCTCCGCTGGTGCCGGCCGAGGGCGACGGCGAGGGGCATCTGACCGCCTGCCACTTTCCCGAGTTCCGGCCCGGCCCGTAATGAGAGGCTCCGGGTTACGGTGAAAGAGCGCGCGAAACCGGCGCTCAGCAAGCGGAACACCACCCGCCGAACCATGCGCGCGGGATTCCTGTCAACTCTTGTTATCCCAGAGGCACATGCCTACTGTCTCACCATCGCGGAGCGGTGGTGGCCACACCAGGAAGCGATCCCTCAGGGAATCGACGAGCTCGAGAAGGAGGTGCACGCCATGCGCAAGATGATCCTCACCGGGGCCCTTTTCGCCCGGCTCACTCGTAAGGACCGCCTCACCCTGCCGTACTCGTACTACTAAACCGGCACGGTGACTCACCCGGTGGCCGCGGCAGCGATGCCGCGGCCACCGGCCTTCCGTCCCCCGACCGATCCAACGAGGCGTCCATGACCACCGCCGCTTCCCCCGGCGCCGGCACCGGTATCCCGGGCCCGGGCGGGGACAAGTACCTGGGAAATCTGCACGCGTTCAGCTCGGACCCGCTCGGCTTCCTGACCGAGTGCTCCCGCACCTACGGGGACGTGGTGCGGCTCGGCGCCAACAATGTGCTGCTGACCTCGCCGGGCGACGTCGAACGGATGCTGGTCGACCGGAACGCGAAGTTCTCCAAGGCCAGCGCGGACACCCGGCGCGGCTCGCGCCGCCAGGGCTTCCCGCTGTCGACCATGAACAGCGACGGCGCCACCTGGCAGGCCAAACGGCACCGGATGCAGCCCGCCTTCGGCCGCAAGCTCTCCACCAAGGCGGCGGAGATCGTCGCCGACCAGGGCGACCGCATGCTCGCCGGCTGGCGCCCCGGCGCCCCTCGTGACCTCCAGGACGACGTCTCCGTGCTGACGCTGCGGCTGGTGACGTCACTGATGTTCGGTGACGAGTTCGGCGAGGAGGACACCGCCGAGATCGCCCGGCTGGTCGCCCCCATCATGGACCTGTCGACCTCGCCCGTGCTGCTGCCCGAATGGGTGCCCACCCCGCGCAAGCTGCGCATCCGGCGCTCGATGGCCCGCGTCGACCGCACCCTGCGCGCCCTCGCCGCCTCCCCCGCGGACGCCGACCCCGACCGGGCGCCCGTCCTCCACGCGCTCGTCCACGGCGACCCGCCCCCGACCCCGGACGAGCTCCGCGACGAGCTCGCCACCCTGATCATGGCCGGGTTCGAGACGACGAACGACGCCGTCGTCTGGACGAGCGTCCTCCTCGCCCGCCACCCCGAGATCGCCGAACGGGTACGGGCGGAGGCCGAGGCCGCCTTCGCCGCCACCCCGGCCGGGCTCGCCCGCATGGAGGCCCTGCCGTACACCAACGCGGTGGTCCGCGAGTCCCTGCGGCTCTACTCCCCGGTCTGGCTGACCAGCCGCGACGCCACCGAGGACATGGAGTTCAGCGGCCACCTCGTCCCCGCCGGCACGACGGTGACCGTCAGCCAGTGGGTCGCCCACCGCGACCCCCGCCACTGGGAGGACGCCGAGGAGTTCCGCCCCGAGCGCTGGACGGGCAAGGGCCCGTCGGTGCCCCGCGGTTCGTACTTCCCCTTCGGCCTCGGCCCGCGCGTCTGCATCGGCGCGGCGGTCGCGACGACGGAGACGGTGCACATCGTCGCGGACATCTGGCGCCGCTTCCGGCTGGAACTCGTCCGGCCGGAACGGATCCGGCCACGACCGGCGCTGGCGCTGCAGCCGATGGGGGTGGAGGTCGTCCCGAGGGAGTGGTAGCCGTCCCCGAACGACCTCACCCGTCCCCGGAATCCGTCGGAACGACACCCCGCTCCTCCGCGAAGTGACAAGCCGACGCATGCGCCACCGGCCCCCCACCCCGGAACCACTCCGGCACCTCCAACCCAGGCACCACCTCCGCACACTTCTCCCGCGCCTTCCAGCACCGCGTACGGAAGCGGCAGCCCGAAGGCGGGTCCGCCGGGGACGGCACATCGCCCGTCAGGATGATCCGTTCCCGCCGCTCCCGCGCCGACGGATCCGGCACGGGCACCGCCGACAGCAGCGCCTGCGTATACGGGTGCGTCGGGTACTCGTAAATCTCCCGGTCCGTGCCCACCTCCGCGAAGCGCCCGAGGTACATCACCGCGACCCGGTCGGAGATGTGCCGCACCACGGACAGGTCGTGCGCGATGAAGACGTACGACAGCTCGAACTCCTCCTGGAGCCGCGCCAGCAGGTTGACCACCTGTGCCTGCACCGAGACGTCCAGCGCCGAGACCGGCTCGTCGGCCACGATCACCTCGGGCCGTAGCGCCAGCCCCCGCGCGATGCCGATGCGCTGCCGCTGTCCCCCGCTGAACTGGTGCGGGTAACGGTTGATGTGCTCGGGGTTGAGGCCGACGACCTCCAGCAGCTCCCTCACCCGTGCCCGCCGGCTGCCCTTGGGCGCGGCCTCGGGGTGGATCTCGAAGGGCTCCCCGACGATGTCGCCCACCGTCATCCGGGGGTTGAGCGAGGTGTACGGGTCCTGGAAGACCATCTGGATGTTGCGGCGCACGGCCTTGAGCGCGCGCCCGGACAGCCGGGTGATGTCCTCGCCCTTGTAGAGGATCCGCCCGGCGGTCGGCCGTTCCAGGTGGACGAGCAGCTTGGCGACGGTGGACTTGCCGCAGCCGGACTCCCCGACGATGCCGAGCGTCTCGCCGCGCCGCAGGTCGAAGGAGAGGTCGTCCACAGCGTGGACGGCGCCGACCTGTTTCCTGAAGAGGATGCCCCGGTGCAGCGGGTAGTGCTTGACCAGGTCCCGTACCTGAAGGATCGCCTCACCGTCAGCTTTCACCAGACTCACCGAGGGTCTCCTTCCAGAAGTGGCAGGCGCTGCCGCGGCCCGGGGCCACGGCGAACAGCGGGGGCCGGTCGGTGCGGCAGATGTCCTGGGCCAGGGGGCAGCGCGGGTTGAAGGGGCAGCCGGGCGGGATGGCGGTGAGGCTGGGCGGCATGCCCTTGATCGCGTAGAGCTCGCGGCCCTTCTGGTCCAGGCGCGGGATGGAGTCCAGCAGGCCCTTGGTGTACGGGTGGGCGGGCGCGGCGTAGAGCTCGCGCACGGGGGCGGTCTCGACGATCCGGCCCGCGTACATCACCGCGATCCTGTCGGCGACGTCGGCGACGACGCCGAGGTCGTGGGTGATGAGGATGAGCCCCATGTCGTACTCGTTCCGCAACTCCGCCAGCAGGTCCATCACCTGCGCCTGGACGGTCACGTCCAGGGCGGTGGTCGGCTCGTCGGCGATGATCAGGTCCGGCTCCAGGGCCAGCGCCATCGCGATCATGATGCGCTGGCGCATACCGCCCGAGAACTGGTGGGGGTAGTCCCCGGCCCGCTGCCCGGCGGCGGGGATGCGGACCCGGTCCATCAGCCGGACGGCCCGGGCGCGGGCGTCCTTGCGGGTCATGCCCTCGTGGACCTCGTACATCTCGCCGAGCTGGGCGCCGACGGTCATCACGGGGTTCAGCGCGGAGAGGGCGTCCTGGAAGATCATGGACAGTTTGGCGCCGCGGATCCGGCGCCGGTGCTCCTCGCCCATGGTGAGCAGGTCCTGGCCGCGGAAGAGGACCTCGCCGCCGGTGACATGGCCGGGCGGCGAGTCGAGGATGCCCATGACGGCCTGCGCGGTCACGGACTTGCCGGAGCCGGACTCGCCGAGCACGGCCAGGGTCTCGCCCGCGTCGACGGAGTAGCTGACCCCGTTGACGGCCTTGGCCACCCCGTCCCGGGTGCGGAACTCCACGCGCAGATCGCGTACGTCGAGCAGCTTGGTCACGGCAGTGGTCACGTACGCCTCCCTCAGCGCAGCTTGGGGTCGAGGGCGTCGCGGACCGCGTCGCCGAGCATGATGAACGCGAGCACCGTGACGCTCAGCGCGCCCGCCGGCCACAGCAGCATGTGCGGGGCGTTGCGGATCTGGATCGAGGCGTTGGAGATGTCGATCCCCCAGGAGACGGTGGGCGGCCGGAGGCCGACGCCGACGAAGGACAAAGTCGCCTCCAGCGCGATGTAGGTGCCCAGCGCGATGGTCGCGACGACGATGACGGGCGCGACGGCGTTGGGCGCGATGTGGCGGAGCAGCAGGCGCGCGTTGCCGGCGCCGAGGGCGCGGGCGGCCTGGACGTAGTCGTGCTGTTTGGCGCCGACGACCGAGCCGCGGGCGATGCGGGAGATCTGCGGCCAGCCCAGCAGCACGATGAAGCCGACGACGGGCCAGACCGAGCCGCTGGGGACGACGGAGAGGAAGACGAGTCCGCCGAGGATGATCGGGATGCCGAAGAAGATGTCGGCGAGCCGGGAGAGCAGCGCGTCCCACCAGCCGCCGTAGAACCCGGCGAGTCCGCCGAGCGCGCCGCCGAGCAGCGCGGCCCCGGCGGTGGCGCAGACGCCGACGGTGATGGAGGCCCGCGCGCCGTGGACCGTACGGGTGTAGACGTCGCAGCCCTGGGTGTCGAAGCCGAAGGGGTGGCCGGGCACGGGGCCGTCCTGGGCCCTGGCGAGGTCGCAGCTGAGCGGGTTGCCGCCGGCGATGAGCTGGGGCCAGATCGCGATGAGGACGAGGAAGGCGATGACGAGCGCGGAAATGAGGAAGACGGGGTTGCGGCGCAGGTCGTGCCAGGCGTCGGACCAGAGGCTGCGGGCCTTGCCGCTCCCGGTGCCGCCGGGGACGGGGCCGTTCTCCAGGGTGGCCGCGTCGCTGGTGGCCAGGGTCATGGCGCCGCCGCCCCCGGGGGTGATGGTGGCGTTCGGGTCGGAGGGGTCGGCGTACGCGGGCTCCGGGAGTCCCGGGGGTGGTCCGGGCGAGGGTGGGGGCGGCTCAGGCATAGCGGATCCTCGGGTCGAGCACGGCGTAGAGGAGGTCGACGAGCAGGTTCGCCATGAGGAAGACGATGACGAGGATGGTCACGAAACCGACGACGGTGGGTGAGTTCTGCCGGAGGATGCCCTGGTAGAGCTGGAAGCCGACGCCGTGGATGTTGAAGATCCGCTCGGTGACGATGGCGCCGCCCATCAGGGCGCCGATGTCGGTGCCGATGAAGGTGACGACGGGGATGAGGGAGTTGCGCAGCAGGTGCCGGGTGATGACGCGGTGCCTGGGGAGGCCCTTGGCGACGGCGGTGCGGAGGTAGTCGGCACGGGAGTTCTCGGCGATGGAGGTGCGGGTGAGGCGGGTGACGTAGGCGAGTGAGGTGAGGGCGAGCACGACGCCCGGCAGGAGGAGTTCGTCGAAGGGCGCCTCGGGCGAGACGGACGGGGAGACCACCGCCCATTTGACGCCGATGAGGTACTGGAGCACATAGCCGCTGACGAAGGTCGGCACGGAGACCACGATCAGGGTGAGCAGCAGCACGGAGGTGTCCAGGGAGCGGCCGCGGCGCAGTCCGCTGAGGAGGCCGAGGGTGACGCCGATGACGATCTCGAAGAGGATGGCGACGATCGTGAGGCGTACGGTCACGGGGAACGCGTCGGCCATCAGCTCCAGCACCTCCTGCCCGTTGAAGGCGGTGCCGAAGTTCCCGGTGAGGATCTGCCCCATGTAGTGGCCGTACTGGAGCCACAGGGGCTTGTCGAGGTAGAGCTCCTGGCGGATGCGCGCGGCGGTCGCGGGGTCGGGCGCCTTGTCGCCGAAGAGCGCGGCGATGGGGTCGCCGAGGGCGTAGACCATGAGGAAGATCAGGAACGTGCTGCCGATGAACACGGGGATCATCTGGAGCAGCCGTCGGATCACATACCGTCCCATCACGACTCCCGATTCGTCCGGCCGGCCGGCTACTTGACGGTGATCCGCTCGTAGACGGGCACGCTGAAGGGGTTGAGTTCGACGTTCGCGATGTCGGTGGAGTAGCCGGCGCTGCCGTTCTGGTACCAGAGCGGGATGGCGGGCATCTGCGCGGCGAGGATCCTCTCCGCCCGCTGGAACGTCGCGACGGCCCTGGCCCGGTCGGATTCGGCGTTGGCCTCGTCGACGAGCTTGTCGAAGCCCGGGTCGCTGAACTTCCCGTAGTTGGAGGAGGCGTCGGTGTAGTAGAGCGGCTGGAGGAAGTTCTGGATCAGCGGGTAGTCCATCTGCCAGCCGGAGCGGAACATGCCGGTCATCCGGTGGTCGGTGATCTGGTTGCGGAAGTCGGCGAAGGTGCCGACGGGGTTGACGGTGCAGGCCTGGTCCTTGCCCAGGGCGTTGTTGATGCTGTTGCAGACGGCGTCCATCCACAGCCGGTGGGAGCCGGTGTCGACGTTCGAGGTGATGGTGACCCGGCCGCCGGGGAGCCCGCCGCCCTCCTCGATGAGCCTCCTGGCCCGGGTGGGGTCGTAGCCGCAGGCGTCACCGCACAGCCCTTCCTTGAAGCCGCCCTTGACGCCGAGAACGGGTGAGGTCCAGTCGGTGGCGGGGGTGCGGGTCTTCCGGTAGATCTGCTCGGTGATCTGCTTCCGGTCGATGGCCATGGACAGGCCCAGCCGGACCTTCTCCATGCCGGGCTTGTTCCAGGCGGCGTCGTACATGGGGAAGACGAGGGTCTGGATGATGCCGGCGGGCTGGTTGATGTAGCGGTCGCCGAGGTCCGTCCTGACGTTCTTCAGCTGGGCGCTGGGGATGTCGTCGACGAGGTCGATGTTGCCGGCCTGGAGGTCGGTGTAGGCGGTGTTGTTGTCGGTGTAGACCCGTAGCTCCACACCGCTGTTGCGGGCCTTGTCGGGCCCCGCGTAGCCGTCCCAGCGGGTGAGCCGCATCTGGGAGCCCTTGGTGTACGAGTCGATCTGGTACGGCCCGTTGCCGATGGGTTTCCTCAGCCACTTCTCGTGCTGGTCGTAGAAGGCCCTGGGCAGCGGCGCGTAGGCGGAGTAGCCGAGGGTGTCGGGCCAGGTGGAGAACGTGGTGCGCAGCGCGACGGTGAAGGTCCGCTCGTCCTTGACGGCGAGTCCGGAGAGGGTACGGGCGGTAGGGGACCCATTGGCGGGGTGGACCTTCTCATAACCCTCGATGTCCTGGAAGAAGGAGGCGTTCTTCTGCTTGTTGTCGACGAGGGCGGCGTAGTTCCAGGCGTCGACGAAGGATCTCGCGGTGACCTTCTCGCCGTCGCTGAAGGTCCAGCCGTCCTTGAGGGTGATGGTGAAGTGCCGCTGGTCGGGGCTGACGATCCGGTCGGCGACCATGTTGACGGCGGCGCCGGTCCGGGGGTCGTACCGCTTCAGCCCCCGGAAGATCATGTCGAGGACCTTGCCGCCCTGCACCTCGTTGGTATTGGCCGGCTCCAGCGGCCCCTGCGGGTCCCCCCACGAGGCCCGTACCGCCCCCGCGG
>NZ_JAILXP010000121.1 GCF_020740895.1 Streptomyces sp. UNOB3_S3 | reverse complement strand
GCCCCCATACGGCCCGGCGGCACCGGCCCGCACCGCACCGCCGTCCCGGCCCAGCGCGCCCCGCGCGAGAAGGCCACGGGGGCCCCGGCGGCCACCCCGCAGATCCAGCTGATCCCGGCCACCGAGCAGGGCGCCCTGGACGCCGCGGACGAAGCCGTCGACGTGCTGCTCGACAGCGGCCGGGCCCCCGGCGAGGTGCTGGTCCTCACCACCGGCGACCCGCACCCCTGGGCCGCGCACGAGCTGTCCTTCGGTGAAGCGTCCTACTGGGCGCAGCACGACGCCGGGGACGACGTCTTCTACGCGAACGCCGACGCCCAGCGGGTCACGCCCCGCCCGGTCGTCGTCGTGGCCGTCAACGGCGGGCCGGACGCCGCGGTGGCCGGCGCGCTGCCCGCGGCCATGGCCCGCGCGGGCGCGCTGCTGATCGTCTGCGGCGACCCGCAGCGCGTCAACAGCCTCCTCTCCGCTGACGCCTGACGGACGCCCATGGCGGCCGGCAGCCCCTGAGGGAGCCGTCGGCCGCCGTGCCGTACCGCCTCACCGGGCCACCGTGCGGCGGTGCGCCTCGGGCGCTCCGCCGCCGGAGCTGAGCGGTGCGACCGGATAGACGGCGGAGCAGGGCCGGCGTCCGCTGCGCCCCTCGCCGAGGATCTGCCATCCGGTGCCGGTGAGCGTGATGTACGCGCCGCAGCGCAGGCCGTGCAGCGTGCAGGCGTCGCGCAGGGCCCACATCCACGCGCCGTCCTCCTCCGTCCAATGGGACTCGCCCTCGCGGCAGTAGAGCAGCACGGCCGTGCGGACGGGGGCGCGTCTGCGCAGATCATGGGGGAGCACCCGGCGCAGCTGGGTGAGGAGCGCGTTGCGCAGCTCCCAGCCGTCGGCGGGACTGGCGCGCCCGGTGTGGCGGACGAAGGAGGCGCTGGCCACGAGCCGTTCGTCCGGCTGGAAGACGGCGACGACCGCCGTGGACGGCGTCGGCGCGTGCCGGGCGTGGAGCCCGCTGACCACCTCGCGCGGATTGCGCAGCAGGGGGACTCCCGAGGCGATCCAGTCTGCGGGTTCGAGCAGCCTGCCCGGGCGGGGAACGGAGTCGGCGGACGAGGGTGGAGCGAAGCCGAAGGCCATGATTCTCCCTTCGTCTGCACGCCCACGATCCGGGGCGGGAGCTCAGGCAGGGCGTGCACCGCGGCGTGCGGCGCGACAGCGGTCCCGGCGGCCCGTGCGACGGGCGGGGGCGGGGGACCGGTCCAATTCTCGCGGCCCCACCCGCCGCGCGGCAACGATCAATTGCCGCCACTGACCGGTATCCGCTGTTCCGGGGCCCGGAGTTCCGGGCCGCCCGGCCGTCCCGCGCGTCACCCCTGAACGGCCAGGACCAGAGGGAACACCTCCTTCGCTCCGGAGCGCCGCAGCATCCGCGCCGCGACGGCGAGGGTCCAGCCTGTGTCGGCCATGTCGTCGACGAGCAGGACGGGCCCGCCGGCCGACGCCAGGGCCTCCGCGAGGGCCGGCGGCACGGTCAGCGCCCCGTCCAGCGCCCGCAGCCGCTGGGCGCTGTTGGTGCGCGGCACCCGGGTGTCCGCGTCCGTGTCCCGGTACTCGATCGTGCCGAGGAGGGGCATCCGGCCGATGGCGGCGATGCGCTCACCGAGCGAGCGGATCAGCAGCGGCCGGGTCCGGGAGGCGACGGTGACGACACCCACCGGGCGGGCCGGGGCGTCCGGGGCGCCGGACGCCCAACCGCCCGCTCCCCGGGCCCAGTCGGCCAGTACGGTCACCACCGCGTCCGCGACGTCGTCCGGAACGGAGGCGTCCGGGGCCTGGGGCGCGAGGAGGGGGCGCAGCCGATTGCCCCAGCCGATGTCGGAGAGCCGCCCGAGTGCCCGGCCGGGCGCGGCCTGCTCGCCCGGGGGGATCCGCCCCTTGAGGTCCACGCCGACCGCGGCCATCCCCGTCGGCCACATCCGGCGCGGCTCGACCTCCACCCCCGGTCGTCCCAGCTCGCCCCGGGAGGCGTCCAGGGCCGCGCCGGAGACGCCGGCGGAGAACCGGGACCCGGCGCAGTTGTCGCACCGCCCGCAGGGCGCCGCCGCCTCGTCGTCCAACTGCCGCCGCAGGAACTCCATCCGGCACCCGGTCGTCGCCGCGTACTCCCGCATGGCCTGCTGCTCCGCCTCGCGCTGCCGCGCGACCCAGGCGTAGCGCTCGCCGTCGTACGCCCAGGGCGCGCCGGTCGCGGTCCAGCCGCCGCGTACCCGGCGCACGGCGCCGTCCACGTCGAGGACCTTCAACATGGTCTCCAGACGGGAGCGCCGGAGGTCCACCAGCGGTTCGAGGGCGGGCAGCGAGAGCGGCCGGTCCGCGGCGGCCAGCACGTCCAGCGTGCGACGGACCTGCTCCTCCGGCGGGAAGGCCAGCGACGCGAAGTACTTCCAGATCGCCTCGTCCTCCCGCCCGGGCAGCAGCAGCACCTCGGCGTGCTCGACGCCGCGCCCGGCGCGGCCCACCTGCTGGTAGTAGGCGATGGGAGAGGAGGGGGAGCCGAGGTGGACCACGAAGCCGAGGTCGGGCTTGTCGAAGCCCATGCCCAGCGCGGAGGTGGCCACCAGCGCCTTGACGCGGTTGGCCAGCAGATCCTCCTCGGCCTGCTGGCGGTCGGCGTTCTCGGTCTTGCCGGTGTAGGAGGTGACGGTGTGGCCGCGGCGGCGCAGGAACACGGCGACCTCCTCGGCGGCGGCGACCGTGAGGGTGTACACGATGCCCGAGCCGGGGAGCTCGTCGAGGTGATCGGCGAGCCAGGCCAGGCGGTGGGCGGCGTCCGGGAGCTCCAGGACGCCGAGGCTCAGGCTCTCCCGGTCCAGCGGGCCGCGCAGGACCAGCGCCTCCTCCGTCCCTTCGCCCGTCCCCAGCTGCTCGGCGACGTCGGCGGTGACGCGGGCGTTCGCCGTGGCGGTCGTCGCGAGCACCGGCACCCCGGGCGGCAGGTCGGCGAGCATGGTCCGCAGTCGGCGGTAGTCGGGCCGGAAGTCATGGCCCCAGTCGGAGATGCAGTGCGCCTCGTCGACGACGAGCAGACCGGTGGCGGCGGCGAGCTTGGGCAGCACGTTGTCACGGAAGTCGGGGTTGTTGAGCCGCTCGGGGCTCACCAGCAGCACGTCCACCTCGCCCGCCGCGACCTCGGCCTGGACGGTCTCCCACTCCTCGGTGTTGGAGGAGTTGATCGTGCGCGCGTGGATGCCCGCCCGCGCGGCCGCCTCGACCTGGTTGCGCATCAGGGCGAGCAGGGGGGAGACGATCACGGTCGGGCCGCTGCCCCGCGCCCGCAGCAGGGCGGTCGCGACGAAGTACACCGCGGACTTGCCCCACCCGGTGCGCTGGACGACCAGCGCGCGACGGCGGTCGGCGACGAGGGCCTCGATCGCGCGCCACTGGTCCTCGCGCAGTCTCGCCGTGCCCGTGGCGTCACCGACGAGACGGGCGAGGACGGTGTCCGCCGAGGTGCGGAGGGCTTCGTTGGTCATGCCCCCATGCAACACGAGGACACTGACAACGCGCGAACCCGGTGGCCCGGCCTGTGGAAAACCCGCGCGGGCGGTTCTCCACAGCAGTAGTACGACAATACTTCTGGAGTTATCCACAGGGCTGGCGGGCCCGGACGGCCTCGCGGGACTCTCGGGCCATGACCCACCACAACGAGTCCTCCCGCCCCTCCACCGACTCCTCCGCCGCCTGGGACACCCCGCCGGACACGCAGATCACGCTGCGCAGCCCCGCCGAACTCGCCGACGCCCTCCCGTACTTGCTGGGATTCCACCCGAACGACAGCGTGGTGATGCTGGCCCTGCACGGTGAGCGCGGCCGCTTCGGCGGGCGGCTCAGGCTCGGCATCCCGGACCCGGAGGAGTGGCCCGACGTCAGCCGGCAGCTCGCGGAGACCCTGATCGCGGGCTGCGACAAGCGGGGCGCCCGGCCCGAGGGCATCGTGCTGTTCCTGTGCCAGGACCCCGCCGGTGGAGAGACCGGCCGCCAGGTGATGGAGCGGCTCCGCCCGCTGGCCCAGAGCCTGCGCCTGGCCTGCGGAGGGCTGGATGTGCCCGTCTACGAGGCGCTGTGCCTCTCCGACGGCCGCTTCTGGTCCTACTGCTGCCCCGACGAACGCTGCTGCCCACCGGACGGCGCGCCGCTGACCCCTCCCGGCACCTCGGTCATGGCCGCGGCCGCCGCCTACGCCGGGATCCAGGTGCGTGGAACGCTCCGCGAGATGGAGGCCCGGTACGCCCCGCTCACCGGAGGACGGGCGCTGGAGCAGCAGTCCGCGCTGGACGCGGCCGCCGCCGACCTCGTCCCGCGCATCCTGACCGGCACCGCCGGCCTGACCGTACGGCAGGAGACGCTGGACTTGGTGAGCCTGGTCGTGGGCCGGTTCCACACGGCCCGGCCCGTCGTCGGCAGGGCGGAGGCCGACGCCCGCGACGACGACCTGCTGGCCGCCGACGAGGCGGCGGCCATCATCCTCGGCCTTCAGGACCGCACCACGCGCGACCACGCGGCGGAATGGATGGAGGGGCCCCGGGCCCCGGCGGTGCTGCGCCTGTGGCGGGCTCTCGCTCGCCGGTGCGTGCCTCCTTATACAGAGCACGCGGCCGCGTCCCTCGCCCTGGCGGGCTGGGTCGCCTGGTCGACCGGCGACCACCCCGAGGCACGGGTCGCCCTGAGCCGGGCCCTGAGCGCCGACCCCGAATACCTCTTCGCCCAGCTCCTGCACCGCGCGTGCAACGACGGCATGGACCCCGAACACCTCCGCCGCTGTCTGCGCCGCGAACGCGCCGACCGCGCGGTGCACGCGGCGGCCCACGCCGAAGCGGCCCGCGCGGCGGCCGCGGACGCGAAGAGCCGGCAGCCCGCCACGACGGCGGGGCCCGGCCCGGAGACAGCGGCGGACGTGGGGTCCGGCGGCCCGGGCGGCCCCGCCCGCTCGGGCGGGCCGGGCTCTCCGGCCGGACCCGCGGGCCCGGTGGGCCCCGCGGGAGCCGGCGGGCCCGCAGGACGGGCGCGCACGCGGCGGCGCGGCGGGCAGCGGGGCGCGCGGAGCCGGCCATGAGCCCGGCCGCGGAGGGCCACCGTGACTTCGGCGGGCCCGGCGCCGTTCACCTGAGTGGCCGTAATCGTCGTCGGCGACCGCCGACGGCCATCCGGCGGTCCGGTCAGGACCCGCCGGGCCCGGACCGCGAGAGCCCAGGGAGCGCAGACACCGTGCAAGGCATCGCCCCCAAGGGTCCTTCGACCCACACACCCCAGCTGGTGCAGCGGCCGCCCGAGCAGCGGCGCGGCGGCAGCGCGCGCGCCCAGGCGCCGCAGCCCGTGCACGAATCGCTGATCTGCGTCGCCCTCCCGGCGCTCGCGATCTCCCGCGCGCACGGGCAGCTCACCGGGCACGGCCTCGACGGGTTCTACCGGAGCGGCCGCAGGCTCCTGGGCACCTGCCGGGTGCGGGTCGCGGGGGCCGATCCGGTGCCCGTGCAGGGGCGGATGATCAGCGCGGACCGCGCCCGCTTCGTCGGCACGGTGCGCACCCCGGCCGACGGCGGGCCGGATCCGGCCGTCACCGTCGAGCGGCTGCGCGAGGCCGAGGGCCTGGAGCGGATCGTCGTCCGCAGCTCGGCGGCGCAGGAGCTGACACTGCCGGTGGAGGTGGCCCTGGGGACCGACCTCGCCGAGCTGGCCGCGATCGCCGCCGGGGCTGCCGGGCCCGAGATCCCCGCCGATGTGCACGCCTCCGGGCTGCGCTGGTCGGCCCCGGGGATGCACACGGTGGTCACCGCCGACCCCGCCCCCGACGACGTCCTCGCCTCGGCGGGACTGCTGTGCTGGGAGATACGGCTGCCGCCCGGGGGCAGCAGGAGCATCGAGCTCCGGGTCCACCCCGAGCTGCCCGGCCGGCCGCACGCGGCGGAGCCGGCGGCGCACGGCCGCGGCGGGGCGGCGCCTCCTTGGGGAGAGGCGGAGGCCGACGGGGACGACCCACGGGTCGCGGCACTGCTGGCGACGGCCCTCGGCGACCTCCGCGCGCTCCTCGTGCGCGACCCCGTCCACCCGGGCGACGCCCATCTCGCCGCCGGCATCCCCTGGCGGTGCGGCCAGCTCGCTCCCGCCGAGGCCCTGTGGGCGGCCCGGATGACCCTGCCCCTGGGCGTCCGGCTGGCCGCCGGCACGCTGCGCACCCTGGCGCGCGCACAGATCACCGGCCCGGGCCCCGACACCGGCAGGATCCCCGGGGCGCTGCGGCACTCGGGCGCCCACCTGCCCCCCGGGTGCACCGGCGTCGAGGCGACCCTGCTGTTCCCCGTCGTCCTCGCCGAGGCCCGGCGCTGGGGGCTTCCCGAGCAGGAGACCGAGGCCCTGCTGCCCGCCGCCGAGCGGTGCCTGGAGTGGCTGCGCGCCGCCACCGGGGACCGGGTGTACCTCGCGGACCCGGCGCCGGGCGGGCCGTACCGCTGCGAGGTCCAGGCACACGCCCACCGGGCCGCGTCCCTCGGGGCGGATCTGCTGGAGGCATACGGCCGCCCCGGCGCGGAGGGCCTGCGCGAGGGGGCGGCGGCCCTGCGCCGCCGCTTCCGGGAGGACTTCTGGTCCGACGACCGCGGCGGCGGGCGGCCCGTGGCCGCGCGCACGCCCGACGGCCGGCCGATACCCCACCTGGGCTGCGCCGCGGCCCACCTGCTGGACACGGGGCTGCTCGGATCGGGGGAGTACGGCCCGGGGCTGCTCGACAGGGTGCAGACCGAGCAACTCGCCCGGCTGCTCGGCGGGCCCGCCCTCGACTCCGGCTGGGGGCTGCGCAGCCTGGGGGCGAAGGAGCCCGGGCACAACCCCTTCGGGCACCGAGGGGGAGCCGTGCGGGTCCATGAGACGGCGGTCGCCGTGGCCGGGCTGATGACGGCCGGATACGAGAAGGAGGCCGCCGGGCTGCTCCGGGGGGTCCTGGACGCCTCCGAGTCCTTCGGTCACCGGCTGCCGGAGATGTACGCGGGGGACCAGCGGACCACGGGCGGCGCGCCGCTGCCGCACCCGGCGGCCTGCCGGCCCGCCGCCGTCGCCGCCGCGGGCGCGGTCCAGCTGCTGACGGCGGCGGCCGGGGTGCGCCCCGACGTCCCGGCGGGCGGTGTGACGGTCCGGCCGCCGCGCTCGGCGCCGCTCGGCGAGCTGCGGTTCACCGGGCTGCGCGTCGCCGAGCGGCCGTTCTCCGTACGGATCAGCAGGCTGGGGCTCGGCATGGTCGAGGAAGCCGCCGCCGGCCTGCAGCTGGGGGTGTGAGTGGATGAGTGCCGGGTTCATGGCCGGGCCGTTCACGGGGAGAGCGCAAGAACCTGTTTATCGTCAGGCAGACGACTATGATCACGACATGCCCTACGACCCGTCGGCCTTCCCGCCCTTCGCAGTCACCGTCGACCTGGTCGTGCTCACCGTGCGACGCCACGCGCTGTGCGCGCTGGCCGTCCGCCGCGGCGAGCCCCCGTTCCAGGGCCGATGGGCCCTGCCCGGCGGGTTCGTGCGGGGCGACGAGGACCTGGCGACGGCCGCCGCCCGGGAGCTGGCCGAGGAGACCGGGCTGCACGCCCATGACCCGGCGGCGCCCGCGAACGCCAACGCCGCGCACCTCGAACAGCTCGCCACGTACGGCGACCCCAAGCGGGACCCCCGGATGCGCGTGGTGAGCGTGGCCCACCTCGCGCTCGCGCCCGACCTGCCGGCCCCGCGCCCCGGCGGCGACGCCCGGAGCGTGCGCTGGGCGCCCGTCGAGGACCTGCTGGACCAGGAGGTCGGGTACGGGCGCGAGGGCGAGCAGGCCGCGCCGCTGGCCTTCGACCACGCCCGCATCCTCGCGGACGGCGTCGAGCGCGCCCGGTCCAAGATCGAGTACTCCTCGCTGGCCACCGCCTTCTGCCCCCAGGAGTTCACGGTCGGCGAGCTCCGCAGGGTCTACGAAGCGGTATGGGGCGTCGCGCTGGACCCGCGGAACTTCCACCGCAAGGTCACCGGCACCCCGGGGTTCCTGGTGCCCACGGGCGGGACGACGACGCGCCAGGGCGGGCGCCCGGCGCAGCTCTTCCGGGCGGGCGGGGCCACGCTGCTCAATCCGCCCATGCTGCGGCCCGAGGCGTAGCCCCGGATCAGCAGGGTGCGAAAGGCGGCGGAGGGGCCCCGGCACGGCCGCCGGAGGGAACACGCAGCGGCACGGCCGCCTACATTGCGTAGCAAATAGGACATATCGGGTTACGGTGCTGCGGTACGGTCCCGCCGTCCCGCGAGTGAAGCCATGATCCAGGCCATCGGACTGACCAGCCTCTCCCGCCGCCACCAGCCCCCCGCCGTCGACGACCTCACCTTCGAGGCCCGCCCCGGGCGCGTCACCGTGCTGCTCGGCGAGCCCGGCTCCGGCAAGACCGCCGCCCTGCGCCTGATGCTGCGACTCGATCCGGGACGCGGCGTCGCGCTCTTCCGCGGCCGCACCCTGGACCGGATCCCCCACCCCGCCCGTGAGATCGGCGTCCTCCTCGGGGACGTTCCCGGGCATCCCGGCCGCACCGCCCGCGGACATCTGCGCATGCTCAGCGCCGCGGCCGGGGTCCCCGCCGAGCGCGCCGACGACGTCCTGGAGGTCGTCGGCCTCAGCGGCCTCGCCGACCAGCGCCTCGGCGACTTCTCGCTCGGCATGGACCGCCGCCTCGGCCTCGCCTCCGCGCTCCTCGGCGACCCCCACACCCTTGTCCTCGACGAACCCGCCGGCGGACTCTCCCCCCGCGAGACCGCGTGGCTCCACGGGCTCCTGCGCGGCTACGCGGCCCAGGGCGGAGCGGTCCTGGTCACCTCGCGCGATCCCGCCGAGGCCGCCCGGATCGCCGACCGGGTCGTCACCATCGACGAGGGGCGCCTCGTCGCCGACCAGGAGGGGACCGCCTTCTCCGGCACCCGGCTGCGCCCCCGCGTCGCCGTCCAGTCGCCCCTGGCGAACCGCCTCGCCCACGTCCTGGCCGAGGAGGCGGACTCGGCGGACGAACGGCTGGGCGGCCCTCCCGTCGAGGTCGTGCGCGAAGGAGGCAGCCGGCTCTTCGTCTACGGCAGCAGCTGCGCCGTCATCGGCGAGACCGCCTACCGCCACGGCATCCTCGTCCACCGTCTCGCGGAGGAGACCGTGGACACCGGCCCCGTCGCACCGCTGCGGCGTGCCGACGGCCGAGGCTCCGACGGCACGACCGACGAGGCCGGCGAGGACGGGGCGCCGGACGGGCCCGCCGTGCCGGAGGCCGCGGCCCGTTCCGGTCTGCGGCACCGGCTCCCCGCCCCGAGCCCGGCGTGGCCTCTGCGATACGAGCTGCGCCGAGCCACCGGCGTGCGCACCGGCTGGGGCGTTTCCGGCGGGGCGCTCGTCGTGTCCGTGCTCGCCTCCGTCCTGCTCGCGCGCGCCGGAGCCGCCCCGGCGTCCCGGCTGCTCACGGGCTGGCCGCTCTGGCTGCCCCTGCCGCCGGCCGCCTTCGCGGCCGGTCTCCTGGGCGCGCTCTCCTTCGGCCAGGAATTCCGCTATCCCGCGCTCGCCCCGGACCAGGGCACCGTGCCGCGCAGGCTGGGGCTGCTCGGCGCGAAGCTCGCCGTATCGGCGGGGACCGCCCTGCTCCTCGCGCTCACCGCGCTCGGCCTCGACGCCGCCGCCCTGCGGACCCTCTTCGGCGCGACTGTCCCCCTCCTCCCCGGCGGCTGGGGGGCCGCGCTCGTGGGCTGGGCCTCCCTCGTCCTGGGGTGCGCCTGGGCGGGACTGCTCGCGGCCGGGCTGTTCCGGTCCACCGCGCTCGGGCTGGTGGCGGTCCTCGCCGTGCCCACGCTGGTGGTGCCCGTGCTGGGCGGCGCGCTCTCCCGCCCCGAGGCCCGGTCGCTGATCGGCCTGCCGGAGCGGCTGCGCTCGGCGGCCCTGGTGCGCTGGCCGTCCGGGCTCGACCAGGGGATCGAGGCAGCGCTGCGCCTGATGTCCCAGCCGATCGGATGGGCGCTCGCGCTGTCGCTGGCGGGACTGCTCGGCGCGTATGTGCTGACCGTGATCCGCGGGCGGCCCAGGTGAGCGCTGTGCTAGTGCGGCCCGCCGGTCCGGAGCGAACGCAGAGTGACAATCGGCCCGGAGGGGCGGCGGAGAACCCGGCGAGGGCGTCACTCTCCGCAGTTGTCCAGCCTGGAAGGGCGCCCGATTCTGGCTATTTGAGCGTCAATTGCAAGGTAATGGGCGATCACCCTTTCGTGTGCTTTTCACCAAAGACCTCAAGGGCCTTCGAGGTGTCGCCGACAAAGGAAGCGTGAGTACCCTTGCGCACACCATGATGACCGCGGCTCGCCCCGCCGACTCCGGCCTCGCAGGCCCGGGCGAGCTTGACCGTTACTCCTACGCGGACGCCCCCGGGGCCGACCGCGGCGCCCCGCCCGCCTGGGACGGCGACGGGGAGCTGAGCCGCGCGGGCCGTCGCGCCGCAGGCAGCCGTGGCCGAGGGCTGCACGGCCAGCTCGTACAGCAGCTGGGCCAGATGATCGTCTCCGGTGACCTGGGCGCCGACCGCCCGCTGGTCCCGGAGGAGATCGGGCAGCGCTTCGAGGTCTCCCGCACCGTCGTCCGCGAATCCCTGCGCGTCCTCGAGGCCAAGGGCCTGGTCAGCGCACGCCCCAACGTGGGCACCCGGGTCCGGCCCGTCAGCGACTGGAACCTCCTCGACCCCGACATCATCGAGTGGCGCGCCTTCGGGCCGCAGCGGGAGGACCAGCGCCGGGAGCTGTGCGAGCTGCGCTGGACGATCGAGCCGCTGGCCGCCCGCCTCGCCGCGGGCCACGGCCGCGAGGACGTCCAGCAGCGCCTCGCCGACATGGCCGAGATCATGGGCCACGCCCTCGCCCAGGGTGACTCCCTCACCTTCACCCGCGCCGACGCCGAGTTCCACTCCCTGCTGCTCCAGGTCGCGGGCAACCGCATGCTGGAGCACCTCTCGGGGATCGTCTCCGCCGCCCTCCACGTCTCCGGCGCCTCCACCGGCGGCTGCGACCGTCCCACCGAGGCGGGCGTCGGGCAGCACCTGCGGATCGTCGACGCCGTCGCCGCCGGCGACGCGGCGGGGGCCGAGGCGGCCATGCGCCAACTGCTCGTCACCCACCCCGAGGTCGAGCGAGTGGTGCCCGCCCCGCGCGAGCACTGAGCGCGGGACGGGCCCCGCGGACGGGGCGGCACGTGCGGGGCCGCTCGCCCGGCGCGCGCGTACGGGGACGTACGCGCGCACCGGGCGAGCCGTTCCGTGCGGCCGCCGACGGCGGCAGAGTTCGCGATCTGTCCACTTCAGGGGCCTTTCACCCTGTTTTGGGGTGTGACTCGGGCCACGAGGATTGGGCGTAACGCTCCTTGTGACAGCGCGATGACTAAAGAGGTGGTGGCCGCGGAGGGAATACGCGCCTCGTTGGAGGTGCTGACTTCTCCGCACTACCGCCCACGCGCCGTCGGTTCATCCTTGCCGACGGTCGTCGGCCCGGTCCAGAGCGGACGGGGCCGGAAGCCGTTTCCATCGTTCCGAGAGGTTGTTCGTGTCGGCCAGCACATCCCGTACGCTCCCGCCGGAGATCGCCGAATCCGAGTCTCTGATGGCGCTCATCGAGCAGGGAAAGGCCGAGGGGCAGATCGCCGGCGACGACGTGCGTCGGGCCTTCGAGGCTGACCAGATTCCGCCAACCCAGTGGAAGAACGTTCTGCGCAGCCTCAACCAGGTCCTCGACGAGGAGGGTGTGACGCTGATGGTCAGTGCCGCAGAGGCGCCCAAGCGCACCCGCAAGAGCGTCGCAGCGAAGAGCCCGGCGAAGCGCACCGCCACCAAGGCCGTCTCCTCCAAGACGGTCACGGCCCGGCAGTCCTCCGTCTCGACGTCCACCACGTCCGCCACGGGCGCGTACGGCGACGAGACCGACGAGGCCGTGACGCCCGCCAAGAAGACCGCCGCCAAGAAGGCGACGGCCAAGAAGACGGTGGCCAAGAAGACCGCCGCCAAGAAGACGACGGCCAAGAAGACCGCCGCCAAGAAGGACGCCGACGAGCTCCTCGACGAGGATCTCCTCGAGGAGACCCCCACCCCGGGCAAGGGTGACGAAGAGGACGAGAGCGGCGAGAACAAGGGCTTCGTCCTGTCCGACGAGGACGAGGACGACGCCCCGGCCCAGCAGGTCGCGGTGGCCGGTGCCACCGCCGACCCGGTGAAGGACTACCTGAAGCAGATCGGCAAGGTCCCCCTGCTCAACGCCGAGCAGGAGGTCGAGCTCGCCAAGCGCATCGAGGCCGGTCTGTTCGCCGAGGACAAGCTGGCGAACGCCGACAAGCTGGCCCCGAAGCTCAAGCGCGAGCTGGAGATCATCGCCGAGGACGGCCGGCGCGCCAAGAACCACCTCCTGGAGGCCAACCTCCGTCTGGTGGTCTCCCTGGCCAAGCGCTACACCGGCCGCGGCATGCTCTTCCTGGACCTGATCCAGGAGGGCAACCTCGGTCTGATCCGCGCGGTGGAGAAGTTCGACTACACCAAGGGCTACAAGTTCTCCACGTACGCGACCTGGTGGATCCGCCAGGCCATCACGCGCGCGATGGCCGACCAGGCCCGCACCATCCGTATCCCGGTGCACATGGTCGAGGTCATCAACAAGCTCGCGCGTGTCCAGCGCCAGATGCTCCAGGACCTGGGCCGTGAGCCCACCCCGGAGGAGCTGGCCAAGGAGCTCGACATGACCCCCGAGAAGGTCATCGAGGTCCAGAAGTACGGCCGTGAGCCGATCTCCCTCCACACCCCCCTGGGTGAGGACGGCGACAGCGAGTTCGGTGACCTCATCGAGGACTCCGAGGCGGTCGTGCCGGCCGACGCGGTCAGCTTCACCCTCCTCCAGGAGCAGCTGCACTCCGTCCTGGACACCCTCAGCGAGCGCGAGGCCGGCGTGGTCTCGATGCGCTTCGGTCTCACCGACGGTCAGCCGAAGACGCTCGACGAGATCGGCAAGGTCTACGGGGTGACGCGTGAGCGCATCCGTCAGATCGAGTCCAAGACGATGTCGAAGCTGCGTCACCCGTCGCGCTCCCAGGTGCTGCGCGACTACCTCGACTAGTCCTGACACCAGTCCTGACAGAGCGATAGATCGATCGCCGTGGGGCCCGGTTCCTCTTCCGAGGAGCCGGGCCCCGCTGTTCTCCGGGATGCGGTGACCGGCGTGCGGGTTGACGCTGGGTAGGCAAAGAACTTCGCTCCGTCAGGAGGCTGTGTATGCGCGCCCTGAGGTACCCGCTGATCGGAACGGCCGTGCTGCTGCTGGTGGCCCCCGTCCCGGTGCGGGCGGGGAATCGCGGGATCATCGGCGGTCAGGCCGTGAAGGTCGCGGACGTGCCCTGGACGGTGGCCCTGGCGAGCCGTGAACGGTTCGGCCCCGTGCGGTCGGGCCAGTTCTGCGGCGGCGCCCTGGTGAGCCGTTCGACGGTCGTGACGGCGGCCCACTGCCTCAGCCGTGAGGTCCTCGGCGTCGAGATGTCCGAGGCGAAGGACCTGCGGGTGATCGTGGGACGCGACGACCTGCGGGGCGGGGGCGGGAAGGAGATCGCGCTCAAGGACGCCTGGGTCAACCCCGCCTTCAACCCCGAGACCAACGCCGGGGACGTGGCCGTCATCACGCTGGCCGAGCCGGTCACCGACAAGACCCCGATCGCCATGGCGAAGGAGGGGGACGCGGCCTACGTGCCCGGTACGGAGGCGGGCGTCTACGGCTGGGGCGACGTGGTCGGCAACGGCGCCTACTCGCCGACGCTGCGGGGCGCGCGGGTGGCCATCCTGGAGGACGGGATGTGCCGGCAGGCCTATCCGGGCGGCCCGGAGGGCGTCTATCAGCCGTCGACCATGCTCTGCGCGGGGCTGCCGCGCGGCGGGCGGGACGCCTGCCAGGGCGACAGCGGGGGCCCGCTGGTGGCACGGGGACGCCTCGTCGGGCTGGTGTCCTGGGGGAGCGGCTGCGCCCAGCCGGGCCGTCCAGGGGTCTATACGCGCGTCTCGGCGGTCGCCGCGCTGGTGTGGGCCCATAGCGTCGACCCGGCTCCGGGAGCCGCTCCTCCGGCCGTTCCGCCGCCCGCGCAGCCTCCCGTGGCGCCGCCGGTCAAGCCGCCGGCTCCCGCCGCGTCCCCGCAGGTGGCGCCGTCCGCTCCGGGGCCCGCGAAGCGGCCGGGCCGGAGACCGCGATGGGCCTGAGGGCGGCGCCGCCGGGTGGTGGCGGCCGGGGGAGGGTACGAGAGCGGGCGGCTTCCCCGGTGGGGAGGCCGCCCGCGGCTGTCCCGCCCTGGATGGCGGGACCTCGCTCGTCGTCGGATGCGATGTGTCAGCGCTGCACCGCGCGGACTCAGCGGTCCTCGTCGGACGCGGATGCCGGCACGGCGGTGAGCCGCTCCGTCTCGTCCTGTATCTCCGCGGCGATCTTCTTGAGTTCTGGCTCGAACTTGCGACCGTGGTGGGCGCAGAAGAGCAGTTCACCGCCGCTCATGAGAACGACGCGCAGGTAAGCCTGAGCGCCGCACCGGTCGCAGCGGTCAGCGGCCGTCAGCGGGCTCGCGGGGGTCAGAACAGTAGTCACGTCGCCTCTTCTCTAGCTCGACGAGCTGTCGTACCAGGGTCAACATCCAACCAGGCCGAAAACGTTCCCGCTCGTGGCTTTTCCTCGAAACTTCCTTTCGAGTGGGCCGGATCTTGACGTTTGGCGGCGAATGAGCCGTATTGCGTGGGCTTACGGTTTCACGTCGCTGGGGGTTGTCGTCCTCCCGGCCGGCTTGCCGGGTTGTTCTTGAGGACGTGCCCGGAGCCTAAATGGTTCATGCCTCGAAGGGAACGTGATGTGCATGTCACTCCATCGAGGTATCGAACAGGTGATCGAACCTCGATTAGCATGGTTGTTCTCAAGGGTGGCGGCACAAAGGCTCTACCTGGCCTCGGTACCCTCTGAACGGCAACTGAGCCACCCATGTGCCCCACTCGGGCCAGACAGAAATTCAGCGAGGAGCGAACCGCGTGACCGCCGAGACGTCCGTGCCGTCCACTGCGTTGCTGACCGGGGCAGACCGGGACGGATCCAACTACACCGCTCGGCACCTGCTCGTCCTCGAGGGACTGGAGGCCGTCCGCAAGCGGCCGGGCATGTACATCGGCTCGACGGACAGCCGCGGTCTGATGCACTGCCTCTGGGAGATCATCGACAACTCCGTCGACGAGGCCCTCGGCGGGTTCTGCGACCACATCGAGGTGATCCTCCACGACGACGGGTCGGTGGAGGTGCGCGACAACGGTCGTGGCATCCCCGTGGACGTCGAGCCCAAGACCGGGCTGTCCGGTGTCGAGGTCGTGATGACCAAACTGCACGCCGGCGGAAAGTTCGGCGGCGGCTCGTACGCGGCCTCCGGTGGTCTGCACGGTGTCGGCGCCTCCGTCGTCAACGCGCTCTCCGCGCGGCTGGACGTCGAGGTCGACCGGAACAGCCGGACCCACTCGATCAGCTTCCGCCGGGGCGTCCCCGGCATCTTCACCGAGTCGGGCCCGGACGCCCCCTTCGACCCCTCCGGCGGCCTGCTCAAGGGCAAGAAGGTCCCCAAGACCCGCACCGGCACCCGCGTCCGCTACTGGGCGGACCGCCAGATCTTCCTCAAGGACGCCAAGCTCTCCCTGGAGACCCTCTACGGGCGTGCCCGGCAGACGGCCTTCCTGGTGCCCGGGCTGACGATCGTCGTCCGCGACGAGCGGGCCCTGGACGGCGGGGCGATCACCGAGGAGACGTTCCGCTACGACGGCGGCATCAGCGAGTTCTGCGAGTTCCTCGCGCAGGACAAGGCCGTCTGCGACGTGCTGCGGCTGTCCGGGCAGGGCACCTTCAAGGAGACCGTGCCGGTCCTCGACGACCGGGGCCACATGACCCCCACCGAGGTCACCCGTGAGCTCGGCGTGGACATCGCCCTGCGCTGGGGCACCGGCTACGACTCCGCGGTGAAGTCCTTCGTCAACATCATCGCCACCCCCAAGGGCGGTACGCACGTCACCGGATTCGAGCGGTCGATCACCAAGACGGTCAACGAGGCGCTCCGGTCGGCCAAGCTGCTGCGGGTCGCCGAGGACGACGTCGTCAAGGACGACGCGATGGAGGGGCTCACGGCGGTCGTGACCGTCCGGCTGGCGGAGCCGCAGTTCGAGGGCCAGACCAAGGAGGTGCTGGGCACCTCGGCCGCCAACCGGATCGTCGCCAATGTGGTAGCCAAGGAGCTCAAGGCGTTCCTGACCTCCACCAAGCGCGACGCCAAGCAGCAGGCCCGGGCCGTGCTGGAGAAGGTCGTCGCGGCGGCGCGCACCCGTATCGCCGCCCGCCAGCACAAGGAGGCCCAGCGGCGGAAGACGGCGCTGGAGACCTCCTCCCTGCCGGCTAAGCTGGCCGACTGCCGCAGCGACGACGTCGAGCGCAGCGAGCTGTTCATCGTCGAGGGCGACTCGGCCCTCGGCACGGCCAAGCTGGCGCGGAACTCGGAGTTCCAGGCACTGCTGCCGATCCGCGGCAAGATCCTCAATGTCCAGAAGTCCTCGGTCTCGGACATGCTGAAGAACGCCGAGTGCGGCGCGATCATCCAGGTGATAGGAGCCGGGTCCGGCCGCACGTTCGACATCGACGCCGCGCGGTACGGGAAGGTGATCTTCCTGGCCGACGCCGATGTGGACGGCGCGCACATCCGCTGCCTGCTGCTGACGCTGTTCCAGCGCTACATGCGGCCGATGGTCGAGGAGGGTCGGGTCTTCTCGGCCGTGCCCCCGCTGCACCGGGTGGAGCTGACGCACCCCAAGAAGGGGCAGGACAAGTACATCTACACCTACTCCGACAGCGAGCTGCGGCAGACGCTGATGGAGCTGGACCGCAAGGGTGTCCGCTACAAGGAGAGCATCCAGCGCTACAAGGGTCTGGGTGAGATGGACGCCGACCAGCTCGCCGAGACCACGATGGACCCCCGTCACCGCACCCTGCGGCGGATCAACATCAGCGACCTGGAGGCCGCCGAGCGCGCCTTCGACCTGCTGATGGGCAATGAGGTCGCGCCGCGCAAGGAGTTCATCACCAACTCCGCCGCCACGCTGGACCGCTCGCGCATCGACGCCTGACGGCCCGGCGCGTCCGCCGCCCCGGCGGCGGGCGCCGCGCCGGACGTCCACCCCCGGGTGGAGAGGGCATCTCCACCCGGGATCCACCCGGGACCCACCCGTGCTCCGATACGCGCCGGGAGCCGACTCCGTAGCGTGGGACGCGTGGCGATCGAGAACTGGACCGAATGGCCTGCCCGCGAGGCGCTCGCCAAGGTGGGCGTGCCCCGGCGGCGCCAGGTGATGACGTGGGTGGTGCGCGTCGTCCTGGTGGGCGTCTTCCTGTGGGGGGTGCTCCACGAGGACGTCTTCCGCGGATGGGGGTACGCCGCGCTCGCGGTGGGTTTCCTGCTCTGCGCCGCCGCCGTGCGGGGGTGCTATCTGACGACGCTCGCCATGCGGCTGTGGCTCTCCATCGCGCTGCTGGGTGTGCCGGTGCTGGTGGGGGTGGCCGCCGAGGCGGCCGGGTCGCACGCCGCGGCGACGGGGCTGTGGTGCGTCAGCGCGGCCATCGCCGTGGAGCGGCTGCCCCTGGGCGCCGGGCTGGCCTTCGCGGGCGTGCCTCTGGGGGCGTATGTGCTGGCCACCCATGACCGGTCGGTGACGACCGCGGTGACGGTCGTGGGCGTGCTGCTGATCGGGTATTCGCTGCGGCTGGACGAGGAGGCCCGGGGCGCCGGGTTCCGCTTGCTGGCCCAGGAGCGGGCGGCCCGGCGGGCCGAGGCGGAGTCGGCGGCGCTGGCCGAGCGCGCCCGTATCGCCCGGGAGATACACGATGTGCTGGCGCACAGCCTCTCCGCGCAACTGGTGCATCTGGAGGCCGCCCGGCTGCTGATCGAGGGCGACGCGGACCGGCAGCGGATCCTGGAGCGGGTGTCGGCGGCCCGGGGCATGGCGCGCCAGGGCCTGGCCGAGACGCGGCAGGCGCTGTCCGCCCTGCGGGGGGAGCTCACACCGGTGGAGGAATTCCTGCGGGAGGTCGCGGCGGCCGAGGGGGCGCGGCTGGAGACGGCGGGGGAGCCGCGCGGGCTGCCCGCGGAGGCGGGGCTGGCGGTGCGGAGGGTCGCGCAGGAGGCGCTCACCAATGTGCGCAAGCACGCTCCCGGCGCCCGGGTGGAGATGCGGTTCACCTATCTGGAGCGAGAGGTCGAGCTCTGGGTGAAGGACAGCGGAGCGCGGGGCACGGTCGAGGGGCTGGCGGCCACCGGCGCCGGGTACGGTCTGCTCGGGATGAGGGAGCGCGCCGAACTGCTCGGCGGCACGCTGGAGGCCGGGCCGGCCGGATCGGACCAGGAGGGCTTTGTGGTGTGTCTGAGGGTGCCCACGTGATGGGCGGTACGAGCGGGGGAGCGAGCGG